>CAZZIF010000012.1:24890-37695 GCA_964654025.1 uncultured bacterium
GGGCCGGGTGGCTCGCGCGGTCGTGCGATTCGGGATCCTCCCGCCAGAGAGCATACCAACCCTCGGCCACGGCCCAGTAGGCCTGGGTATCATCCTCGGTTTGGGGCAGGGCGGTCCCGTCGACCACGGACTGAATCACTGCCGGCAACGTGACGCCGTCGGCCTCTCGCCCATCCGGGTGCCCTCCGCCGATGGAGCGCTCCTGTTCACTCGGTTCCGGCATCAGACCATGCGCGGGCTCCTCCGCCCCAGACTGGGTCCGGGCCCGGCTCCGCGCCCGGCCTCGCGCGGAGCTGCTGGTGGCGCCCGAAGCGTCTGCGCTCGTCATCATCCTCGGCTCGTCCGTGGGGGGCGGGGGTAGCCGGTCACTCGAAGCGCGGTGCGCTCGGCGATCGGAGCCGGGTGCTTGCCACAGCTCGGCCCCAGCCTCGGTCATCCGCTGCGCCAGCACCTGTTCGGCCTCGAGCAATTCTTCCTCCAACCTCACCTCCGCCAGATTGGCGCCGGACGGCTCGGGCCGATCCAGAATACGGAGCAAGTTTCCCAGCGCCTGGTGCCAGCCCGGCTTGTCCGCAGCGGGCGCCTCGGGGACCGCCGCATCGCGCGACCACTCCTCGCGACTCGGTGTTGCCGGCGTCGGTGCTGCGGGCGACTGCGTCTCCTTCGTCGCTGGTTCCGGTTCGGGTTCTTCTGCCGCTTGGCTGGACTGCTTCGGCACCGCCTTCTCTCCCGAGCCCGGCGCCATCGCTACATCCACGGAGCCGGCAGCCTCGTCATCACCACCACCGGAGCCGATATCGTCGTGGGCGGCATTGCCGTGGCTCGCCTCGCCACGGCCGGCATGGTCTTCCATCAAAATCTCGGGCAAACGCCGGGCGCCCTCGCTCACATCGAGTTCGGTGGGCACATCCCCTCGAACACTTCCTTGGATTGCCTCACGCGCCCTGTCGGCATCGCGAGCCGTCAGCAACATGACCAGAACGGCAACGGCGGCGGTGCCCCCCGCCAATGGTAGCCAGACCGCGCGCGATGAAGGCTTCGGCCAGAGGTCCGCGAACCGTTGGAGCCAACTCTTGCGCGGCTGGGCACTCGCGGCATCCTGCTTGCGGGCTGCTTGAGTCTCACGCCCGCCACGGTCCGCATGCCCCACTGGGGCCGCGCCGGCCGCACGCTCATGCGCAGTGCCATCTGCCCGGCGGCGGTGCAACGATTCCTCGAGCGGCAGATCGGCCACGTCCTCCCCGGAGAGATACCGGGCCGCGGCCCGAACGCCACGCGCGGTATCCAGTGTGGCGTTCCGTTCGGCGTCCCGCTTGGCCACCCGCTCGCTTTCCGGCGTGGCTCCCCCTTTGGCGTCCCGCTTGGCCGCCCGCGCAGCTTCCCGATCGGATCGGTGCGTTCCGTCCAGTTCTTCGAGTTCACGCCGGCGGTGGCGCTTCGCGCTCTCCAGGTCGAAGCGGGACCGCACGGCGCGCATCAGGGCATCGGCTGGATCCTCGTCATCACGCGAAGAGCCGGGCTTCACCCCCCGGGGAGCATCCGGATCCGTCTTCCGGGCGCCGGCCTCTTGAAACTCCGACCGCCACAGCGCCTCGCGATCGATCTGATCCAGTTCCTTCAGCCGTTCGAGAGCGGCGCGGCACGCCGCGCAGGAGGCCAGATGCCGCTCGGCACGGGCACGGTCCTCGCTGGAGAGTTCCTTGTCGATTAGCGGCGCCAGATGACCCTTCACCCAGGTGCATTCGGCACTCATACGACCTCCGATCCCCACTGTTCGCGGAGTTCCTCCTGGATGCGCGCCCGGCCGCGGTTCAGGCGCGACATCACCGTCCCGATCGGGACACCGAGCGAACCGGCGATCTCCTTGTAGGTCAGTTCGCCGATCACGCGCATCTCCAACACCACCCGTTGCTCATCCGGCAATCGAGCGACCGCCGCCCGGACGGCCTCCTTCAGGCGCCTCCCCTCGACCTCGCGCAACGGGCGTTCGTCGGCCAGCCACTCGCCCTCATAGCCGGCGTCCGCGCCCTCATCCGGCGAAGCCTCCAGAGACAGCTCGGTTCGGCCCCGGCCCTTGCGCAGATGGTTCTTGGCCAGGTTGGCGCCGATCTGGAACAACCAGGGTCCGAACGGACGCGCCGGATCGAAGCGGTGCAGGAAGCGGTAGGCGCGCAAGAGCGTCTCTTGGATCACATCCTCGGTGTCCTGCGGATTTCGCAGGATGGCCTGCAGCATGCGTCGCAACGGGGCATGGTAGCGCCGGACGAGGGCGGTGAACCCTGCCTCCTCGCCCGCCAGGGCCTGGGCGACCCAGGCTGCCTCTTCGGCTGTCCGGCCAGCTTCATCAGGTTCGGTCACGGCACCCGTCCCGACACGCGTTCTCCTCCGGCCCGGCGACTCGCCCGCGGCCCTCTGATGATCCTACACGCAAACGCCCGGCTCTATTCCCCCGGTGTTTCCAGGCGAATTGCAACATGCTGCGCAGGTGGCGGCCCATCATGGGGAGGCTCCGCACCGATGCGCGCGACACCCGGTGGCCCACCACCGCGTGCGGGTTGTAGTAGACGCGCTTGTCGTAGCAGAAATCGACATCTTCCACATAGAGGTGGTAGCGCGGATCGAACCGGAAGTGACGGGGAAACAGCATACAGGCACCCGACACCCAGTCCACTCGGCGGGGCGAGGCGTGATCGAAGTCGGCCATGAGGTGCCGATCCACCTCGCGGCCGAATCCGCCCAGGCGCCGTCCCACCACCGCCCGCCACGTCGGAAACCGGCGACAGGAGGTGAGCAGCTGGCCGGCCTCGTTCTCCATGCGGGGACCCTGCACGTCACAGTCGGGCTGCTGCCGCATGAAACGGCGCATCGCGGCCAGGCTTCCGGGCGGAAACCAGACGTCGGGATTGCAGAGCAGCGCATAGGGTGTGGCCAGGTCGTCCAGGGCCCGATTGGCTGCACGACCGTAGCCCAGATTGGCGCCCATCGGCCGCAGCAGCACGCCCGGGCGGTCGGCAACGCGAAGCGTGTCATCGCGCGAGGCGTTGTCGGCCACCACGACCCCTTGGGGTCGATCGGCCTCTTCGCGGGCCGGGTCGAGCAGCGTCTCGAGGCAGCGCGGCAGATCCCGAGCCGAGTTGTGGGTCACGATCACGACGCCGATGTCGTCAGCACCGGGCTCGGGCGCGGGCACGAACGCGGGCGCGGACGCGGGCGCGGACGCGGGCACGCGCACGGACGACCGCGCGGTGTGCGCGCCCTCGTTCTTGGCTCGATCGGAACCCATGGCTCATCTCCTGCCGCGGCTGCCTAGTCCGCTGGCAGGGTATCCGAACCGGCGGCCGCGGGAAACCATCGCCTTCAGCCGGCCGGGCACCCATCTCCGCCGGCCCATCCGGCGTCCTCGCGGGCAAGCACTCCTCTTCGGCCTCCAACCTGCGCTTTTCCGCCAGCGGTGGACCTGCTACCGTAGCCCGATGAGTCCACCTACGGCGCGATCTCTCGACCAAGAGAGTGGGCCGAGGAACAGGTTGGGAGGAGCATGCGCCCCGGCGATTCCACAGATTTCGCCTCGCGCGACCCGCGCGCGGGAAGGAGCTGGCCGCGACCGCTCGCCGCGCTGGTCGCGGCAGTCATCGCCTCCTCGCTGAGCCTACTGTCAGCCGATTCGGGCGCCCAGGAAGGGGCCCTCCCCCGGCGGGCCGGGGGGTGGGAGCAAAGCCGCACGCTGCGTCAGCTCGAGACGCGAACCGGAGCCTGGGAAGGCACCCTCTCCCGCCTTTCGGCCGAGTGGGGGTTCGAGGCGCCGGTCGATCGCAACGAATACCGGGTCGGCCCCGGGGACGAGCTGGTCCTCTCGATCGGGTCGCCTACGGATCTGCTGCTGCCGCTCACCGTCACCGCCGACGGCGCCCTGCTCATTCCCAGTGTGGGTGCCGTTGACCTGCGCCGGCTCACCTTACGCGAAGCCGAACAACTCGTGGCCGAACGGTGCCGGCCGGCCTATCCGCAGGCCCTGATCAGTCTGCACCTCGTGCGCCCGGCCCTGCTGCGCATCCCCGTCACCGGACTCGTGACCGAGCCGGGCATCTATACGCTGCCCGGCACCGCGCGACTGGCCGATCTCCTTCAGGTGGCGGGTGGCCTGCGACCGAGTGCTGACTCGCGGAGAATTCAAGTCGGCACGCGGGGCGACGCGGTCCGGCTGGCCGACTACCTGACCTGGCGCACGTTGGGACGGGGTGAAGGCAACCCCCTGCTTCGAAGCGGGGAGCAGGTCCACGTGCCGCCGGCCACTGCCTCCTATCGCGTGCGCGGCACCTATGGGGTCGAAGACGAACCGGCGGCCGGCTCCAGCGTCATCGACCGCCCGTTCGAGCCCCAGGTGCGCTTGATCGCCGCCAAGGGCGGAGACGATTTGGCCTTCGTCATCGAGGCCGCCGGAGGGCTTCCCGCGGGCCATTGCGAGACCGGCGTGTGGGTGACGCGCGCGACGGGCGAGCGGGACAGGCGGCCGATCAATGACGATGTCGATGCGGACGACGATGAGCGCGACGATGAACACGACGACCGGAACGACCAGAACGACAACCATCGAAACGAGAACGGCAAGGCACGAATCTGGGTGCCGCTGGACGCATGCCCCGGCTTCGAGATGCGGCCCGGCGACATCGTCGATGTCCCGTTCTGCCGTGAGTGGATTGCCGTGGCCGGGTCGATCAACCGGCCGGGCCTCTATCCCTATCTGGCCGGGCAAACGGTGGGCGACTATGTCCTCGCCGCCGGCGGTCCCACGCTGACCGGCAAGAACAACGGCTGGGAGATCTGGGATCCGGTGACCGGAGAGCGGCACTCGGCCGCCCCACAGGATACGCTCTCGGCCGGCGAGCAGGTGTGGGTACCCGAGCGACGCGCGCACAAGATCTCGACCCTTCTGACGCCGATCGGCACGGCCGTTGCCCTGGTCGTCTCGATCGTGGCCTTGACGCGCTAGCCCTGCGCCGAACGCGGCACGCGCTGCGGATTCTCCACGCCTTCCCGCAACCACTCCGCCGCAGTACGCGCGTCGTATCCGGCCGCGTACCAAGTTGCCGCGATCTCTACGGGAATGCCCCGCCACGCGAAGCCGGCGGCCGCCAGCGGATCGGGAACGCCTTGCTCGATCCATTCCCGGGACTGCTTCGGCCCCATGCCCGCACGCCGCCACTGCGCCGCCTGGTAGGGCTGCAGTCCCTGGCGCGTCCAGTCGTCGGCCTCCTCGAGCGGGATGCCCGCCTCGCCATAGCCGAACCGGCCCCGATAGAGGCCGAAGAGGTGCAAGATGTCGATCGACAACCGGCCCAGCGCCACGGGCAAGGTCAGCGTGAGATCCAGCAACCGGGCGCCATCGGCGTGATCCACCTCCGACTCGCGCCCCTTCCAGTGCTCGAAATAGCCGGTCGCTTCCGCGCGTTCCTCCATGGCCGCCAGCAGATGTTGCCGCCAGCGATCGGCCACGGCCTCTTGCTGCATCACCTCGCCATACCGCACCAGGCCCCGCAGGTAATGCTCTCTCGCATAGGCCTGTTCGCAGAAGGCCGCCACGCGCACAGCGCGCACGCGTCGATCGCGGCACACCGTTCTGGCGTCGGTCGATTCGAGAAGCGTCACGCTCAGCCGGTCGTAGCGCTGGCGTGACCGTTCCAGCAGCCCCCACACGCGAGCCGCCTCCTCGCTCAGGTTCTCCCCGTCGGCGACACGCAGCACCGGCTCGTGCCGCTCGAAGCACCGCCACCACGCTTCGAGATCGTCAAGGGTCTGTTGGGCCTCGTCTCGGACATCATGAGAGTTCGGAGACCGAATCAGTTCGGCCAGCACGGTCTGGTGCACGAAGAGCCCTTGAGAGGCGGCGGTGAGCGCGTTCAAGAACCCATGGGTGACCTTGAGATCACCGATGCGCTCGTCGCTGAGATCGAGTGCCATGAAGCCTCCTCGTCGTTCCTCTCGTTCCTTCGCTCGCAAGATTTCATCTCCTGCGATCCAATGCAAGGGCAGTCCCTCCGGGACCCGGTGAGGCGCCACATCACGCCCGGAAGGGCTGAGACGGCCGAATCACATCCGCCGTGGGAGAGGCCATGACCCGCGCTTCTCCCCTCTTGATATCGGTTCCCCGGCAAGCGAACCTTGGGAATCCCCTGTCGCCGAGGGAATCCTGGCCGCGGTAGGGTGCCGGGGACCGGTCCGCCAGTGGCGCTTCCCCTTTCGGGCCCTGGAAATGGGGGTTGATGAGGTCAGGACCCATGAGGGCAGGACTCATGCGATCAGAACCCATGAGGGCAGGGCTCATCAGGGCAGGATTCATGAGGCCAGGATTCATCAGGGCAGTACTCATCAGGGCAGGATTGATGAGGCCAGGACTCATCAGGTGAGGGCTGATGACAACACGACGCTCCGAGACCTACGAGCGAATCTACGCCGTCGTCCGCCGTATTCCGCGGGGACGCGTGGCAACCTATGGTCAGATCGGCGAACTGGCCGGCCTGCCGCGCCAGCCCCGTCTGGTCGGCTACGCACTGCGGGCCCTGCCGGAGGACAACGATGCGCCCTGGCACCGTGTCATCAACGCGCGCGGGATGGTGAGCCGGCGGGCCGACCCCAACGATGAGGAGTTCCAGCGGTTCCTGTTGACGGCCGAAGGGGTCGAATTCGACGAGCAGAACCGAACCTCCCTGGCTCGCTACCAGTGGAAGCCGCGCTAGTGGCTCCAGCGGTTCACGGCAATGAAGACGCCCTCGCCCTCGAAAGCGCCTTCGCTCGCCGATTCATCCGGCGATCGCCCCACGTGCTGGTACTGCCCTCCCATACGCAGGAACATATCCGCTCGCACTCGAATGCTGAAGGAAGCGCCGAGCCGGTAGGTGAAGGCCAAGCGGTCGCCATCGGGCGGGAACCGGTCGAGGGAACCCACGCCGCCTCCCGCACCCTCCAACGCCAGAGCAACGCGCGAGGTCACTCCGAAGAAGAACTGCAACCCTAGGCTCACGCCGAGCCCGCTGGTATTGGCGTTGCGGCTTCCGGCCGAGGGCTCGCCGGTCTCGGGACCCACATGTCCCCGTGATACGAAGACAGCTACCTCGCGCGTCCATCGCAAACCACCGCGCAGGGGGCTCGAAGCCCCCAACGCGCCCCGGTGGAACGTTACCTCGGCACCGGCATCGTCCATCTCGAGACGGCTGTAAGAGAGGAACCGGAACGGACGCCAACGGTCGATGAGCTCGGTTCGATGGGGCCTGCCCGAACCCTGTCCCCAGGCCGCTGGTCCGGCCGGACTCCCGGCAGCATCCGGCGAAAGCCCCCCGAGGTAGAGGGATGCCGCCACCCACAGGATCAGTCCCGCAGGGGACACCAAGCCTCGGATCCTTATCCTCTTACTCCTGTACGGTTTAGCGACACTACCCTCCCAGGAAGAACTGCGGCTACGGGGAATCACGACCTCGACGACTTGCTTCATGACTCCTAAGCTCTCACAGGAGGTCGACGCAGCGCAAGAGAGATAACATATTCATCTGCAATGAGTTGCAACCACCGGCCCGATTGGCGTGCCCTCCCCCTCGCGACCGGTGGGCAGGGAGAGCCTATCTTCTCTTGTGAACACCCGGCCGTCTCCGAGCGTCTGGAAGAGTAAGGGAGGGACTGATGATGCGACGCGTACACCTTGTTCTTGGGATCGGCCTTCTGCTTCTCGCCTGGGGGTTGTGCTCCCCGGCCGCGGAAGCCGCCTCTTGCGCTCACGCTCGACCACTCGACCTGACGATCGATGTCGCCGGCATCAGCATGAGCGTCGTCGGGAGCGTGGGCACCGATGGCACCTGCTCGGGGATGCTGACGCTGAAGCTGGATCCCGAAGGGGCTCTGGTGCCGGATGTGCCGGTGCTGAGGAAGATCGGTATCCGGCAACTGAGCATCCGATTCTAGCCGTAGGTTGTGGAATCCGAAGTCCGGGCGCAGCCGGGATAGAGCTCTGCAGAGTCGAACGATATCGGCGGGGTGGGGTTCGTAATCCCACCGCCACGGCTAGCGCCGTAGCCGCGACGGCCGCCGGCGCCACCTCTGCCGGCACTGCAACCGCGAGTTCGGCATCTATCGCCTGCTCAAGCACTTGGTACCCCGCGTTTCTATGACCCCCTGCGGCCTCTACTCCCATGACAACGCGGCCTAGCCCCGGGCGATCAACCGCCTGACCAATGAAGGGACCCTCAGCAGCTACATCCACCAGATCACCTCATCGGAGGAGCGGCGCACTTGTGCGAACAAGCTATTCGCCGTGAACCGGGCCGACCTGCTACTGCGCCAAGCCTTCGCCAACCACTGGCGCGAGAAGGAGCCCGAGGGGCCGGACTGGCCCGGCGAGACAGCGGCGATGCCGGCTTGCCCGCGACGCGGGATCCGCCGGCTAACGAAACATGCTCTTGATCTCGCCCCAGCTCGACGACGCGGGCGGGGTGGTGCCGCACTCGGGTGGATGCGCGCCGATCAAGCCACACTCGGGGTTCGGCGGCGAACCCGGTGCACAGGGGGAATGGATCGAGATCGTGAAGTCCCCCCCGGTGGCATCACAGAAGAGCGGATCTTCGGCGATGTTGCCCTCGATGCCGTACTGGCTCTCGACCGGCCCGGTCCAATCACCCGCGCTGTTGCCGAAGATATCGCAGCACACGAGGCTGACCGGACTGGATACGCCAGCGCTGATCGCCGCGCCGTCGCGGCCGAAACTCAAGATGGAGTTCTCGACGGTGGCCGCAACGTGTCCGTAGAGGCGAATGCTGCTCCCCTCCACGGCGCTGTTGCCGTAGAAGGTGCACCCGGTCACATAGGCCGGCACCTCGATGCTGGGTGAAGCAAGCAGAAGCGCGCCGCCGAACTCCCCGCCTTCGTTGTCCGCGAACGTGCAGCCCGAGACGATGCCGGTTCCCTGGTAGGCGAGCTGATAACTCAATCCGCCGGGACCCATCGTCGAGGTGTTGTCCTCGAACCAGCAGTCCTGGATCTTGACATCCATGGTGCCCTCGATACGAACCGCCCCACCACCGGCGGCGAAGTTGCCATCGAAACGACAGCCGCTGAGCGCCAGCTCTCCGGCATCGCACAGTAGTCCTCCACCTCGCTGGGTCGCGCGGTTTTCCTCGAAGAGGGTCGATGCCACGAGGATGAGTGCGTTGGGGTTGTTGCGCAGGGCGATCCCGCCGCCGAGATCCGCTTCGTTGCCGGTGAACTCGCAGTTGATCACCGCCGGCGAAGCGAAGAACGAATCCAGACCGGCCCCCAGACCGGCCTCGTTGTTCTCGAAACGGCAGTTGATGAAGATGGGGCTGCCGTTGCGGCAGAAGACTCCGCCGCCGCCGCCGAGTGCGTACCCGTCGCGGAAGACGCAGTTGACGAACTGAGGCGAGGAGAAGCCGACCATCACGCAGCCGCCCTTGTAGTAGTAGGGATCCTCTTGCGCGCGGCCATGCGCCACCGTGACCCCGCGCAGAATGGAGTCGGGCCCCTCGTTGTCGGTGAAGTAGAAACCGCGACGCGGAGACGACAGATCGCCGCCGCAATCGATGATGCAATTCTCCGGCACACCGGATCGGGACCGAACCGTGATGGCCCGTCCCACGAAGTAGATCTCGCTGTTCCCGTGGCCGCTATAGATGCCATCGGCGAGCTCGATCTCATCTCCATTCGAGGCGGCAAAGATGGCGGCCTGAATGGTGGGATAGTCGCCGCTGCCATCCGGGTAAACGTGCAAGACCGCAGCGTCGCCGCCGGCCACCAGAAAGAGCCCGACCGCAAGACACAGAGTGAACCGCAACATGGGTTCCCCCCTTCTCGGATAGATCATGGACAAGGACTCGGCGGCGCAGACATCCGAAGCGTAGGTCATGTGGGCCAGGTCGGCAAGCTGCCTCGAAGAAACCCTTCCGCCTTTTTGATGCGCATTTTCGTGCGTCTTTCCGGGCGCCTCTTCATGCGCATTCTCATACGCTTCTTCGGGCGCCCCTTCGTGGGATGCCCTACCCGAGCGTGCGCGGCACGGTTCCTCGCGGCATGAGTTGCCGCAAATCGCCGCAAACCGGTGCGCGATTGCCTCCGGCGACGATCGCAACAGAGTCACAGAACGAATCACGATCGGTGTCGCGCGACTCCCGTGCCTCTGGGGAACAGCTCGCCGATGCGCGGCTTCAGTTCCTCGACCGATGTCAACATGGCGCTCGGCAGGTGCACCGCTTCGTACTCGCGGGTGGAGGGGCGCACCCTGAAAGCAACAGATCTGCACAGCCGGCCGTCAGCAGGACTCGCCGCGCATGACTCGCCGCGCATGACTCCCCAGAGCAGGAATCGCCAGAGCAGGATTCCCCGAAGATGACAGCGCGGATTGCCGATGATGCAACAAGTGGGGGCACCTCCATCCATGCCGGAGTCAGCGGGCCAGTGGCGATCGGGCCACGGCCGCTGGCGGACAGATCAGCGTGCACGGCCCCGCCAACTCATCCATCCTCGCACTAGGGAGGGTACCATGCGGACTCGCTCGATGATGCTCGTCTTGATCGCACTCGCGCTGCCCGCGATCGCTCACGCGCAGTATGCCACGTTTCACATCGGCTTCAAAGGCGGTGTCAACTTCGCCGAAATGTCGGTGACGCCCGACTACGAGGAAGTCGATCACGGCCGCCTGACCGCCTTCGGCGGCGGCGCCGAGTTGGGGTTCGCCGTGTCCCCGAGCATGGCGGTGCTGACCGACGTGCTCTATCTTCAGAAGGGAGCCAGCGCCCACCACAAGTGGCAGAACGGAAGCGAACCGAGCGGGAGCTATCGCGAGTGGGACACCGACGCCACCTTGAGCTATCTCGTGCTGGCCCCGACACTGCGCTTCTCGACACCCAACCCTGGCATGGCACCCTACGTCTACGGCGGAGCCGAGATCAGCTTCCTGCTCGATGCCACGGCCACGACCGAGGACGACAACGGCCAGTCCATCGACCGTGACGTGAAGGATAACTATACCTCGACCGACTTCGGCGTTCACTTCGGCGCCGGCTTCGAAATCCGCGCGCGGAGCTACTCGTTCTTCGTCGAAGGACGCTACGCCCTCGGGTTGACGAACATCGTTTCCGACGACCTGTTGGACGACAATCCGGAGGCCGAAGAGAAGCATCGGGGGATCTACTTGTTCGGGGGGTTGCGCTTCTAGTTGATCGCAGCGCAGATCTGCCCCCCGATCTGCGCCCCCAATCTGCCTCCCCGATCTGCCTCCCCGATCCGCCTCCCCGATCCGCCCCTGTCAGCCCGGTGCTCCACCGAGAGGCTTGACAGATCTTCGCCTTCTTCGTATATATAGAATATCGATATATCGAACTTCAACCGTTACCATTGGAATCCGATGGGGAGGCGTCGTGAAAGAGCTCGGCGTTCAGAATCTCGCCAAGAGCTGCCACGAGCTGCTGATCCTGGCCACACTGGCCCGTGGCGACAAGCATGGATACCAGCTGGCGGTGGAGATCGAAGAGCGGAGCCAGGGGTTCTTCCGTTTCAATCACGGAACGCTCTACCCCATCCTCCACAAGCTCGAACACGAGAAGCTCATCAAGGGCGCCTGGGCGGCGGACAGCCCCAAGCGAAAGCGCAAGAGCTACCAGCTAACGGCCAAGGGGCGCAGGGAAGCCGCCGGGCGACTCGCCCAGTGGGAAACCTTCTTCGACCGGTTCTTCGGCATTGCCCGCGAGGTAACATCATGACTCCATTCAGCGATGTTCTGCGAACACTCGGCCTGCGACTCGACCTGCCCCAGCCGGCCAAGTCCCGGATCCTGCTCGAAGTCGCCGGGGACTTGCACGACCTCTACCAACACTACCGGTCGCAGGGCATCGCGGAAGACGCCGCCCGGGAGCGCGCCATCGCAATGATGGATTTCTCGGATGAGGCACTCGATGAACTCATCCGGCTGCATCAGTCCACCTGGACACGGCTGCTGGACCGGCTCTCGATGCGGCCGCAGCTTCGCTGGGAACGCGCAGCGCTTCTCGTGACCTTCTGCTTCATCCTGCTCTTCGCCGGGCGACAAATCCTTCTGACCGATCTGGCCGTCTTCGCCAGCGGGTTCAAGTGGCCGGCGCTGGTGACCAGCGCGGCCTGTGCGTTCCTGATCCTGAGCAAGGCGTTCGATCTGTTCGTGCGCAAGAAGCACGAACCCCGTCGCGCCAGGAGCAATCTCGCCACAATTCTACTCCTGGCGTCGGCCACACTCTTGATCGGCCTGGTGGGCAGCGCCGTCGAGCTGCACCAGATGCTCGCCCAGTCGGCCGCCGACATCGATCATGCGGGTTTCTACGTGCTATGGGGTTTGCTCGAAACGTCCGCCCTGCTGGTCTTATCACTGACCAGTGGAGTGCTGTCACTGATGCTGTGGTTTGCCCTGGTGGGCAAGGCCACCGCCATCGAGCAGGCCGAGGTCGCTGTCCTGCTGGCAGAGTGACAGCACCGGCAACACAACGGTCTTGCGCCGCGTCCTGGGCGCGGCCTCGAATAGAAGGAGTCAGTCATGTTGCATTTCATTCGTACGTGCGGTCCGACCGGCCTGGTATTGGCCGTCCTAAGCCTCGTCATCGTAGCCCTGGTCATCCGCCGTTTCATCCAGCTCTACTTGCGGAAGGACGCCCTCGCCCTGGGAACACGGCAGGGGATTCACGCAATCATCTTCTGGGGTGCCTTCAGTGCCCTGCTGGACATCCTGGGACAGTGCACCGGCATCGGCCGCCCGCTCAGGTGACCGTATCGAACCTGGACC
>CAZZIF010000013.1:0-14252 GCA_964654025.1 uncultured bacterium
GTATCTCGACCCCGACCGGCTGATCGAGGCCGAACTCGGCCGGAGGTGGCGGCGATTGGAGGATAGGTCCTTCGTGGGCATGGAGGTGGCGCTCTTCGCTGCGCCGGAGAAGGCGCAGGGAGCGGTGCCGGGAGCGCCGGCGGAGAACGCGCCGGGAGCGGCGCCGGGGACGGCGCCGGGGCCCCCGCCAGGAACCAATTGATCCTTGAAGAGTAAGAATACCTAAACCATGCTGCGGATACATGTTGCGCAGTCCAACACCACGACCGCCCCAGACGGGAGATGCCCCATGCTCACCTCGAGGCCCACACGCGGGCTGACGGTCGCGCTTCTCATGACCCTCGCCGGTCTGGGCGCCCTGGCCGGTTGCGGGGGCGACTCGACGACACAGGCCGAGTCCGACGCGGAGCAGTTCCTCCTCGAGACCGACCTCTTCGCAATCGACTACGCCAGCAACACGACCGTCCTCGGAATCACGGAGGACTCGATCACCCTCGAGTCGATCGGCACCGACTCGCTCGAGATCGGCGTGGGAACGATCCTGATCGGCCAGGCCGTCGGCGCGCTGCTGCGGGAGGTGACCGCCCTGGATCTCACCGAGACGCCCGGAGAACTCGAGGAAGACCCCAGCACCTGGACCTATGAGATCACCACCACCGAAGCCTCGCTGAACGATGCGGTGCTCAACGGGCAGATCCTCTGGCAACAGCTCTTGACGCTGCAGAACGCGTACTCGGCCGACCGCACGACCTTCGACAACTCCGCACTGCCCGGCCTGGCCATCACATCCTCGGGCCTCGAGTTCACCGGCGTGGTGCTGGCCGATACCACCCTGGCCGAGAGCGGCGCCCGCCTGGAGGTCACGGTCCCGAGCGCGCGATTGCAGTACTCGCCTCGGCTCGATCTGTACTGCGGCTACGTCGTCGATCTGGGTCTGGCCGAGACCTACAGTTTGCTCGATGGCGATCTCGACTGGGAGTCTACCCTGCGGGTGGTCACCACCGACTCGTTGGAGTTCACGCAGGAGATCATGCTGTTCGATCCTCTCTCCTACAATGCCTTCGACGTCGACAACGACGGCAACCTGCCGTTGCAGGTCGATGTGTCGGTAGGCATCATGGCCGAGCTGACCGTCCAGTCGAGCGGCCCAGTAGACGCCGAGATCCATCTCGCGCAGATCGCGGCCCTTGAACTGGGCGCCCGCCATCTACGCGGCCGTGAGTGGTACGACCTGTGGGATGTCGCCGCCGAGGATCCTTCCTACGGCCTCAGCTATGATGTCGACCATGATCTGGTCGTACAGCTCAGCGTGCGCCCGACCTTCACGACCAGCATCCACGGCGGCGCGGGCAGTGAGCTCTCGCCCGAGCTCACCACCCGGTTCGAGGGGATCGCCTCGGCCGACCTCTGGCAGTGGCAGCTCACCCGCCAGCTCGCCGGCGACTGGTCCTTCGATCCGTCGCGGCTCGAAGCCGGGATCGAGCCATCCTCGCGCCACCTCGAAACCGACCCCGTGGTCCTGGCCGAGGACGGCGCCGGCAGCACGGAGGACATCACGCCACCGGCTCGAATCGCCGACCTCGTCATGACCGCGGTGGATTCCACATCGGCCGTGCTCGAGTGGACCGCCCCGGGCGATGACGGCCGTGATGGCACCGTGGCGGCCTACGACGTGCGCTACTCGACCTGGGATCAGGTTCTCCTGCAGTGGGAGCAATCGCAGCGCACCGGCGACGCGCCCGATCCCGCCGAGGGCGGTACCCGGCAGTCGATGACGATCGAGGGCCTCGTGCCCGGCACGACCTATCACTTCGCCATCCAGTCGGTG
Organism: uncultured bacterium; assembly: GCA_964654025.1. Classification (GTDB taxonomy): domain Bacteria; phylum Eisenbacteria; class RBG-16-71-46; order CAIMUX01; family WJJG01; genus CAYQJL01. The sequence goes on from CAZZIF010000013.1 coordinate 1,829, forward strand.
GATGATGCCGGCAACAGCTCGGCCATCTCGAACGTGGCGCTGGCGCGCACCCTGGGGCAGAACCTGCAGGTGCCGCCCTATGTCTTCGTCCCGGCGGGGACCTTCCGCATGGGCGATGGGACCGCGCCGTGCGGCGATGACGAGCACGAGGTCACCTTGACGCGCGACCTCTACATCGGCCGGTACGAGATCACGAACGGTGAGTACCTGACGATGGTGCAGTGGGCCTACGAGGCGGGACTGATCCTGGTCGACGGCACCCGGGTCAAGGATGCCGCCGGGAGCGGACGCCTCTTGATGGACATGACCACCGATGACTGCGAGATCATCTTCGATCACGAAACCGAGCTCTTCAGCCTGCGGCAATCCTCCTTCGCGCTGGCCAACGCCTACCCGGGCGGCTATGACCCCACCGATCACCCGGTCAAGCGGGTGACCTGGTACGGGGCGGTGAGCTACTGCAACTGGCTCAGTCTGTCGCGCGGTTTGGCTCCGGCGTACGATCCCAGCACCTGGGAGGTCGTCAATGGCCGCACGATCTATCAAACCGAGGGCTACCGCTTGCCCACCGACGCCGAGTGGGAGCACGTGGCGCAGTACGGCCACGACGGCATCTATCCATGGGGCCGCACAGAGCCCACCTGCGAGCTGTCGAACGTGATGGTCTCGAACGACTGGTGCCTGCAGTGGACCGCCCCGGTAGGCTCCTATCCCGACGGCGCGCAGATCGAGCACGAACAGCCGGTCTACGACCTGACGGGCAACCTGTGGGAGTGGTGCCACGATCTGTGGAAGTGCGACCTGGGCTCAGGCTCGGTGACCGATCCTACCGGCGCCACTTCGGGCGACCGGCGCGTGCTGCGCGGCGGGTCCTGGAGCAGCGAGAGCGAGATGTATCGGCTGGCCGCGCGCAGTGACTTCACCGCACCGTCGTATCCCAGCTTCCTGGCCGGGTTCCGGATCGCGCGGACGGTGACGCCCTAGCCGGTGCCAGAGCCGGGCGCGGTCGGTGACGCTGTGGTCGGCCCCGAGCGAGGCGTGATCGGTCACTTCATCGCAGGTGCCGGTGCAAGGCGCGGCTGGTGACTCCTAACCGGGCTGAAGGTGTAAACAGCGAGGCAATGACCATGCGACCGGCAGATCGATCCAGCACATCGTCTTCGAAGCAATCCAGGCGAGGCCACGCGCCGCGCTTCCGTGCGGCCGGCTCTCTTCCAGCGCGGTGGACCGCCATCGTGATGGCGCTGCTCATCGGCTACCTGGGATGCGCGGAGGACGAGCGCATCACGCCCGACTCCACGCCGCCGGCCAAGATCGATGATCTCACCGCTTACGAGGTCACCGAAGACTCGATCAGCCTGACCTGGACCGCTCCGGGCAATGACGGCGACGAAGGGACCGCGACCGAGTACGAGCTGCGCTACTCCACCCAGCCGCTCGCCGACAGCGTCTTCCATGCCGCCACGCTGGCGAATCCGCAGCCGGTGCCCTCGCCGGCGGGCCGGGCCGACTCGGCCGTGATCGCCGGGCTGGAGCCCTACACCGAGTACCATGTCGCGATCCGGGCCGGAGACGGCCGCAACCTCGGTGAGATGTCCAATGTCGTCAGCGTCACCACCGAGATCGGCGACCTGGACATCGTGCCTCCCGATCCGGTCACGGACCTGGCGGTCTCATCGGTCACCAATGCCGCCGCGACCCTGACCTGGACCGCGACCGGCGACGACGGCGCTGTGGGGCAAGCTGCCCTCTACGACCTCCGCTTCGCCTTCACCGAAGGGAGCGACTCGACCTGGTGGGCCGGGGCGAGTAGCGTCACGGACGTGCCCGCTCCGGCCGAGGCGGGCGCCGTGGAGCAGTTCACGGTCGAGGGTCTCTTGCCCGATACGACCTACTACTTTGCGCTGGTCGTCTCGGACGAGCGTCCCAACGACTCCGAACTCTCGAATGTCGTGAGCGCCACCACGCCGCCCGATACGATCGCGCCGGCGGCCCCCACCGATCTCATGGTCGCCGAGCGCACGCACGACTCGGTCACCCTCGTCTGGACCGCGCCCGGTGACGACGGCGGGGAGACGGGCACCGCCGCGGCGTATGACGTCCGTTACTCCACCACGCCCGGAGACGATCTCGACTGGTTTGCCGCGGCCGATACGGCCAGCGGCGAGCCCGCGCCCTCCTCGCCCCGGGTCACCGAGGACTTCAGGGTCACCGGCCTCGAGTCCGAGACCCTCTACTACTTCGCCCTGCGGGTACGCGACGAGATCCCGAACTGGTCGGACCTCTCCAACGTCGCCTCCGAAAGCACGATGGTGGCGCCCGACACCATCCCGCCCGCGGCCATCACGGACTTGGCGGCCCAGGTCACCGGCGACGCACAGATCACGCTTTCCTGGACCGCCCCCGGCGAGCCAGGCGGTGAGGAATACCCGGTCGAGTACCAGGCGCGCTACACCACCGGCTCGCTCGATGAGGACTCCTGGGAGACGGCCACCGAAGTGCCGGGTCTACCGGACCCGGGCTCCCCCGGCACGCCCGAGACGGTCACGATCACAGCGCTCGATGGCAACCGGCGCTACTCCTTCGCCGTGCGCTGGGCCAAACAGGCCGATGAGGACATCGTGTGGTCCGAGATCAGCGCACCGGCGGTGGGCGTCACCCCCCTGGTCGACCCCACCCCTATCCAGCTCCAGGCGTTGCCGGCCGGCAGCTTCATCATGGGCGACGGCGCCTCCTTCTGCGGCAACGAGGAGCACGAGGTGACCTTGAGCCGCGGCCTGGAGCTGGGCGCCTACGAGATCACGAACCGCCAGTACCTGGAGCGCGTGCAGTGGGCGCACAATCACGGCTACGTGCTCGTCACCGAGACCGCCGTGCTCGACACCACCGGTGGCGCCCAAGTCGAACTGCTCGATCTGGACGCGGCCGGCTGCGAGCTGGCCTTTGCGGACGGCATCTTCAGCCTGCGTGCCGCGGCCGGCGACACCCTCCCCGACCACCCGGTCAAGGAGGTGAGCTGGTACGGGGCCGCGGCCTTCTGCGACTGGCTCAATCGGTATGAAGGTCTCCCCGACAGCTACGACCACGCCGCCTGGACGCCGGCCGAAAGCTCGATCTACGACGCCCCCGGCTACCGCCTGCCCACCGATGCCGAGTGGGAATACGCCGCCCGCTACGATGACGACCGCCTGTTCCCGTGGGGCGACGACCTTCCGGATTGCTCGCGCGCCAACTACTGGGAGTGCCAGGTGGGCTGGACGACGGCGGTGGGCAGCTACCCCGCGGCGCCGGCGATCGATCGGGACGGATCCCCGACGGCGCCGCCTGCGCCGCCTGCGCCAACGATCGAGGACGGCGGCTTCTACGACCTGGCCGGCAACGTGTGGGAGTGGTGCCACGACGGCTTCGAGTGCAGCCTGGGCCTCGATCCGGTCACCGACCCGGTAGGCCCCGCGGGCACCGCGGAGAAAGTGCTGCGCGGCAGCTCCTGGTACCTGGTCGAGGACGAGATGATGCGCTGCGCCTACCGCGGCCAGGCGCACGCGCCGTCGGTCACCAACGAGCGGATCGGGTTCCGGATCGCGCGCAGCGGGTCCGAGCCGCCGCCGAAGGAGTGAGGCGGGCTACCGCTGCGCGCCGGATCCTCCAGCCCTTCTTGTTCCCTAGCGGAACTTGCTCTTCAGGCCTCCCCAACTCGTCTGCTCGGCCGGGGTCGTGGTGAGCGGTGTCACCAGCGCGGCGAAGTGCCAGCCCAGGAAGTCCTCGCCCGTCGTGAGGGTCACCGTGTTCTCACCCGCCAGAGCCATCACGGGCAGCTCGAAGTAGGAGGCCCACTCCCCCTGGTTCTCATTGAAGATGTCCGCGCCCTGGCCGCCCAGGATCACCGAGCCGTTGAAAGCGATCGACTCCTCACCGTCGCTAAATCCCACGTTGTCGGCTTCGGTGAAGATGTGCAGAACGGCCTCACCGGGATTCGCACCGCTCAATAGCGATGTGGACGAGTCTTCCTTGAGAGACTCCGCGCCGTAGTTGACCACAATGGCGCGGGCCGGCGCGCTCGGCGCCTGATAGACCACGACCAGCAGCGAGCCGAACGTTCCGGTGCCGCCCTGGTTCGTGATGAAGTCGAACCCGTAGCTTCCGTTGCCGGCCACATCGGTGGTGACGTCGACGGCGTAGCCGGCCAGCTCCACGAGTTCCTCCGGGCTCGCGTCGAAGCTGGTGACCTCGATCGTCCCGTATGCCGTGCCGGCGAAAGTGAGTTCGATCGAATGCTCGGGCGCCCCCGACGAGTCCCACGTGCTCGTGATGAAGTACGCCCGGTCCACGATCCCATCGGCGGGGATGCCGCTGAGCTCGAAGGTCCCCGTGGTTCCGTTCAGCGCAACGTCGGTCGCCAGGCCGCCGTTGCCTTCGAACGCATACAGTGCGGTGGGCGGGTGATCGCCGCCGCTTCGATCGGGCCCGCCGGCCGGCACGGGCACGGGTGCAGGTGCATCGGCCATGCTGATCGCCGGCGCGAGGAGCGAGATGGTCAGCGTCCAGAAGATGAATCGAGAGATATGCATGAGGATTGACCTCCTGAGGTTGTCCATGTGTGAATCGTCGCCCGCGATGCGCGCGGGCGCCATTCTGGACGAACCACCCTAGAGGCCAGCGCCTGTAAACATCAAGGCATCTGCTTACAATACAATGGGTTGCACCCGGGATGCCACTGGATCACGGTTCGGGGCCCGTTCGGGGCCCGTTCAGGCCGGTTCGGGGCCGGTTCGGACTCCGGCATCAGTTCCCCCGCGTGGCCGCCGCGCCCGAGGCGCGTGCTCGGGCGGCTCCCAATGCGAAGATATCGAAATAGCGGCGAAGCGATGCTTCGGTCGAAGCGTAGGCGTTCGGACCGACCAGGTAGTCCAAGTAGACCTCTCGGGCACGCGCGATCTCTCGCAATCGTGCTGTCGATCCTCGATGCCGAGGATCGGCCAGCGTGAGGTCGAAGAGTTCGAGACATCTTTCCAGGGCTTTGCGAAAGATGGCGGGATCGCGGTCCTTCCACTTGAGCGATCGGCTCACTTCACTGCCGATGTTGCCCATCTGCTCACAGATGGACATGCGCCACCACCGTCCCGCTGCCAGCTCCTTGTGTTTCATCTCCGCACCCATCGCTCAACGAGAGATCGGATTCGATCTCGGACCCGCGACGAGCAGCAACATTGGGGCCTACATCAGCGCAAGATTCGCACCGCTACCGGACGCCGCATAGGGCCTGCTTCTGTGCCAGCATCCGTGACCGTCCCGAGGAAGTAGACGCCCCCCGGTACTCGGATTCCGTGATCATCCCGTCCGTCCCACGTCAACACCGGGTCCGTTTGATTGCTCGGCCGGCCCTCGGACAGCGAGGCCGGCACCGGCCAGCTGCGAACCACCCGGCCGGTGACATTCCAGACCACGATGGCCTCCGGGCGGGGAGTCGCCTCGCCGAGCGTCCCGTCCAGCCAGAGCGTGGTCGCGCCCCGGGTGGGATTGGGCCAGGCGTGAAGGGTCGGTGCCAGCGCTTCACCGCCGTTCCTGATCCCTCCCGCTGCGCCGTCGTCGATCCGGGCATCCCCGGGATCGGCCGGTCCGGCCGGATCCCAGACGCCGGCCGGGTCGCAGGGAATCGTATCGGTCACGGCGCCGCCCGAGACAAAGGCCTGCCACAGCAGCGCGCCCGAGCGCCGCGTACACCAGCTGGCCACATCCGGATCGGCATTGTAACAGGGGAAGTAGCCGATCTCGTGGGTCTCGCGATTGCCCAGGTAGCCGGTCTGTTCAACCATTGTGCGCAAGGGGACCGGCTCGCCGGGATCGAATGATTCGGGCAGCCGCCCGTCGACGGCCGCGTAGAAGTAGTCGTCTAAGAGTGTGCGATCATTGATGCGTTCGTGGGCGGCGCCGGGGTGCATCGCCAGCACCCAGCGGGCCCCCAGGGGACGGTGCTCTTCGAAGATGCCGGTCAGGTTCTCGATGCGGTAGTCCAGATCGAACTCGCCGATGAAGAGGTAGCCGGGCACATAGATCGCCTCACCGGCCGGATCGGTCTCATGATAGCCGCCCTTCTGGGTCATGAACCCCACCACGCGGTCCGGCCGCCACTTGGTGAAGTGATACGACCACTGCCCGCCCCAGGAGTAGCCGTCGAAGAAGAGCGGCGCGTGATGAAGCTCCTCGCGCCCGCTCGCCGCGGCGAAGGCATCGAGGGCTTCGATCAATGCATCCCCGATTCCCGAGTCCATGTGCATATCGTCCATGCGCGCGCCCAGGAGAGCAAAATCCGCGCTGCCGGCCAAGGTCTGGAAGGCGGCATCGTAGACGATGTAGCGCGAGTCGCTGTTGTAGGGATTGACGAAGAAGTAGACGCCCCGCACCGGCGGGCCGCCGTCGGGCACGTGAATGCGAAAGAGCGCGGTCGTGAAGGTATCGCCGGAGTCGGGCAGGGCGGTGTAGTCGTAGACCGCCGCGTGGGCGAGTCCGGCCAGCCCGGTGACAGTGGCCAGAAGCGCAAGGCACAGCCTAAGGCACAGACTTCTGAACGAGGGATATCGCATGCTCCGATTCTACCACATCCGCTCATCTGCACGTCCACCAGGGGGACGGCACCCCGCTCGGGGGGATACACTCAGTGGTACGCTCGAGTGGTTGCTAGCTCCAATGTCCTTCCCAGATGCCAGTTGCCCTTGCATCCAATGCTGAACTTCGGTCCCCATTCCGCCGATCTATTACGAGAGATGCATCCTCGGTCGCGGGAGAGAATGTGGGACTGAAGCTCCTCGAGAAGATCCGCCGGCATGCCTCGATCGCCAGCGGCAACTTCGGCGCCCTCTTCGAGGGGGCCGAGATTCCTCCGCTGCCCGCTGCCGCGGCCCGATTGGTCCAGGAGATCAACCGGCCCGAGCCCGACATCGCCTACACGACGAAGCTGATCAGCGTCTCACCGGAGCTGGCCGCCAAGGTGATCCAGACGATCAACTCCTCGCTCTACTCGCTGCGTTCACCGGTGCTCTCGATCCGTCACGCGATCTCGCTCATGGGAATCAAGCACCTGCGGCCGATCGTTTTGGCCTACACGCTCCGGTCGGCCATCCCCTCGCCCACCGGCGGGCTCTTCCATCGCGACGGATTCTGGAGCGACAGCCTGCTTCGCGCCACGCTCGGCCACGCCCTCGCCCGCCGCGTGCGTCCCGGCGAGGAAGACTCGGCGTTCACGGCGATTCTGATTGCCGACCTGGCGCTGCCCGTGCTGCTCGAACACTGGTCGGAGTACTACGAACCGGTCGTGGCCCTTTGGCGCAAGACCGATCACCGGCTGGCCAACATCGAGCAGGCGCATTTCCACTGGGATCACGCGCAGGCCGGCGCCTGGATCCTGCAATCCTGGCAGTTCCCCGACGAGCTGGTGTGCCTGGTGGGTCTTCATCACCGCGATCCCGACGAGCTCGTAGAGCACGATCTGGCCGACACGCTGGCGCCCGTGCTCACCGCGGTGACGCGGGTCCCGAGCTGCTTGCGCCCGGACATCGAGCACGCTCGCTCGTTCCGCGAAGCCGTCTGCGCCGCCTTCGATCTCCTCCCGGCGGTCGTAACCGAATCGATCGAGGACGCGAGGGCGAGCTTCGAAGAGTTGCGCCAGATCTTCGACCTTCCGCCGGCGCTCACCGATGAGGTATGGCGCGCGCTCGATGCGGCGTCCGAGGAGCCGGCCGCATGAGTCTGCCGCGGCGCCAAGATCGAACCGATGACCTTCCCCGTGCGAGCGGCGTCGCTCCTCAATCGACCTGGCTCTACCGGATCGTGGCCGGGCCGTCCCGGCTGCGGCTTCGTTACCTACTCCGCAACCAGGCCCGGGCCACCCTCGCCACGGCGCTGTTCGTCTTCTTCGAGGGCGCGACCGCCTTGGGGATCATCACCGCGGCCGCCTACGTCCTGCAGCTTCCGTTGCTGTTTCCGCCGCTGGGCCCCTCGGCCTTCATCCTCTTCCGAACGCCGATGGCGGCGGCCGCCAGCCCCCGCAGCGTCCTGCTGGCCCATTCGCTGTCCCTGGCCTCGGGGCTGGTGGCGCTGCACTTGATCCGCTCTGTCTTTCCCGGACCGGTCGCGGATGGACTCACCACGGTGAGTGTGGCCCACATCGTCACGATCGCCCTCGCCATGGGGTTGGCCTCGGTCACCATGATCGCCGCGCGCTGCGCCCATCCGCCGGCCGCGGCCACCGCGCTGATCGCGGGCATGGGTGGATTCAGTAGCCTCACGCACATTGCGGGTCTTCTGGTGGCGGTGGTACTTCTTGTGGCGCAGGCCTTCCTCTTCAACCGCGTGCTGGGAGGATTGCCGTATCCGGCCTGGCGCCCACATCCGGATGTAGCCCGGTTCTACGGGCCGCTCGCGGGGCTCGAGAAGCAAGACGAGACCTTCTGGCAGCACCTGAGCCGTCACGTCTTCCTGCGGCGGGCGAGGCCGATCACGCCGCCGGACCGGGATGATTCGCGTGGGCGATGAGCCACTCGGCATCGATGAGCAGCACGATGTCCTGATCGGCGCCCCGGCGGCCGACACCACTGATGAGTCCGGCCTCACCTTGAGCGTCGACTTGAGCGTCGAGGTCGCCGATGCCGGCGACCTGGCTCGGATCCAGATGCTCGACCGCCACGACCGAGTCCACGACGGCGGCCGCCTTGGCGCGATCATCCCCCAGCACGACGGCAATCTCGCGCAGATCCTCTGGTGGGCGCGGCAAACCTAGCTTGCGGCGCAGATCCAGTAGCGGCATGACCTGTCCGCGCAGATTGATGACGCCGCGAACGGAAGGGTCGGTATGCGGTACCCGCGTGATCTCGGGGCACGGAATCATCTCACGCGCGTGCTTCGTGGAGATGGCATAGCATTGCTCGCCTACCTTCACGATGACCCAGGGGGCGGTGAGATCGACACGCGGCGGCATCTATCGAGCACTCCCTCGTCGTGCAGTGTTCTCCTGCAGTGTTCTGCTGCAGTGTCCTTTCGCAGTGCCTTCTTGCAGTACCTTCTCGCAGCGTCCTCTGGCTATGCCTTCTTGTGGTGTCCTCTTGCAGTGTCCTCGTGCGAAGGATGGTTGCGAGTTGGAGAGGTCACCCCACCAGCTCGCGCAACACGGGGCCTAGTTCCGTGTGCCGGAACCGAAAGCCGGCCTCCTCCAGCCGTTCGGGGACGGCGCGCTCGCTGGAGAGAACGGTGGAGGCCATCTCGCCCAGGGTCAAGCGCAGAGCGCCGGCGGGAATCCACCAGAAGGCGGGGCGTCCGAGAGCGCTCGCGAGCTCGCGAGAAAACGTGGCCTGGCGCACCGGCTGCGGGGCGGTGAGATTGACGGGACCGCTGATCGGCTCGGAAATCAGAAACTCGATCGCATCGAGCAGATCATCCCGATGAATCCACGGCATCCACTGCCGGCCCGAACCCAGCCGCCCGCCGAGACCCAGTTTGTACACACGCCGGAGCACATCGAGCAAACCGCCGCTCGCGCCGAGCACGAGTCCAAAACGCGGCACACACACCTGCACGCCAAGCTCTTGCGCCGCGAGCGCCGCGGCTTCCCATTCGCGGCACAGGTCCGCCAGAAACCCCTCGCCGGGATCGGAACTCTCGGTGAGCACATGGTCGCCGCGGTCGCCGTAGATGCCGACCGCGGAGGCACTCACCAGCACCCTGGGCCGGATCTCGCGGCGGCGCAGGTCGTCCACGATCTGCTCGGTGACGCCCAGCCGGCTCCGCCGTAGCACCTTTCGGCGGGAGGCGGTCCAGGGACCGCCCGCGATCGAGGCCCCGGCGAGGTTCACGATGGCATCGACCGGCTCGGTGAGTTCGGCGGCGGAGCCGACGGCTCGAAGCCGACTCGCCGGCGCAGTGCCGTCCTCGCCGCCCGGTTGGCCGGGCAGCGAAATCCGGCCGATGACGGATTCGGGCGAGCGGCTCACAACGGCAACATCATCGCCACGCGCCAGCCATCGCCGGCAGAGCGCCGAACCGATGAACCCGGTGCCGCCAGTGATCAGGTATCTCATGGACGGGATTGTAGCGGGTTGGTAGGTGTCTAGGAAGGGATACGCCAATCCACCCAGCCCCGGGGCCAAGACTGGGACCCGGCTGGGGGGAACCCGCAGCCCATCCGTGAACCTGGCGTCCTCCGCATTTCATGAGACGCAGGGAGACGGTTTCTCACAGGCGGTGGAACGTTCGTACCCGGCCCTGAGGCCCCAGCCACCGAAGCTCAAGCGATTCGTCTGATGGAGACGCGACGAAGGTTGCTTCGCCTTCTTCCGCTTGGGTACTGTGAGGATCGGCCTCTGACAGGGAGGACTATCGCCTGTGCCGATCCCGGGAAGGGAGGAGTCGTCATCATGAACCCAAACCGCACACGGGAAGCGCTGATTCTGGGCATCCTGCTCTTCGCCGGCCTCGCCCTGCTGGGCTACCTCACCGGCCAGGGCATCGTGAGGCTGCGAGCACTGGACCGCTCGGTGACCGCCAAGGGGCTGGCCGAACGGGAAGTGGCCGCGGATATCGCCATCTGGCCCATCAAGTTTGCTGTGGCCGGCAACGATCTGGGGCAGGTAACCGCGGATCTAGAACAGAGCACGCAACGGGTGCTGGCCTTTCTGGAGGAGGCTGGATTCTCGCCCGAGGAAGTTTCCGAGGGTGTGCCGGCCATCATCGACAAGCAGGCCGAGCGTTACGGTGGCGGCGACCAGGGGCAGTTCCGGTACCTGGGCAACGGCACGGTCACGGTCTACTCGCCCAACATCGCACGCGTGCGCGCGGCGATGAGCGATGTCGGCGCGCTCGGGAGACAGGGCGTTGCCGTCGGCGGCCAGGACTACGACTCACGGACCCAGTTCCTCTTCACCGGCCTCAACGACATCAAGCCGGAGATGATCGAGGAGGCCACCCGCAACGCCCGTGAGGTGGCCGAGAAGTTCGCCCGGGATTCGGACAGTCACCTCGGCAAGATCAAGACCGCCCGCCAGGGGCAGTTCTCGATCCAGGACCGGGACAGCAACACGCCCCACATCAAGAAGGTACGGGTGGTCTCCACGCTCGAGTACTACCTGGTCGACTGATCGGGCGCGGGAGGTCCGGCTCATGCTATCCGCGCAGACCCCGCTCGCCGCCGGCATCCGGCGGCCCACGCTCGTGCTCGACGAAGACCGTGCCCGGACCAATCTCGACCGCATGGTCCGCCGGGCACAGCGCCTCGGCGTGCGTCTGCGGCCGCACTTCAAGACCCACCAATCCGCCGCCATCGGCGAATGGTTCCGCGAGCGGGGGGTGGAGGCGATCACCGTCTCCTCGGTCGAGATGGCCCGCTATTTCGCCCAAGCTGCCAACACGGTCGCCGGCGCCGATGGCACGGACACCACAGATACCCCCGACACAGGCGACGGAGCCCGCGCGACCGACCTCCACTGGCGGGACATCACGGTGGCCGTGCCGGTCAACCCGCACGAGGTCTCTGCGCTCGTCGATCTTCGGAGACACATCGAGCTTGGGCTCCTGCTCGACGATCCGGCCACCCTGCGATGGTTTCCGTCGCGCTGGCCGGGCCTCATCCGGCTCTGGATCAAGGTGGATGTGGGCTCCGGTCGCGCCGGCATCGCCTGGGATGATGCGAAACGCCTGGCCGCACTGGCCGAGGCGGCCCGGGCCCACCCGGATCTCGAGCTGGCCGGCCTGCTGAGCCACGCCGGCCACACCTATCATGCCGCCGGCCCCGATGAGGTGCGCGCCGTCCATCGCGCCGGACTCGCTCGTCTGATCGAAGCCCAGGGGCACCTGGTGGCGGCCGGTTTTGCCCCGGGGCAAATCTCGATCGGGGACACGCCCGGCTGCAGCCTCGCCGAGGAGTTCGGCGCTGCCGACGAGATCCGCCCCGGCAACTTCATCTTCTATGATCTGATGCAACTGGCGGTCGGCGCCTGTCGTCCCGAAGACTTGGCTCTCGCGGTGCTCTGCCCGGTGACGGGCAAGTATCCACGCCGGGGGCAACTCAACCTCTACGGCGGCGCGGTTCACTTCTCGAAGGAAGCCCTTGCGCCTCGCACCGGACCCTTCGCTGGGCGGACGATCTACGGGTATCTGGTCCACGCAGGCCCTGATGGTCTGGGCGCTCTCGAGACCCGGGGTGCACTGGTCAACCTCTCGCAGGAACATGGCACGCTCGAGACCTCCCCCGACCTCTTCGAGCGCATTCAGATCGGCGATTGGGTTGCCATCTCACCGGTACATGCGTGCCTGACGGCCAACCTCTATCGTGAGTACCGCACCTTCGCCGGCGGGCATCTACCTCGTTTGACGTCGACCGATGCCGAGAGCGAACTCGCACGCACTCCCGCAAACGATCGGCTCGGCGGTGCTGGCGGCG
>CAZZIF010000013.1:14352-18070 GCA_964654025.1 uncultured bacterium
GGCGGCGGTGTTGACGGTGTCGACAATGACCCGGATGACCTCTCGCGGAGGCCGAGATGATCCAGATCACACCCGAGATCGCCATCGACGAGAAAGACATCGAGCTCAGCTTCGTCCGCTCCGATGGGCCCGGGGGACAGAATGTCAACAAGACCGCCACCGCCGTGCAGCTGCGCTTTGATCTCGCCAAGGCGGAGGCTATACCCGAAGAGATGCGGGAACGCCTGCACACGCTAGCCCGGCGCAAGATCTCGCGGGAGGGCGTACTGGTGATCGATGCCCGCCGTTACCGCACACAGGAGCAGAATCGCAAGGACGCCCACGACCGCCTGGTCGCTCTCCTGCGCCACGCGGCCCAGCGTCCCAAGCCGCGGCGAGCGACGAAGCCCACGCGCGCCTCCCGGGCGCGCCGCCTGGAAGAGAAGCGACGGCGAGGCCATACCAAGCGGCTACGCGGATCGGTGCCGCGAGACGACGGCTGAAATCCGAACCCTGTGAGCACGGCAGGGTGGCTGGCCGAGAGGTTACGCTGCGAGGCACCGATCGCTGCTGGCGCACGGCGGGATTCTCGATCTGCAGATGCGTCCGGGCTCGGAAGGCTGCGCCGAACCGGACCTCCGTGCAATCGCATGCCCCGTATGATAGCATTGGAGTCACTGCTACAGAGGTATCGCGCGAGCGTCATCAGCAAGGGAGGTCATCATGCAACCGACAATCCATCCGTATTTCACGCACAGGGTGCTGGCCGGTCTGCTCCTGTTGCTGATGATGCTTCTATCGCCCGGGGCATTGGCCGATGAGCCGCGCCTGGCGGTACGGCTTGCGGGCGGGGAAGATGCGATCTATGCGCTCGATGATATCGAACGGATCGGTTTCGAGGATCAGGACACGCTGGTGGTCGTGACCGGGAGCGGCTCCCAGCAATTCGCCACCGAGATGATCGCGCGGATCGAGTTCTTGTGGGATCTCTCCAGTGTCGGAGATCTCGAAGAAGCAGCCGGATTGGTCAAGGCCATTCATCTCTTTCAGAACCAACCAAACCCATTCTCGCCCCAGACGCGAATTGATTTCGAGCTTCCGCAAGACGGGGAGGTGAAACTGAGCGTCTACGCCCCCGACGGACGTTTGGTTCGCTCCCTGGTCGGCGGCAAACGCGAGGCCGGCCACCATTCCGTGAGCTGGGACGGACGGGATGATGCCGGCCGTCGAACGGCCGGCGGAGTCTACTTCTACAGCCTACAGGCGCCCGGCATCAAAGAGAGCCGGCGGATGATCCTTCTGCCGTGATGGGAGGAAGCCAGAAGAGAACAAGCAACCTAAGGAGAATCAAGCCATGCAACGACGTGCGTTTCTGATAGTGGGTTTGGCACTCGCACTCTTCATTCCGGCAAGCCAGGGCGAATGGAAGATGCGCGTCCACGAAGGAGAATTGGTGACGGAGTACTGGGTGTCGCATGTCGACAGCCTGACGTTCTATGAAGACACGACCAGCGCGCCGGGAATGAGCATGCTTCCCGCGGGCACGTTCACGATGGGAAGCCCCGAAGAGGAACACGGCCACCAAAGCCATGAGACTCAGCGCGACGTCGTCCTCACGACACCGTTCTACATGGCGATCAGCGAGGTGACCAACCAGCAGTTCGTGGATCTTGCGCAGTGGGCCTATGAGCACGGCTACTGCACGGTGGACGGCTCGAGTCTGCGCGATGCGCTGGACGGCTCGACCGAGGAGCTGCTTGACATGGATGGCATCGGGTCGGAGATTTCCTTTAGTGAGGGTGTTTTCATTGTGGAGCCCGGCAAGGAAGAGCGCCCGGTCTTCAATGTGAGCTGGTACGGCGCGGTCGCCTACTGCGATTGGCTGAGCTTGCAGCAGAACCTGCCGCGCGCCTACGATCATGCGACCTGGCTGTGCAACGGACATGATCCCTACAGCGCTACCGGCTATCGCTTGCCGACTGAGGCGGAGTGGGAGTACGCGTGCCGGTCGGAGACACAGAGCCCTTTCAACACCGGAGTCTGTCTTGACGCCGAGACGGAGGCGAACTACGACGGCAACCAGCCTTATCCGGGCTGCTCGCCCGGGCCGTATGAAGGTGGGACGGTGCCGGTGGGGAGCTATCTGGCGAACGACTTTGACCTCCATGACATGCATGGAAATCTCTGGGAATGGTGCAACGACTGGTACGGCGGCGAGTATGGCGGAGACGAAACCGATCCCCGTGGTCCCACGACTGGCAGCAATCGGATTGTGCGCGGCGGCAGCTGGGTCAACGCTGCGGAGAACTGCCGCTCGGCCGTTCGTTCGAGTGGTGTTCCGGAGAACACCGCGATCTCCTGCGGTTTTCGTCCCGTGAGATCGGCGATCTAGGCCCGTGCGGCCATCCGCCTCCGCCAGGTTGGCCGATCGAGCACTTGCCCATCGCGGGCTTACCGATCGAGCACCTGCCGATCGCAGGCTTATCGATCGAGGTCGATTTCGCTCGCAGGGTAGTTCTTCTCTCCTGCTCGGATCGGAACCGGCAGCCAGTTCTCCTGGGGAACGAAAGGACACGTGAATGCCGTGCTGTAGCAGCACCACGGATTGTAAGCTTGGTTGAAGTCCACCGACCACGTGCCGTCGGGTGATCGGTCGTGCGCGGCATTCAGATCGATGTAACGGCCGGCGCCGTAGGTCTCGTGGCCGCAGGTCTCATCCCTGAATGGGATGAAGAGCCGATCCTCCTCGGCATCTGCCTTGTAGGCCTGCAACGCGCAGGCTCGGCCATCGATCTCGAAGCGGAACTCTCCCCACCGGATGAATTCCCGTACCTCCCCCCTCGTGTAGGCCATTGTCTCCGTCGTCTTGCGTTGATGTTCATGAAGAGGAATCTGAAAGACGAGCGCGGGATCGGGCGGGAAGTAGTCGAGACCTCGAAAACCCCCGCGTTGCTGCGGTGGGATCGGAGACTGCAGGCCTTCACCGAAGAACCGATCCTTCTCCAGCCGGAGGTGTTCAATGTCTGACCTCCAAACGTCGTCCGACATGGCGATTCACCTCCCCTCTTGATTCGGTTTCGACAGATTGTGGGTCACCGTCAGCCCGTGCATGAAGATGTCGACGGTCGAGTCGAAGATGCGGTCGGGGTCACAGGGCGCCAGCTCACCGGCTCCTGGATGAACCTGCAAGGCAGCCTGCAGCATGAAGCTCGAGAGCACCATTCTGCCGGCAACCTCGGCATCCACATCGGGCCTGAATTCCCCTGCCCGGACCCCCTCCCGAATGAGTTCACTGATGAGCGACCAACCATGAATGGGACCTTCCTGCAACCACGTACGGAAGACGGTGGGAAACTCCAGGCTCACCTCGCCCATGAGCAATCGAAAGGCATGGCCCCAATCGGGTGCGAGATAGTGCTGCCAGACCTTCCGCAGCACGAAGCGGATCTTGGCCGACGCCGGACCGGACTCGGCCCGCGTCACCTCGCCAATCTCGGCGAAGATCTCCCGGTGGCGGTGCTGAAGCGCGCGGCGAAGGAGATCCTCTTTACTATCGAAGTAGTAGTAGATAGCACCTTTGGTCATCCCAGCGGCCTTCGCCAGATCCTCCAGCCGCACCGTCCTGTATCCACGCTCGGTGAAGGTTCGAAAGGCGGCATCCAGCAGCACATCGAGTGCTTTCTCCTCGTTGGCGTGCCGGGGCCTCCGGCCTGGGCTTTGGGCCGGCGTAAGGGCCGGG
>CAZZIF010000013.1:18170-34189 GCA_964654025.1 uncultured bacterium
GGGCCGGGGTGCGAGCCGGGGTGCGAGCCGGGGTGCGAGCCGGGCCTTGGGCTCGGCTTCCGCCTGCATGTGGGGCCGGATTTCGAGGTGACATCTTACTAACCTACCAGTAGGTATGTGATTCATCTAGAATCTATCAAAGACATAGTACTATAAAATAGAGGCAATTCAAGAGAATACTCATGAGATTGACACGGGTCGATTTGGCTGCTAGGGTTATTGTGAATGACAGGTGAGTATTCTCCAGGATCGTGGATCCATCCAGATCTCGTCCGCGACCCGAACATGAGGCGTGTCCTGGAAAGGTGGGTGCTGATGATTGCCTTCGGGCCCGTCCCATCACGCAGGCTCGGCCGGAGCTTGGGGATCAACAACATCCCGCCCAAGTTGTGCCCCTATTCCTGCGTGTACTGCCAGCTAGGCCGCACGCTCCAGCAGCACATCGATCGGCAAACGTTCTGGCAGCCGGAAGAGCTGGTCGCCGTCGTGCGCGAGAAGGTCACGGCCTGCCAGGAGAGTGGGGAGCCCATCGATTACCTGGCCTTCGTTCCCGATGGTGAGCCAACATTGGATGCCAACTTGGGCCGGACGATCGATGCGTTGCGGCCGTTGGGTATCCGGATCGCCGTGATCAGCAACGCCAGTCTGATCGACCGCGAGGATGTACGCACCGATCTCGCCAAAGCAGACTGGGTCTCCCTGAAAGTCGATGCTGCGCGAGAGCCGACCTGGAGGCGCGTGGACCGGCCCAACCGCAAGCTGAGGTTCTCTTCGCTCCTGGATGGAATGCGCGCCTTCTCCAAGCGGTTCGATGGAGAGCTGACCACCGAAACCATGCTCATTGCCGGCGTCAATGACGCCGCGGACGACGTGCGCGCCACGGCCGAACTCGTGGGCGAGCTGAGTCCTTCCCTGGCCTATCTGGCGGTGCCCACCCGGCCGCCGGCCGAGGCCTGGGTCGAGCCCGCGACCGAAGAATCGATGGCGCAAGCCTATGCGATCTTCCAAAGCTCCCACGACCATGTCGAGCTGCTCGTGGGCTATGAAGGCGACGCGTTCTCCGCAACCGGTGACGCGAAGGAGGACTTGCTGAGCATCACGGCGGTGCATCCAATGCGGGAAGGTGCGGTCCGCAAGCTCATCGATCACGCCGGGGCCCAGTGGGAACTGGTGGGGGAACTGGTCCGCCAGGGGCAGCTCATCGAAACCCGCTTCGGACCGCACGTCTACTACCTGCGGCCGATCAAAAGGCCGGACTCCATGCGAGTGGGGGAAGGATAACCGCAACCAAGCGCATCTGGTGAAGCTCGAGGTGTGGGAGCGCGCGATCCATTTCGGCTCTATGTGCACATCGAACGGATGCCGACGGCAACTCAATCGAAAGAGGAAGCCGCGGCATAGGCCAGCACTTCGCTCAGGCGCAGCACGATCATCAGCTCGTCCTTCAGGCGTACGACACCGGCTATGAAGCGGCCATCCACCTCCGCCACGTTGGCGGGTACCGATCCCAGTTCCGCGGGATCGATCGTAACCATGTCCTCGATGCGATCCACCAGCAAGCCCACCGTGTCGGTGGTCGTGTCATCGTCGACCCATCCGTGTTCACGCGCGCTGTGGAGCGCCTCGGATCTCTTGAGAATCACGCAGCGCGACTCTCCCGTGATGGGACTGGGAGCCATGCCCATCTTGACCGCCAGGTCCACCACGGTCACGATCTGGCCCCGCAGGTTCGTGATCCCGCGGACGAAGTCGGGCGCTCCCGCCACCGGAACGAGGGTAAGGTGCCGGTTGATCTCATCCACCAGGAAGATGTTCACCGCATAGAGCGCTGTCCCTAGCCGAAACGTTGTGCACTGCATCTCCATCCCCAGATTCCCCCGCTGAAGATAAGCCTCAGGCCGCCGCCCCTTCGGGCGCCGATGTCGTTCTGCCGCGGTTCGGACCGTAGACCTGTGGCGCCGCGCGTTCGAAGAGGTCATGGATGTCGATGCACACCAGAAGACGACCGTCCAACGTGATCGAACCCAGCACGCCGGGTCCGGCCACCGTGTCGCGGTCGAGCGTGGCGCTGACCTCGACGATGTCCTCAATCGCGCTGACCAGGATGCCCATCGGGTGCCGAACCTGCTTGGGCACGACGACGAAGTACTCGGATTGGTCCCGGCCCGGGGCCTGGATGGACATGTACTCCTCGAGGCGCAACAAGCGCATCGAGTAGTCCGCGTACTTCAGGTATTCCTCTTGTCCCACGCGCTCGATGGCCTGGGCCGAGATCTTCTCGACCCGCGCCACCATGTTCAGCGGGATCGCCAGGGTCTCCGGTGTGCCATTGCGCACCATCAGCATGGATTCGCTCTCGGCCGCGATCCGGCGATCGCTGCTCTCGCCTCCCTGTTCAGAACCATCGAGCCTGCCACCGAAGCGAAGATTGGCGCTGACCGCCGTACCGCCGGCATCCAGGATCATGGCGACCGACCCGTCCCCCATGATCGTAGCGCCCGCATAGCACCGGCACTCACCGAGATAGTCGGGCAGAGGCTTGACCACGATCTCCTGGGAATCCTGAAGCTCATCCACCACGAGTCCGTATCGATGCGGCCCCGCCTTGAGCACGAGCACATTCGTGGCGCGACGAGCCGGGGCACTTGCCGGACCTGCGCTGAGCGGAAGATCGCCGAGGGCACTCGTCAGCGAGACCAGCGGCAGCAATGCGCCTCTCAGGCGGATCACGGGATTGTCGCGCACATTTTCGATCTTGCGATCGGTATCGCCCGGACGCACCCGCACGAGCTCTTCGATATCCACCTGCGGAACCGCATAGGTTTTCCCACCGTTGCGAACGATCAGCGCCGGCATGATCGCCAGCGTGAGCGGAAGCCGCAGGATGATGCGCGTCCCCTGCCCCACGACCGATTCAATGTCCACCGAGCCGCCGATCCTCTCGATGTTCGAACGAACCACATCCATGCCCACACCGCGCCCCGAAATGTCGCTGACCTCGCGGGCCATCGAGAAGCCGGGAGCGAAGATCAATCGCAGAATCTCGCGGGTGGACATGTCCGCGGCCGCCTGGGGCGTGATGAGCCCGCGCTCGATGG
Organism: uncultured bacterium; assembly: GCA_964654025.1. Taxonomy (GTDB): domain Bacteria; phylum Eisenbacteria; class RBG-16-71-46; order CAIMUX01; family WJJG01; genus CAYQJL01. The sequence goes on from CAZZIF010000013.1 coordinate 21,269, forward strand.
CCTTGGCGACGACCCTCTCGGGGTCGATGCCCGCGCCATCATCGGCGATCTCGACGAAGACCTGGCCTCCTTCGTGGCGCGCCGAGAGATGGAGGGTTCCGTTCGCCGGCTTCCCGGCGGCCCGTCTCACCTCGGGAGGCTCAACACCGTGGTCGGCACTATTGCGAATCAGGTGGGTCAACGGATCTCCGAGGGCCTCGATGATCGACTTGTCCAGCTCAACTCTTTCCCCGCGAATCTCGAGATCGATCTGTTTGCCGAGCTTGCGGTTCATGTCACGAATCACACGCGGGAACTTCGAGAAGACCGATCCCACCGGCTGCATGCGTGTGCTCATCACCCCGTTCTGTAGTTCGCTGGTCACCAGGTCCATGTCCTGCACCACCGAGTTCAGCACGGGAAGGCCGGTCAGCTTCTGATCCAGCAGCTGGGCCAGACAGGACTCGAGGATCGAGAACTCACGGGCCACCACCGCCGACCACCGAGCCGCGTCCGAGGGCGCCCCGTCCAGGGATGACAACTTGGCTTTCGATTTCGCCACCTGATCCTGCAGCCGGCGCAGTGGCTGGTTTTCCCCCAGGCAGGTCTGGAGCTTCCCGCCCAGCACCTGCTTGATCTGATTGCGGCTCAGCACGAGTTCCCCGGCAAGGTTCATGAGCCGGTCCAGCAGATCCACGCGGACGCGGAGCGATTCAGGCGCCCGCCCCGCCTTGGTTGGCATCGAGCCGGTTGTGGTCGCTGCCGGTGTGGTCTTGGCTGGCATCGAGCCGGTTGAGGCCGCTGCCGCGGGGACGTCTTCGTCGCCGGGAGCCGGCGGCACGATCAGGTAGTCCTTGAGTTCCTTCAGATTCAGCGCCAGGGCTTCACGCAGCAACCCGTCCAAGCCCATACTGTCGCGGCAGGCTTCGTATCCTCCCAGTAGCGCCTCGGCGCGGGACTTGCCCTCGGTCCCCGTGGCAAGCGCGCACGTGTCGCGCAGGCATGCCCCGAGCTGCTCGGTGGCTTCCTCCCCCAGAATGTCGTCGCCGGGGGTCTCGAGAAGCTCCATGGCGGCGAAATAGGAGGCCGGCACCTCGGGAGGGGGACCGGATGAAGTGCCGCGCTCAGAAGCCGCGGATTGTCCCGAGGCATTCTCCGACGGCGGCCCGCTTGGATTGGCAACGGGCTCTTCCTGGGAAGCGTCGAGAATCGCCTGGAGCCCGGCGAGTTCGGTCTCGATGGGGATCGTCTGCGATTGATCCACATCGGCGATCAACACGCGCAGCTTGTCCAGTCCAGTCAGCAGTACGTCGACGATGCCGGCATTCATCGAGAGTGAGCCATCGCGCGCCTGGCCGAGCACGTTCTCCATGACGTGGGCCAGATCCTTGATGTGGGTGAGACCAAAGAAGCCAAACCCACCCTTGATGCTGTGCACCGCGCGAAACACCCGGTTGATCACCTCGCCGGAGGCCTGGCCGGCCGTCTCTTCCAGTTGCATGAGGTCGGGCTCGATCGTGTCCAGGTGCTCCTTGGACTCGGCGATCAGGTCTTCCATCAAGCTGGGATCGAAATCGGACATGGCGCTCTTCCCCTCGTGAGCCTGGACCCGCTAGAAGTCGTCATCATCGCCGGTCACCTCCAGCAGGCGCTTCGTCACCTCATCGGGCGTGAACGGCTTGGTGATGTAATGCCGCGCTCCCTGTCGAATCGCCTCCAAGATCATTCGCTTCTCGGATTCGGAGGTCACCATGATCACCGGAATCTGCGCGAAGCGTTCATCCGCCTTCAGCGCTTCCAGGCACTCCAGACCGTTCATCTCCGGCATGTTGATGTCCAGGGTGATCGCGGCGATCTCGTTCGCTTCCTGCTCGAGGATCTCCAGCGCCACACGGCTGTTGCCCGCCTCGATGACCTCGTAGCCCAGCACCTCGGCCGCCCCGCCGATGAGCCTTCGCACCATGCGTGAATCATCCACAACCAGAACTTTCATGCTGATCTCTCCCGCATCGCACCGGCCACCTCCGCCAGCTGGTAGTACACGCCGGAACTCCCCTTTCGCAGCGTGAACCGGTCACTGTGGGTCAGGATCGACTCCGAGGCTCCCAGAAACAGGACCCCGTCGGGCGTCAAGGCATTCGCCAGCTTGCCAAACAGCTCTCGCTTGAAGTCGTCAGCGAAGTAAATGGCCACGTTGCGACACAGAATCACGTCGAACCGGCCCAAGCCCGTGAACGAATCCTGCAGGTTGATCTTCTTGAGCTTGACCATCCCCACGATATCCGGATCAAGGGACCAGACACGTCCCTCCTGCTTGAAGTAGCGATCCCGGTAGGACCTGTCCAGTCCGCGACTCATGGCCACATTCTCGTAGCGGGCCCGCTTGGCCAACCGAAGCGCACTGAGCGAAATGTCGCTCGCCAGAATCTCGAGCCGCGCTCGGTTCAAGTCCGGGATGGCGCGCATGCGTTCGCGCCACACCATGGCCAGCGAGTATGGCTCCTGTCCGGTGGAGCAGGCTGCTGACCAGATGCGCACCTGGCGGCGTTTTCCACTGCGAAGCTGCTGGACATACTCCGGAATGAGATCTTGCTCGAAGATGGTGAACGGATGGCGGTCCCGGAACCAGAGCGTCTCGTTGGTGGTCATGAGGTCGATGACCTGATCCCGCAGGGCAGGGTCCTTATCGGACTGCAGCTGGCCTATGAAATCGGCATAGCTTCCAGCGCCGCATTGCTGGATCAGGCCATGCAAGCGGGTCTCGATCAAGTAAGCCTTGTTCGACGCCATGGCAATCCCGGACCACTTCTCGACCAGATCGCGCAACGCCTGGAATTCGAAGTCTGTGGGTTTCTGCATCCCTCAGGCGGCTCCCGATTCTTCGGTGAACATCCCATCCTCTTCGTTGTCTTCATCGTCGGGACCGGGAGACCGCTGGTCGGACAGCGCCAACCCGGCATCTCCCGCACACGTCTCCGACCGGCCGAAGGGGGCCAGCAGCGCACGTACGGACCGGATTCGGTCGGGATCAAGTGTCTCCTCCGAACCCGACAGCAGCGCGTGGGCATGACTCACCGCCGCCTGCAACTCGCACAAGCGCAGCTCCATGCTGCGCACGTCCCGCGCCGCACTGCTCTCGACCAACTCCTTGGCCAGGCGGTACTCCTCGACTTCGTGGCAGCGCCGCTGAGCTTCCTCAACTGACCGCAGACGCGTCGTCAGGAGCGTGAAGTCGATCGGTTTCTCCAGATAATCCCAGGCGCCGGCTTGCATTGCCTCAACCGCTGTCTTCACCGACCCATGTCCGGTCAATACGATCACCGCCGTATCCGAGCAACGGGCGCCCACGGTTCGTACGACCTCGAGACCGGAGGAACCCGGCAACATGAGATCCGTGAGAACCACATCGAATGGCTCCTGATCGAGCAGGAGCAGCCCTTCCTCGGCCGTCACCGCCACGGAGACATGGCTCTCCGGTGCGCACCTGGCCAGCTCCCGTTGCAGGATCGCCCCTGTGGTCGGGTCATCCTCGATACACAGAATCCTCATGCGGCCCTCCCACTGGCTCTCGCCAGCGCTGTCAGGCGACCCGCGAGCTGCTCCAGGCCCACCGATTCCTCGCTGAGCCCGGCAGCGTCGATCGCCTGAGGCATGCCGTAGACGGTGCACGAGGCAGCATCTTGGGTCAGGCAACGGCACCCCACCTTCTTCAACGCCATCACGCCATTCAATCCGTCGGAGCCCATTCCGGTCATGATGGCGGCCAGAACCCCTTGGGTCGGGTAGGCGCTGGCCATGGAACGGAACAGCACATCCACCGCCGGCCGGCAGCCGTTCTCGCGCGGTCCATCATTGAGAAGGACCTGGACCTGCCCCCGGCTTCGAACCACCGTCATGTGGCGATCTCCCGGCGCGATCAAGATCCGTCCCGGCTGGACCCGGTCCCCGTTGGCGGCTTCGCGCACCTCCAGAAGCGACTTGCGATCGAGGTCTTCCGACAGCGCCTTCGTAAAGTTGGCCGGCATGTGCTGCACGATCAGGACCGGAAGCGGAAAATCCGCGGGCAGTGCGGGCAGGAGCATGCCCAGGGCGCGTGGCCCACCGGTCGAGATGCCGATTCCCAAGACGCCGTAACGGCGCGGAGCCGGCAGGGCTCTCTGGGCCGACGACCTAGCCCCAGCGGCAGCTGACGGGTCCCTGGTTGAAGCGTCCCGGGCTGGTGCACGGACCGAGGATGCCGTCTGGGTCAGTGGAAGAACCTTGGTCGTTGCCGGCCTGCTTGCCTGGTGGCCAACCATCCGCAAGACGCGCTTCAGCTCCGCACAGAGAAGGGCGCTGTTCTCGCTCGCGTCCTTTCCTGTCGGCTTCGCGATGAACTCGAGTGCGCCGCTATCGAGCGCGGCAAGGGTCCGGGTGGCGCCCCGGCCATCGACCCCACTCACCATGACCACCGCCACCCGGGGGTGTTCGCGAACGATGTGGGCCAATGTCGCCAACCCGTCCATCCCGGGCATCTCGATGTCGAGCAGGACGAGATCGATCTCCTTCTGCTTGAGGTGGCGCAGGGCCAGCTCGCCCGAAGGCGCGGTGGCCGCCACTTCGGCGCCCTCGATCGCGGCGACCGCATCGCAGAGGACCTTTCGGTACACCACCGTGTCATCGACGATGAGCACACGGATGGCAGCGGGCACCGATTCCCGTGACCACGCGGGCAAACTCACTATGCGGCTCTCTTCTGCTCATGGTAGTGGCCGTACTGGCGATCGACTTTCACGATGTGATTGACGAGCCAGTCCTTGAGGAAGGCCATGACCTCGGTGGAGAGAATCCGCTCCCCGTTCTCGATCTGCCGCTGGTAGGACTGAACCTTCTTGACGAACGTCTCGTGCAGCCGTTTCTGCTCGCCCAAGCCGGGATACCCGATGCTTTCCAAGAAGGCCTCTTCGTCCCGGAAATGCTCCGCGCTGTAGTCGGCCAACTCACCGACGAGCCGCTGGATCCGCCCGTGGCTTTGCCCCGTGCGCATCGCCCGGTGCAGATCGTTGATGATGCGGATGAGCTTCTTGTGTTCCTCATCCATGGCATTCACCAGAGTACTGAGTTCCGGCCCCCAGGCAATCAGGTCGGGAATCTCGCCCGCCTCGCCCGCCTCGCCCACGGACGCTCGGGAAGTGCCCTCGACGGCAAATCCATCCTCGCGGCCGGTCCGGAAACGCCGGACGAGGGCGTCCAGTCGAACCGAGAGTTTCTGGAGTTCGGCCGCCCCCTGGTCGGTGTCGACCGTGCCGCCGGCGAGCAGTTGAATGCTGGCGTTCAGATTCTGAACATTGCTCGAGACCTCGTCGGCTCCCGTGGAGGCCTCCTGGATGTTGCGGGAAACGTCACCGGCCGCCTGCGAGGCCCCGCCGATGCTGTGCGCCACCTCGTTGATCGTGGCCGACTGCTCTTCGACCGCCGTCGCGATCGTCTGGGTGATGCTGTTCACCTCGCCGATCACGCCCCCGATCAGCTCGATGGCTTCCACCGCGCTGCGGGTGTCGACCTGCATCTCCCCGATGAGGCGGCCGATCTCGTCGGTCGCCTCCGCGGTTTGCTTCGCCAGCTCCTTGACCTCGTTGGCCACCACGGCAAACCCCTTGCCCGCCTCGCCCGCGCTCGCCGCCTCGATCGTCGCATTCAGGGCCAGCAGGTTCGTCTGATCCGCAATGTCATTGATGGTCTCGACGACCTTGCCGATCTCCCCGGCCGATATGTTGAGCTTGGTCATCGTCTCGGTGGTGTGCTGGGCCTGCTCGTCCGCATTCGAGGCAACGCGCGATGCGTCCGCACAGTTCCTGGCGACCTCCGATAGCGAGGCGCTCATTTCTTCAACCGCGGTGGCCACCGTGGTCACGGTGCCCGACATCTCCTCCGAACCGGAAGCGATGTTGGACAGATTGGCCGAGAGTTGCTCGATCGAGCTGGCGGCGCTCGTCGCCTGCGAACGCATCTCGTCACTGCCGGCCGCCATGCCCGATGCCGCCGCCGAGAGCTGCTCACTGCTGGCGCTCAGCTGGGCGGTCTCACCACTGACCGACTGAATCAGATCCCTGAGCTGGTTCCGGCTGAACCTCAAGCGCTCGGCGATGGTCGCAAACTCGCGCGTGCGCGCCTTGATATCGACGTCGGCCACCAAGTCGCCTTCACCAAGGTGATCCGTGAATCTGGCGATTCCCTGCAGCGGCCGGGTGATGGCCCGGCTGATCCACCACGCCAGCCCGCCCAGGGCCAGCAAGAGGAGCCCCGCGATCAAACCCAGTTTCTGGCGCAATCCGGTCAGCATCGCATACTGAGAGGAGTGGTCCAGCAGTGTGCACGCCGCGCCGATGCGCTCACCGCTGAAATCTTGAATCGGCCAGACGGCGATCGAGTAGGGCGATCGGGTGAAGATCTGCGTATCCGACACGGCGGCATCCAGCATACCGGCTTCGACCACGCGCGTAGCCAGCTGCTGATCGGTGGCCGCCACGGTCACGTACCGGCCGTCAATCCGAGGGTACCTGCTCTCATCCGCCAGCTTGTGCGCCACCGACAGTTTGTCGGTGGTCATGAACACCGCCAGGTTCTTGTGCTCACCCAGATCGAGCTTCCCGAAGACCTCGGGGAAATCCTTCCAAGCTTCAACCGACCCCAGATGATGCCCCTTCGCATTCTCTACGGGTAGTATGCCGCGAAACACGAAACCGCCCCGGCCTACCTCGATGCCTCCGATGGGTTCGTGCTGTCCTTGATTGATCTGCATGACCGTTGCCCGGAATGAGGACAGATCATCACTGTTGTTCTGACCATCTCTCCAGAGACGCAAGAAACTGCGGCCGGTGGGTAGGTGGAAGTGCAGGTGCAGATCATTGCCGACCTGCTCGCGATACCCCAGGCGCTGCGGAGCAAGGGCCGCCCGCAACCGCTGGCGGGACGACTCAACGATGGGATCGAGTTCCGCATGGAGATCGCCCTGGTGCGCGTCCTCGTAGGCTTGGACGACCTCGGGAACTGCGCGGAAGGTACTCGCCAGGCTCAGGCATTGCTCCACGCCCGTGTTCATCCGCATCGACACTTGCGAGATCATCTCATCCACAATACTGCTGCGTTCTCGAACCATCTGGTCCCGGTACGTGCTGTCGGTCACGAACACAAGGACCGCTACGGCCAAGACGGCCACGACCAGGGTTGGAATCAAGATGAAATTGCGAGTACTCATTCGGCCTCCGCTTGCTGGGCCCACAACCATCAATGCGCACAACGACTGGTTCTTCCTGAATGCCTCTCCAGGAAATACCTGGATTCGAGCCGACTGCGGGGTTAGCCGGAATCCGGCCGCCGGCGCGGCCGGATCGTTCCCCGCAATCGACTGTATTGATCGGAATTACCAAGGATCTTCTTGAGGAAAGGAGGAAGAGGTTCGGACGATCTGCCACCGAAACGCCTCTCTGAGGCGCCCCCTCCTCCGGGCGGATGCCCCGGCCCAGAGGGGGAGGCCGGCCGCGCACTCCCCGGCTGCACGCTACCCGGCCACACGCTACCCGGCCGCACGCTACCCGGCCGCACGCTACCCGGCCGCACGCTACCCGGCCGCACGCTTTCGGTCAGATGGCTAGGCTGACCGGAAAAACGACTTGCGCCGGAGTTCTTCGATCACATCGGCGGCGTTCTCATACAGATCCACGAGCTTGATGCCGGTCTCGTGAAACTCTGGATTGGGACTCGGACGGCTCCACAGGGTCTCGGCCTCGACGTAGAACTCGGAGTAGCCGAGCACGTTGTCCGGGAGTTCGACTTTGAGATGGAACCTCTGATCCGCGGGTACCGGCTCCGGACTCAATAGCCTCATGCCCCCCAGGCTGACATCGACCGCATACCCGATATGCTCATTGCGATCTTGATCGTGAACCGGCAAGTAAATCGTCAGATCCGAACGTGGATTCCGCCTACGACTGCTCGACATGACACCTCCACCATGACCATGGTTCTGTCCCAGGGCTCCTGAACGGTCAGGGAATGACATCGCATCCCGCGGCATCGCATCCCGCGGCATGGCATCCCGCAGCATCGTACCGCGAAGATGTGGATGCCCTGAGCATTGATATCGGCTCGGCAGAAGCGGTGTTTGAGCGAAATCCTATCCCGAGGATCCAGACCGGATCCAGACTGGATCCGGACTGGATCTAGGCTGGATCTAGGCTGGATCTAGAACCCCATCGAGACGAACACGCCGGTCATGACGCCCATCACGACCGTGAGGAGGATCGCGATCGCCATGTGCTTGCGCATGATGGCGGCCTCGAGCTTGCGGCCCTCACCGATCGTCGCGACGGCGTTGGTGATCTTCGCCGGGGTAATGGCCGACGCCACCCCGCCCGAGGCGGCGTGGGCGCCGTAGACCGTCATGAACTGCTTGTCGGTGAGTCCCACATCCATCGCGGCCCGTTGCTGGATCTTGAAGAAGAGTACATTCGACCCGGTCTCGGACCCGCCCACCACGGCACCGAACATACCAAGTCCCGGAGAGATGTAACTGTAGGCGCCGCCGAAGAAGGCCGCCAGCGAGGCGCCCACGACGATGTTCATGTTCCAGGTGTCGAAGAAGATCGAGGGCACGAGCTGGGCCTGTCCTTGCCCACCGGTGACGGTCTCCATGGCCGACCAGGCCATCACGTAAGCGATGGAGAAGTAGACGGCGTAGGCCAGGAAGGGCGAGAAGAAGCGCTGGCGCCATACCGTCACCGCGCGATTCCACTGCTCCCTCGTGGGTTTCAAGAAGATGCACGACAGGAGCACGGAGATCAGGATCCAGGTATAGATCTGTCCCAGGATGTTGAGGTCGATGACCTTGTCGAAGACCGAGAAGGTCTCCAGGGATCCGGGGATCCCGCTCAGCCACGCATTGATCTTCGGGAACGAGACGACGGCGGCCAGCACCGTCAAAATGATCCAGGGCGAAAGGGCACGCCACAAGGGCCCGGGCTTCACCGGGTTTTCCTTCTTGAGCTGCTCGAGCTCGCCGGCGATTTGCTTGCCCTGGAAGAGACGCTGCCAGAGAATCAGCACCCCCATCGAGAGCAATCCCGCGAACACACCGATGATGCGCACGGGGATGATCTCGCGGCCGGTCGCGTAGTTGATGACGGCGAACGCGAGAGCGAAGAGAGCGATACTGAGCCCCGAGATGATGCCGGGCACGGCGCCGCGTTTCATCGACTCCTTGCCCCCGGCCAGCCACAGGATGCCGAAGGCCAGGCCGACGGAGATGACCGGCAGGTAAATGCAGATCTTGAAGGTGAACTCGAGCAAGTCGATGTTGAAGATCTCCGCCGGCAGGGTGATCGGGATCGAGAGCAGCGCGAAGGAGGTCGTCGCGTTGTAGCCCAGCACGGCGATGGCCACGGCGGCCGCGGGCCCGAATCCCATCGCGATCAGTAGCGGCGGGAACATCGCCGGGGTCACGATACCCAGGGAGGTCAGGAAAGAACCGAACCCGATGCCGATATTGAGCGCCTGCACCTCCTTGCCCACCACGGTGCGCTTCACGGCGCCGGCAACGATCCCCAGGGCCCCGACCTCCTTCATCAGGAAGATCATGAACATCGTGAAGACGACCGCGATCGAGATTCCGAACGACTTCACGAAGCCGTACCAGGAGGCCCCCAGAGCCACCATGAACGGTGTCTTGAAGTAGAGGAACGCCAGCAACACCGCGACGGCCCAGCCGATCATCGCCATGGCCGCCCCACTTTGCTGGAAGAAGATGATGCCGGCCAGCACGACGAGCAGCGGCAGGAGCGCCATCAGGAACTGCAGAAGTGTCGGGTTCGAGCCGGCGTCGGATGGACCCTGGGCCATGGCTGTCGAGACCGAGGCAAGCATGCCCACGACCAGCAGCAGGATTCCGATCAGCACATACCTGTGATTCATGGGCGTTCCTCCACCTAGACTCGTCGAACCGGCGAACTTTCTCCGTGACCCGAGGCAACCCACCGGTTTTAGGGCTCCGAGCCGGGGGGTGTCAACCAGAACCCCTGGGCGGACCCCGCGCCCATGAGAGCCGCCCGGGGCTAGGAGCAAGCCCATGCGGTGCTTGCATCCCGTAGTCCACGTCCGCCCGCGGTCCACCTCCGCCCGCGGCCCACGTCCGCCCCGGCCCACTTCTCCCTCGGACCACTTCAGCCCGCAGCCCACTTCTGCCTGTGGCCTGTTCCCGCCCCAAGACACACTTTGGCCCACGGCTCTCAGGATGGCTCGGCGAGGAGACCTGGAACGGGGTTTTTGCGTTGATGCCGCCGCCCCGGCACCGGTATAGTCCGCCACTGATGCGCCTTTGGTGCCTCACGGATCCGCTGAGCCATCCATCTGCCCATGTGCGCTGTACGATCTACTCGTCAACGAAGGAGTCCGGCATGTTCTGGCCGCTGCTCACTATCATCCTGGTCCTGTTGGCCGCCGGGCCGGCTGTTGCGCAAGACACCGGCTACACGCCTCCGGCACCCCCGGTCGATCTCGACCTGGGCTTCGACACCCGCGTCCGGCAGGTGACGATCCACAACCTGCTCGACTTCGACTCGGAGGAGGATTCCGGATTCCCCGGCGACGCGGTCTTCTTCCGCGTCCGGCACCGGCTCTCGGCCGATCTGCATTTCCGTCAGGGATTCTCCCTCCAGAGCCGTTTCACCACCGAGTGGCGTAAGTACCTCGATCCGTGGGAGACTCCCCAGAAGACCGAGATCATCCTCGACAACCTCTACCTGGACGTCCCCAAGATCGCCGACCTGCCACTGGGTGTGCGCATTGGCCGCCAGGACATCATTCGGGGCGAGGGCTTCGTCCTGATGGATGGGGGCCCCGGCGACGGTTCCCGCAGCATCTACCACAATGCCGTCCTCTTCATGCTCGACGGTGACGCGATTGGGTTTCGCAAGGCCGAAATCGATCTGTTCGCCATCCGCAACCCGAAGTTCGATGAGTTCGTCGTCGCCAATGATCTTGACACAAAGCTGGTCGACAAGGATGAAACCGCCTTCGGCGTCTACATGACCCAACCGGTACCCATGGTGGGCAAGAACGAGACCTACTACATCTATAAGGAAGAGGAGCCACACGACGCTCCCGAGCCCGACACGAAGCTTCACACCCTCGGCACGCGCTCGACCGGCGATCTGCCCTGGGACCTTCGCTTCGGCCTGGAAGCCGCCTACCAGTTCGGCGAGCACGCCGAGGCCCAAACCGGGAAGAAGCTTGCCGATCATTCTTCCTACGGCGGCTACCTCTGGGTCTCGCGCAGCTTTCTGGCGCTGCTGCATCCCAGCATCAAGCTGGGCACGTTCTACCTGTCCGGCGATGATCCCGGCACCGAGGACAACGAGGCGTGGAATCCCCTCTTCTCCCGGTGGCCGAAGTGGAGCGAACTCTACATCTACACCCAGATTAATGAAGGTCGGGGCGTCGCCTACTGGACCAACACGATGTCGCTCAACGCGCAGATCGGGCTCAAGCTCTCCGGTTCGGTGGGCGCCACCTACACCTACCACTACCTCACCGCGCCCGAGGAGAGCGAATACGGCGACACCCGGGGGCATTTGCACGCGTGGAAGGTCTCGGCCACGATCTCCGACAACATCTCGACCCACTTCCTGGCCGAACGGCTGGATCCGGGCGACTTCTACCCGAATCCGTCCGGAGAGGGTGCCGGCACCAAACCCAAGGATGATGCATACTTCCTGCGCTGGGAAGTCATGTTCAAGATGTAGACGGTCCGAACGGTGCCTGTGACCGAAGCGATGTGCGTTACGCCCGGCCGCGGGACCGTTCGCGCAAAGAGATGAACACCGAAGTTCTCTACCTGAGGATCGTGGAACACGGGGGGAGGAAGACGTGAACAAGTACTGGAACGAGACGTTCGAGACGATGCCGCCCGAGGAGATGGCCAAGCATCAGTTCGAGGGCTTGAAGACCACTGTCCAGCGAGTCTACGAGAAGATTCCCTTCTACAAGAAGGCCTTCGACGAAAAGGGCGTCAAGCCAAGCGACCTGACCAGCATCGAAGACATCGGCAAGTTTCCCTTCACGGTGAAGAACGATCTGCGGGACAACTATCCCTTCGGACTGTGCACGGTGCCCATGGCCGAACTCGTCCGCATACACGCGTCTTCGGGAACCACCGGCAAGCCGATCACCGGGCCCTACACCAAGGATGACATGGAGCAGTGGGGCGAGTGCATGGCCCGCGCCATGTGGGCCCAGACCGTGCGGCCGGATGACATCGCGCAGAATGCCTATGGCATGGGCCTCTTCACCGGCGGCCTGGGGTTCCTGCTGGGCTTCGAGCGGCTGGGATGCGCGGTGATCCCGTCGGGTTCGGGTCAAACCGAGAAGCAGATCCTCCTGATGGAGGACCTGGGCACGACGGTCGTGGGCTGCACCCCCACCTATGCGCTCACGATCGCCGAGCGCGCCCACTCGCTGGGCAAGGACCTCAAGAGCTTCCCGCTGCGGGTGGGCCTCTTCGGCGCCGAGCCCTGGACCCTCGAGATGAAGCAGAAGATCCAGGATCGCATGGGCATTCTCGCGATGGAGCACTACGGGCTTACCGAGCTCATGGGCCCGGGTGTCGCTTTCTCGTGCGAGCACGGCACGTTGCACATCAACGAAGATCACGTGCTGGCCGAGGTCATCGATCCGGAGACCGAACAACCCCTGCCGCTGGGCGAGTCCGGCGAGCTGGTGCTGACCTCGCTGCAACGCCAGGCCATGCCGATGATCCGCTACCGTACGAAGGACATCACCCGGCTGAAGCGCATCGACTGCGACTGCGGCCGCACGCAGATCGTGATGGAGAAGGTGACGGGCCGCTCCGACGACATGATGATCGTCAGCGGCGTCAACGTCTTCCCCTCGCAGATCGAGAGCGTGCTG
>CAZZIF010000013.1:34199-37576 GCA_964654025.1 uncultured bacterium
TGATGGAGTTCGCCGAGATCGAGCCCCAGTATCAGATCCACCTGTTCAAGAAGGGCTACATCGACGCGATCAGCGTCGACACCGAAGCGCGGGTGGAGTACTACGAGAAGGGCGCCGAGTTCCTCGAGCAGCTCGCGGCCAAGGTCTCCGCGCGTATTCAGGCGGTCGTCGGGATCAAGGTGCCGGTCAAGATCGTCGAAGCCCAGGGCATCGAGCGCAGCATCGGCAAAGCGCGCCGGATCCTGGACGAGCGCAAGGCGGAGTAGAGACGGTTCGGCGGGCTCAGGATCGCGAGACGCCCATGCCAAGGACTAGTGGCCGGCTTCCGACTCGGGAGCCGGCCCTTTTCGTGTGCTCGCACGACGGCGCGGGGCCAGTCCGGCCGGGCCTAACGGTGCCGCCCGGGAGGCGCTCGGCCGACCAACCTCGGTGATCATCACCCCGGTGATCACGATCCCGGCCCCCAGGAGAAAGGTCGGCCCTACCGGCTCTCCCAGGAAGAGGTAGGCCGCCACGACCGCGATCACCGGCTGCACGTTGTGGAAGACCGCCACCCGTGAAGCTTCCATATGCTTGAGCAACCAGTACCAGAGGATGTAGGAGCCTACCGAGGTCCCCAGGCCTACGTAGGCCACCGAGATCCAGGCGGAGGTTGGGATCCCGGCATAGTCCATGGTCACCGCCCGCCAAAGCCCAAACGGAAGGTAGAGCACGGCCCCCGAGGCCAGGGCATAGGCAGTTACCCGGGTGGCTCCGTACTTCGTAGCGAGCGGCTTGCCCAAGATCGCGTAGTAGGCCCAGGCCAGTACCGAGATCCAGATGATGAGGTCGCCCCACAGCGACTCCCGCCCGAAGGTCGAGACCCCCGCCGACATGATGAGCACCACGCCGCCGAGTGCCATCAGGATCCCTACGCCGCGCCGCAGCGGGGGCCGCTCCCGCAGGTGGATCATTGCCAGGACGAAGATCCAGACCGGGGTCGTTGCGAAGAGCAGCGCCCCATGGCCCGCACCGGTCAGGGACTGACCCCACAGGTAGGTCACCTGGTTGAGGAAGATCACCATGGCCCCCAGACCGGCAATGCGCACCGCGTCGGCCTTCGTGATCGAGACCGAGTAGCGGCGCAGGCGCACGACGGTCAACAGCACGACCGCCGCGAGCAGGAACCGGTAGAAGGCGAAGGTGAACGGCTCGATATGGGCAAGGCCGGATCGGGCGAAGGGAAAGGTGAGCGCCCCGAAGATCTGCTGCAGGAACATGACGCCCAACAGCAGGGCAAACGGCTTGCTCGATTCCGGTTCTCCGGACGGTGTTGCCCGCATGAGAGCCACCTTCCACTCGTGTGCTCAGCGTGATGCCCGCCCTCGCGGAACCGCACGCTTCAGACCATCGTCCCCAATCAGCCAGTCCTTCCCGTCCCTGATCAGCCAGCGCCCTCAACGAGAGCGGCTCTAACGCAGACGCGCCGCTTGACGCCGATGATACTCGAACCGCTCTTGGTCGCGCCCTTGGTAGAGCAAGGCGAGGTTGTGGTGCACGTTCGGGTCATCCGGCCGGATTGCCAGGGCGCGCTGGTAATAAGAGAGGGCTCGGTCGTGCTCGCCGGCCACGGCGTGCAAGTAGCCCAGCTTCTTGGCGGCCTTGAAGCTCCACTCGTTGGGGCGATCGGTGAGCGCCACCTCGAAGTAGGACCGGGCCTCTTGGGCCCGATCCTGCTCTTGCGCCCAGATCCCTCGATAGTAGTTGGCGCGGGGGGACTCGGGGAAGGCGGCCACGGCGCGCTCCAGGTAGTCTTCATAGGCCGCGAAGTCCTCGCGCTGGTAGGCTCGCGTGGCCGCATCGAGCAACGCGTTGGCGCTCCTCGGCGATGCTTCGGCCGTACGCGCCACGATTGTCTCCACGTCGCGCCAGTCGAAGGTGCGGAGCACCGTCCGGGTGGCGTACGCAGCGCAGACCACCGACAAGGCACCGAACACCACCCCCGGCGGGATGTGCGTACGACGCAAGACCTCGCGCCCCCCCCAGACCCATAGCAGCGTCCAGCCCACAGCCGGCAGATAGAGGAACCGCTCATTGAAGATCGATGTGCTCGGGAGGATCAGGTTCGACATGGGCAGCAGGGATCCCAGGATCAGAAGCAGTCCCGTAGCCGGGAACCGCTGCTCCCGGTAGCGGGCGACGGCCACACCCACCAGTCCGCCCCACACGAGCAGGGAAGCCAGGAAGCCGCCGTCCAGCACCGAGCGGCTCAGAGGGATCTGGCTCGTGCCGTAGTCGAACGTAAGGCGCAGGGGTACGAGCAGTTTCCAAAGCGCCATTCCCAGCACCTTGACGGCGGTCAGAAAGCGAACGCCGTACGGCTGGGAGGGCAGCAAGTTGAGCTCGGGCGGCGTGATTACCGTCGCCGGCGCCGAGTGGCCCAGCACCGCCTGGCGAACGGCGAAGACCAGGACGAGTACTCCACCGAGCACGAGATAGAGCGGCCAATCGCGCGCCACGGTGCGCCCGAAGGCGCGGCCGAATCCGGTCCCCAGCGGCTGCCGGTGCATGCCGAGTAGGCCTACGACCCCGATCAGGGCGACACCGTTCTCCTTCGACAACAGGGCAGCCAGGTAACAGAGCGCGATCCCGGCGATCGTGGTGGCAGACAGACGGCCCCTCTCTCTTCCCTCGTCCGCCCGCAGGTAGAGCAGTCCGCCCATCAGCACGAAGCCTGCGGTCAGCATGTCCGCCCGGCAGGTCACGTTGCAGACCGCCTCCGAGAGCACTGGATGCAGGCCGAACAAGAGCCCACCCATCAGCACCAGGCCGCGGCGATCCAGGAGGAGATGCGCCAGAATCCGCATCACGAGGTACACGTTGAGCAGGTGCAAACAGAGGTTCACGAGATGGTAGAGCAGAGGCGCCTCGCCGACGAGCGCATGCTCGATCGCGTGCGTGAGAATGACGAGGGGCCGGTAGAGGTTGTCGAGCGGCAGATGGGGATGCCAGTAGCTGACCGAGAAGATGGTCCCGATCGCTTCGAAGGAGAACTCATCAATCGTGGGATTACCAGTGATGATGATCAGATCGTCATAGGCGAAATCGCACCCCACTACTCCCAGGTAAGCCAGCCCCACGACCAGCAGAACCCAGACGCTCCTTTTCCCCACGCCTGCCTCCTCGTGCTTCGGATCAGTGCACCCACCATTGTTGCAGGTTCCGATCCTACCACAGTTCCGCGCACCGGACCGCGAAGCTCTCGAGAGAGAAGCCAGCGACCTCACCCACTGTGTCCTCGCCGCACCGGACACTCACTGACAGGCTTCTTACCGTATCCAGAAGCGCGCCTACCTCCAGGCTCTGGGTTTCGGTGGGGCGTCGCTGGTCGCGTATGC
>CAZZIF010000014.1:0-34372 GCA_964654025.1 uncultured bacterium
TGGACTATTGTTCGCTGGAAGGAGCACATTTCCGCATCTGGCAAGCCATCCGAGTCAGCCTCCTGGGGGGTCATCAAGGCGTTGTACCGATAGGATGGAGCTGGCGGTCGGCGCGGGGTTCAAGCAGCCGGACCGCCGGACCGGAGACCACGTGCCGAGCGCACCCAAAAGGCGGGGCGCAAGTGCACTCACTCGCGCCCCTGTGGTGACCCAAGTCGTCGTTCCCTGGTTGCTCTTCAAGGATCGACGCGGGCATCAAACCCGTTCATCAACGCCCCCGTGTTTGCGTGCTGACCGTGCTGCTAACTACGGCGCTTCGGTCACGTGCGTGGCGAAGAGACGCTTGACCTGGCCCCAGGTCGTGCCTTCGGCCGGGCTCAGGCCCAGGTCCGAGACGCCGATCCGAATCGCCGGCGTCAGGCCCCAATCGGCGCTGTCGTTCGACCAGACGCCTTCGAAGTAGCCCCAACCCGATGTGGGGGCCGTCACGCCGGCGCCCTCGGGCTCGGCCAGACCGATCTGGTCGCCCGGCATGATCTCGATCCCGATCGTGAAAACCTCGCCCTCGGCCCCGTAGAGGTAGTCGGGACACACCGAACCGCTGGCCAGCTGCACATAGGTCCAGTCCGACGGCGGCCAGGACGGGTCGAGCGGTGCGATCTCACGATCATCAGCCAGCAGCAGGCCCGGCGCAATCTCCAGATCCAGACCCTCGCGGATGTTCACCCGGCGCCACTCGGTTCCACTGATGTAGAAGGCGACGAACTCGATCCTCCAGGGTCCGCCATAGGACGCCTCGGGCAACAAGAAGGAGACCTGGACCTCGTCGGCCCAGGCCACGCCGTCCCCGTATCCAAGAATCTCGCCCGAGGACAGGCCCAGAGGCATCTCGGCCTCACCGATCACCCAATCCGGCACCGTTCGGGGGTCTTCCACCCACTCCCGTGCGCCCGCGGGAGCGGCCATCATCGCGGCCAGCAGACTCATCATGATGATTGCGCGATACATGGGAAATCCTCGTTCTTTCTCTTCAGATCCCTCTGTTGATCTTCTGATCTTCCGTCTGATCTTCCGTCGCCGGGGGCTTCGCATACTGACATCATTGTATCATCCTGGTTCCGCCGTCGGCAAGGGCTTGCCGGGGCCCCTAATGGGTAACTAATGAAGAATAGGCGGTTTAGAACCAATCGGGGCGATATCCGGCGGCAAGAGAGCGGCCGACCGGCCCCCGGATCAGCCCGCGCCCTCCTCGGCAGAGGGAAGACGATGCTTGGGGCACATGTCCGAGACGCGGCAGGAACGGCTGTCGGAGGGATTGAGTGCGGGGCAGGGATCGGCGGCCAGATCGGCCAGAGTCCACTTGGCGAGCACCGACTCCATGGTCTGCCCCACGTCGGTCAGGACCTGATGGAAGTTGCAGTGGGACGCCATGTACGGAGGTGGGGGATTGGGATCGAGAACGGTCAGCTCCTGGCAGGACTCGATGATGTCGAGGACCGTGATCTCCTCGGCCGGCCGGTTGAGGGTAACTCCGCCCTGCGCGCCACGGTGGGCCTTGAGGATGCCGTGGCGGCGTAGGCTGTTGAAGGTCTTGGCGAGGTAAGAGGGCGAAACGGACAGCTCATCGGCGATTCGGCGCGGTGAGACCGGCTTCTGCCCGCCCTTGAGCACGATATAGAGCAGCGCCATCGTGGCGGTCTCGGTCGTCTTGTTGAGCATTCCACGCACCTCCTCCAACTCGGACAATTAAGCTACGACTTGTCTGAATTGTCAATGCAGGCCCAAGGGCGGCGGACGATTGGACAAGGTCACGGATTCGATTCACTTGCCCGTGGTATGGGACCCGGCTACAGTCGCCCGTCATGGCCGAACCGAGAACCGGCGCCTACGTCGAGGTGCGCGTCCAGGCTCCGCGCGAGATCGCCGAGACGGCCGAGTGGCTCTTGCTCGAAGCGGGCGCCCTGGGCACCTCCTCGGTCGCGCTGGAGGATCAGCCCACCGCGATCGAACTCGTCATCGGCTACTTCCTACCTGGCCGGGTACCCGCCCTCGACGGGCTTGCCGCCCGGCTGGAGACGCATGGCCTCGCGCGGGCGCGCCAGCGCATGGTGATTCGCGCCCGGCGCTGGCGCGACTGGGCCGCCGAATCGCGCCGCCATTTCCGGCCCGTGCGTCTGACGGCGACGCTCATCCTCGCCCCTCCCTGGGACATTCCCGAGAATCCGGAAGCCCCTCTGCTCATCATCGAACCCGGGTCAGCCTTCGGCATGGGAACCCACGGCACCACGCGGGGCTGTGTGGAGCTCATCGAGGCCTGGGCGGCCGAGGAGGGGTCGAGTGCGGCCGGCGGCGTCACGCGCACGTGGACGATGCTGGACGTGGGCACCGGCACCGGCATCTTGGCGATGCGCGCCCGCCAGCTCGGCGCGACCCGCGCCGTGGCGTTCGACATCGATTGCGACGCCATCGAGACCGCCGTGCGTAATCTCGCCCACAACGGCCTCAGCGCGATCGACTGTTTTGCCGGAACCCTCGCGGCGCTGAAACCGCGGCGCGGCTTCGACCTGGTGGCCGCCAACATCCTCCGCGATCCCCTGCTGGAGATCGCCGTCCCCCTCGCGACGCACACCGCGCCTGGCGGCACGCTCATCTTATCGGGCTTCCATGACGAGGACGTGCCGCCCATCACCCAAGCCTACGCCGCAGAGGGCCTCACCCCCGGCCCCACACGCTCGATCGAGGGTTGGGCCAGCGTGCGACTGGATCGCACACCTTGAAGGTCCGGGTGCCGCGGCCACGGGGGCAAAGCCTTGGGGGGCAAAGCCCCGGGGGCAAAGCCTCGGGGGCAAAGCCCCGGGGCAAAGCCCTTGATCGAACCCGGGGCGCCACCCATAATCGACGCCAATAACACCGCTCGCCCATGCGTTCGACCGAGCACCACGTCGAACCGGAGGGATCCAACGGGAGGAAGCCAGCCCATGGCCGAAAACGGCGAAGCACGCGGACAGTGGAAATCCAACCTAGGGTTTATCTTGGCGGCATCGGGCTCCGCAATCGGGCTGGGGAACATCGTCTTCTTCAGCGCCAACGCGTACAAGTTCGGCGGGGGGGCCTTCTACCTGCCCTACTTCATCGCGCTCTTCGCGATCGGGATTCCGGTCATGATCCTGGAGTTCGGCCTGGGCCACCACACCGGCATGTCGTTCCCCCTGGCGCTGCGCAAGACGATCGGCCGCGGCGGCGAGTACCTGGGCTGGTTCGCGATCATCAACGCCACGTTCATCTCGATGTACTACATCACGATCCTCGCCTGGGTCTTCGGCATGCTGCTCGGGTCGCTCGGAGACCTATGGAGGGAGTCGATCGCCGTCCCCGCCTTTGGCCTGGCCGAGGGTGACCTCGGCAACCCCTACGCGTTTTTCTTCAACATGCTTTCCTCGTGGTGGGTGCTGGCCCTGGTGGTGCTCGTCTGGCTGGCCAACATCTTCATCGTGCGGCGCGGCGCCGGCACGATCGAATCGACCGTGAAGGTCTTCGTGCCGATGATGTGGTTCTTCATGCTCGTACTCCTCTTCCGGGGAATCACACTGGAAGGAGGTGTCCAGGGACTGTTCCTGCTCTTCACCCCCAACTTCGAGGTGATGAAGAACCTGGATGTCTGGCAAGGCGCCTTCAGCCAGATCTTCTTCACCCTCTCGCTGGGCTTCGGCATCATGACCGCCTACTCGAGCTACCTGCCGCGCAAGTCCGACCAGACGAACAATGCGCTCATGACGAGCTTCCTGAACTGCGGCTTCGAGTACATCGCGGGCGTGGCGATCTTCACGATCCTCTTCTCTTCGATTCTGATTCCCAAGGCCAGCACACTCAGCATGATGTTCTTCATCATCCCCTCCGGCATCAGTCAGATGCCGGGCGGTGACCCGATGGTCACCGGCTTCGGCCTGCTCTTCTTCATTCTGCTGCTCGCAGCGGGGCTGTCCTCGAGCATCTCGCTGGTCGAGGCCTTCAGCTCGGCGCTGATCGACAAGTTCAACGCCAACCGCAAGAAGGTGCTCTTCTACTCCTTCTTCGTCGGGGTCGCCGGAAGCCTGCTCTTCGCGATGCCGCAGGTGGTCGACAAGTCGCTGGCCGACAACGGCACCCTGGGACTGACGATCCTCGACCTGGTCGATCACTGGGCCTTCAGCCACGGCCTTTTGGTGGTGGGCCTGATCGAGTGCGTCCTGCTCGGCTGGGTCTACGGCGCGCACAAGATCCGCCACACGATCAACGAGCATTCGAAGTACACCCTACCGCGGGCGTTCGACTGGATGATCAAGCTCGTCATCCCCCTCTTGATCGCGGGCGTGCTGGGTTTCTCGATCTACCTGCAGGCCACCAGTCCCGAGGGGATGTACGGCGCCAGCTACACCGCCAACTACACCGCCGGCTGGGGTTGGCTGAAGCACCTGCCCTACCTGGCCTTCTTGCTGTGGATCGGCGCGGCGACCGGCGGCGCGGCCGTCTTGACCTTCCGTCGCGGCCGCTCGGACCTGATGGAGAACGCGTGAGAGGCGGGATTCGAGAGAGGGAGTCGATCACCATGGACATTGCCCCTTCCGAAGGCATGACAAGCATCCGGTGCCGGCCGTCTGCCCGTGAGACCGGCCGGGAGCGGATGGACTCGTCCCGCCGATCGCAGCGGCGTGGACGGCCGCTCGATGGGTTGCGGCCGCGTAGGCAGCGGCCGGCCCTGTTGCTGGGGCGTGGACTACTGCTCGGCCTGGTGCTGCTGGCCCTGGCGCCGGGCGCCTGGGGCCAGCGCAGCATCACGGTCGGTGACTGCGACTTCAGCGTGAATGTCGACTACCCCAGGGAAGGACAGAGCTGCCAGATCCAGGTCCTGCGCGGCGGCGCGCCCTTGCCGGACGCCTCCATCTTCGCCACGTTCCGTCCAAACAGCGCCGTGGAAACAACCGTTCTCCTCGGTACAACCGACGCGACCGGTTGCTTCGACTGGACACCGGATCATCCGGGCATCACGACGCTGACCGTGCGCGAGGCCGAGGGCGAGCTGGCCAGCCTCACCGTGTCGGTGGAGTTCGCGGGGATTCCCATCCTGGGCCTGCTGGTCATGCTGGGCGCCGCGGGCATCCTCTTCGGCGGCAATTCCTATTCGTTCGCCAAGACATTCGGCAAATCGTAGACCACCGCGGTCACACACACAGAGAGCGAGCCATCCATGGGATTCTTGGGCAACCTCTTCGGCAATCCGCAGAAGATCGAGCACCAGGGCGATCAGCGCCTAGAGTCGGGCCAGCCCTACGAGGCGCTCCAACGCTTCCAGCAGGCCCTGCGCAAGGTGGGGTCCAACGACCCCGACGCCGCCGAGCGGCTGGGTGGAAAGATCCAGCGGGCGCAGGCCTCTTTCCGGACGATGAAGCTCGAGGAAGCGGCGCGCTACCTCGAGGACGATCTGCTCGAGGAAGCCGCCGACGTCTTGGGCGTCTTGCGCGACCACGCCGATGAGCTCCCGCCGGCGGAGGCGGGGCAGGTCGCGGCGCTCGAGCAGCAGCTCGAACGCCGCCGCGACGAACTCGACGGCACCAGCACCATCGCCACCCCCGATGCCGCCGACGCCGATCCCGGACGGATGGGCGTGCGCAGCTACGAGGAGCCGCTCGATCCGGTCGCCGCCGAGATCGACACTGCCTTCGAGCAGATGCTGGGGGCCCTGCCCGAAGACGACCAACCCCATGCCCAGAGCCTGGGGACCGCCTTCCGGGGCGGGTTCGTGGCGCTGCAGACCGGCCGGCCCGAGGAGGCCATCGAGGCCTTCCGCGCCGCCACCGAAGAGCATCCCGAGGACGGTCTGGTCCTCGAGAGCCTCGCGGTAGCCTACGACCAGGTGGGCCGGGATCAGGAGGCGCAGGACCTGTACCATCAGGCCCTGGCGGCCGACCCGATGCGGCGCAATGCGCGCATCGCGTTGGCGGCCATTCGCTCCGGGGTGCAGGCCACCGAGGGCCTCCAGGCCTTTGCGAGGTTGCGCCAGGCCATCGAGGCGTTCGCCCAGCGCGGCGGGCAGGGCGACTACGAGGGGGCCATCGACCTGCTCAACCAGGGCATCGAACGCGACCCGGCATTCGGCGTGAACTACTTGATCGCCGCCGTGGAAATCAGCCTGATCCACCGGCGCACGCAGGAGGCGCTCGGCTTCGCCGAACGTGCGCACGAGAGCGCCCAAAGCGCGGGGGGCGCGGGGGGCGCGGCCCCGAGCCTGTGGCACCTGCTTGGCATGGCCGCCGAAGTGGCCGGCGACCTGGACCGGGCCGAAGACGCCTTCGACAAGGCCACCCGCCTGGGCGGGCAGGCCATGTTCTTCCGGGCCGAGTACGCCGAGTTCGCGCTCCGGCACCGGCGCTCGCTCCAGGACGCCGAGAAGATCATCTTCGAGACCTGCATCGGTTGCCAGGCCGGGCGGGTGAGTCCGGAGGAGCTCGACTACTACGGCATCCTCCTCAGCCGCATCCAGTATGCGCGGGGCGAGTACAAGCCGGCGCTCGATGGGGTGGAACGACTGCTGCGCAAAGGCCCCCCACCGGTCCTTCTGCCCGCGCTCGAACAGCTCCGCCAGGAGATCCGGCAAGCCATGAAGACGGCTGCGCAAGAGTCAGAGCAAGCGGACGAAGAAACAGCAATGGAAGAGCCGGAGGTGGAGGACGAGACCACCAACGCCCGGAAGACCGGGACCGAGACCGGGACCGAGACCGGGACCGAGACCGGGACCGAGACCGGGACCGAGACCGAGACCGAGACCGAGGACAAGTAGGAGGCTGAACAGGGATGGACGTGCTCCGGAATGCGCCCGTGGCGATCTGCCTCGCGGCGGTGTGCGTGTTCCTTGCGTCGGCCGGTGTGAATCCTGCGCGGGGTCAAGAGACGCCCCTTGGCCCGGACGGAGCCCGGGCACTGCAGACAGCGCTGCACGATGCCTACCAGGACACGAATGTCATGGGCGCCGTGGCAGCGGTCGTCTTCGCCGACGGGACGAGCTGGACGGGAGCGGCCGGCTGGTCGCACCCCGGCCGCGGCCTGGAGATGCGCCCCGACATGATGTTCAACGTGGGCAGCATCAGCAAAAACTACCTGGCCGCACTCACGCTACGCATGGTCGAGAAGGGGGCACTCTCCCTGGATGACACCGTGGGCGACTACTTCTCCGGCCTCTCTTCGGCGTAGAGGAAACCGTGCTCGGCCACGTGGGCAACGGCATCGACTACAAGGCCGCGGCCCTCTACCTCCCCGCTCACGGTCTCAGCGTCGTGACCATGATCAACGAGGACTCGATTCCCGGCCTGATCGGCGTCTTCCAAGCTGTGCTCAAGACGGCCCTGGAACGATCAGACTGAATCACCGGCTCACCACGATCCTGCGCGTGAGTTCGCCCTGCCCGGTGCCCAGGCGCACGAAGTAGACGCCCGAATAGGCCGGCCGGCCGGTTTCGGTCTTGCCGTCCCAGAACAGGCGGTGCACCCCGGCCTCCTGCGGCCCGGACAAGAGATGCCGCACGAGCCTGCCGGCCGAATCGTAGATCGCCACATCGGCATCCTGAGCCCGCGGCAGCGTGAGCTTGAGCAACGTGCCGGCGCCGAGCGGATTGGGCCGGGGCGCCGACAGACTGAGCGCGGGGGTCCGCTGATCGGCAGGTGCATCCGAGGCGAAACCGCGAACCTCCACATCGTCGACCGCCGCCTCCACGACCGCGGCTTGCCAGGCGATGTCCTCGGCCACGAAACGCACCCGCATCTGATCGGTCACCGGAAGGCCGTGGAACGAGAACGGAATCTCCACTCGCTCCCAGCTATTGTGCGTCTCCTCCAGCGTCTCCACATTCGTCCAGGTCTCGCCGCCGTCGCTGGAGACGTCGACCCGGAACTGCTGATCGTGCGGATACCCCGATGAGTTGTGGAACCAGCGGTGGTAGACCAGCGACGGGTTGCCGGCGGGCGTGGCATCGAAGACCGGCGACACGAGCGTGGTGCGCCCTCCGTCGACGTCGCCGATGAACCGATTCGCGCCCGCGGGCTGGTTCTGCGTCACGAAGGCCTGCACACCGTTCGGGGTGTGGTCGTCCTCGGGCGCGACCATGGCTTCGATGTAGTAGGTGGCGTTGGGGTCACCCCGCTCCCAGATACCGAAGAAGGCTTCATCGGTCGGGACGCCGACCGTCCAGCCTTGATCGTACTCGAAATCGTCCGCGGCCCCCGGCAGCGGCGTGTAGGCATAGGTGGTGGTGTCGCCTTCGGTAATCGTCACCGTGGTCAGTCCGAGCGTCCACCCGAAGCGTCCCAGGCTCAGGTCGTAGCTGCCCACGGGCAGCGCATCGAAGAAGAAACTCCCCGACGCATCCGTGATCTGGGGTTCGACCGGGGCATTCAGCACGCTCACGACAAACCCCTCGAGACCTTCGCCGGCCGCCCGCCCGCTCGAGACCTGACCGCTCAGGGTACCGCGCGGCTCGGAGACGAGGCTCACCGCCAGGTTCGTGCTGCCCTCGTCGGTGATCGTCACGAGGCTGATGTCGGGCTCGTAGCCGAAGAGCTCGGTCGTGACCTCATAGTCGCCGGCCGGCAGGTGCTTCAGGTCGAAGGTCCCGTCCGTCTGCGACAGCGCGGCGCGGTGGAGAGCAGCCACGGACACCTCGGCCCCCTCGAGCGGCAAGCCCGTTCCGGCCTCCTCCACCTCGCCGGCCAGATTGCCGTAGCCGTGCATCACCGCCAAACAAGCCGCGTAGGCGTCGATCAACCCCCAACCAAAGGTGTTGTCTTCCCCGGCCTCACCCAGATCCACAGCGGTGTCCATCAGGATCTGCTTGGCGCGATCCACTTCCAGATCGGGGTTGATCTCGCGCATCAGGGCGAAGACACCCGATACATGCGGGCCCGCCATGGACGTCCCGCTCAGCGGCGCGTAGCCTTCATCGAGGAAGCAGCTGACCACGTCCACACCCGGTGCGGCCACCTCGGGCTTGATCGTCAGCTCGTCGCATCCAGAGGGCCCCCGGCTGGAGAAGCCGGCGATGGGATAGGGAAAGATGTAGTTCGTCGCGTCCAAGGCGCCCACGGCGTAGGTATTCCACGGGGTCGAGTTGCGATCCGCCGGAATGCCGCAGCTCATCGTGTCGGGCCCTTCGTTGCCGGCGCTGAAGACGACGATCACGCCCGCGGTCTCGCAGTTGTCGATCGCGTTCCACCAGCGGTCGTCGCAGCGATAGTACCAGTTCTCGTCGTTGGGGAATTCATGCCCGCCCCAGGAGTTCTGGCAGACGTCGGGCACATCGTCGACCGTCTGCGGATCGCCATCGGGATCCGCGATCCACTCGAAGCAGACCAGCACGTCGTTGTCGAACTCCTCGTTCCAGCCCGGCTGATCGATGGCATTCGCCGCGATCCACTGCGCGCCCCAGGCTACGCCGACGGTGTCGCCCTGGGCCGGATCGAACCCGCACATCGTGCCCATGGTGTGGGTGCCGTGGCCGTCGCCGTCATAGGGCACCCCCACCGAGTCGGCCAGCACGTCCAGCCAGCATTCCGCGGCCGGATGGACGCCGCCGTGGCCCCGCCAGCTCGTGGCGAGTGCCGGGTGCTGGCTGTCCACGCCCGTATCGAGCCCGCAGATCAGCGTGCCCGCCCCGCTGAGCCCCAGCTCGTACCAACACAGGTCGGCATTGATCGCGCGCAGGCCCGGCGGCACACCCACCTCGCGGCCGCGGAGGAACACACCGTCTCCGGCGGCGCGGCCCTCGCCGCGATCCCCCAGCCAGCTTGCGCGCGCCACCGGCTCGACGAGTTCGATCTGAAAGTTCGGCTCGATGACATCGACATCGGCGCGCGCGGCCAACTCGGCGAGGAAACCGCTGCGCACCTGGGCCACGATGACATTCGTGATCCAGTGCGGCGTGAACCCGATCACCTGCCCCGTCTCCTGGCCGGCCGTCAACAGGTCGATCAAGGACGCCTGCGTCCGCGCGGCCGTCTCCTGTAGCGCGCGGACCACGGTCTCGTGGCGCTCGGCCCGGCTGGCCCGGACATCTTTGAGCTGTTGATGGAGGGAGGCCAGCGGCGCCTGCTCGGTCAGGTGAATCAGGACCGAGACGGTGCCCTCGGGTCCGGCCTCGGCGGCCTGCTCAGCCACGCGGGCATCGATCGTGCCGGCCCCGGCCGGTATCCCCATGAAGGCCACCGCGGCAAGCACGAGCGCCGCGCAGAGGCCCGTGGCAGGGATCTGACCTCCTCCGATGGTGGGACACTCCACACTGCGTGACCGGAACCACGACCGGAACCACGACCGGAACCACGACCGGAACCACGACTGGAACCACGACGAGCGAGCTTGGGACTTCATGCTGCCCTCCTTAACCTGTCGGAGCAACTTCAGTGATGTGGTTGGACACATGCGCTTGGGCGGCCAGAGCCGAACCATGGGCCGGATGATCGGCCGGATGATCGGCCGGCGCGCGCGAGCCCGCGCGCCGACAACGCGCCGCCAGATGCCATTGTGATGCGAATTGTATCAGGCGGAAGGAGGATCGGTCGAGCCCTGCCCTGCCCGGCCCAAGCCCAGAACCGCCCAGACCGGTCCCTGTCTGCCCAGCGGTGCAATCAGCTCATCGGGTCGCGCGCGACCGGCAGGCCGACGGTGAATCGGGTACCCTGCCCCACCTCGCTGGCAACCGCGATCGAGCCCTTGTGTTCCTCCAGGATCCGGTGAGCGATCGCCAGGCCCAGCCCCGTGCCCCCGCGGGCGCGCTTGGTCGTGAAGAAGGGATCGAAGATCTGTTTCTGGGTCTTCTCGTTCATGCCCCTGCCGTTGTCCTCGACCTCGAGAACCACGTGTCCGCTCTGTGTGCGCGAGCGCACCACGATCCGGCCCTTGCGATCATCGGGAATCGCCTGCGCGGCGTTGACGAGCAGATTCACCAGCACCTGTTCGATCTTCTGCGAGTTGCCCATGAAGGTGGGCAGGTCGGGCTCGAGTTCGAGTTCGAGGTCGGCGCGCTGGTGAACCTCGTTGTGCACCAGCCGCGAACAAGCCTCGATCAACGTGTTGAGGTCTACCTGCTCGATCGGCTGTCCTTCGTCGCGGCGAGCGAACCGCTTGAGCCCATCGACGATGACCTTGATGCGCTCGGAGCCGTGGGCCATGTCGTCGACCAGGACCATGATGTGCTCGCGGAAGAAGCTGTAGGGCAGGCGGGCGACCTTGAGGTCGGGGTGATCGGCCTGGTACTGATCCACGATTGGCAAGATGTCCTCGAGCGCCTGTTTCAGGATCTTGACGTTGCCGCGGATGAACTGGTTGGGGTTGTTGATCTCGTGGCCGACCCCACTCACCAGCTGACCGAGCGCGGCCATCTGGTCGGCGCGCTGGAGCTGTTCCTCGTAGGTCTTCTCCAGGGTCACATCCCGGTAGAACTCCATGATGCCCTCGACCTCGTGGTCGCGGTTGAAGACCGGAACGGCGTGGACATCGAGATGGCGGCCTTCGTGGATGATGGTGAGTGTGATCGGAGTCTTCTCCTTCAGGATCTTGGCCAACCGGCAATCCGGACACGGCCGGTTGCGCCCGAAGAGCGCGAAGTGGCATTTCGCTCCCGGTTCGACCTCCTGATGGTTGGTCATGACGACATTGCGGTTGCGGTCGATGAGCGCCATGTCGCCCGGGATCATCTCGAACATGCTCTCGAGCCGGGCCTTCGACTCCTCCCAGTTGCGATTGACGCGCTCCATGTAGGTGTCGATCGTGGCGAGCTTCTTGCGCTGCTCCTCCAGCTCGGCGGTGCGCGCGGCGATGTCGCGCTCGAGCTTCTTCATCCGCTCGCGCTGGGCGGCTTCCTCCTCCTGCTTGAGCACCAGGTGCTCACTGAGCCGTTTACGTTCCAACGCCAGGTTGAGCATGCGCACGATCTCATCGAGCATGCGCTGTTCCTCGGGCAGCAGTTCCAGGTGGGGATCCAGATAGCCCACCCGGATCTCGCCCACCGTCGCGCCACCGATCACCATCTCGGAGCGGAGGACGGTCGGGCTCGCGATGGGCTGTCCGTAGGCCTGGCCTTCGAAGGTAGCGAAGACAATCGTCTGGTCGGGATACTGCATCCCGCGGCTCAGGAAGCTGGGGAGACGATGGAAGAACTCCTCGACCGAGCGGGCCGCCTCGATCCACTCAGCCACCGAGTAGAGACAGAAGAGCTCCTTGATGCGCTCCTCGCGGCCTTCGGCATCGATCCGGGCCACGCCGTCGATGCGTGCGCCGAAGAAGGTGTAGATTTCATCGTTGCTGGAAGAGAAGCGCTTGATCTTCAGTGGGATCGAGGCGCCGCTACCACCCCGCGGCGTGAAGACGGCGATTCCCCCACCGCCGCACTTGGCGCGCATCATCGCGGCCCGGAAGGTCTCGAGCGAATCGCCCGTGAGCACCTCTTCGAGACAGCGCTCACCGGGCACTACCTCGCCGAGCCCCGCCATGCGGCAGAGCAGGCGGCTGGCGTGCTGGATCCGCTCGTCCTGATCCACGACGAACAGGAAGTCGAAATTGCTTTCGACGAAGGCGTACAGCTCGTCGAGCTTGATCATGCCTGCTCCTCGGAGGGACCGGGGCAGGGCGCGGTGTTTCCGCCGCCGAACGCGGTGGACCTGCCATCTAATGGACGCGATAGCGGTCGGTCCCGACCTCGCGAATCTCCTTCTTGTACCGCTCGCCATGGGTGAGCGGCGGCGTGATGCTGACCGGCTGGGCCTTGACCTCGACGGGAATCAGGCCCCGCGGCTCCCACGTGCGCGCTTGCCCGGTGTTCCAGTAGAAGGGCACCTGGCCGTTGAGGCTGCTTCCGATCTCCCCCTCGAGCAGCAGCGTAAGCTGCTCGATCGTCTCGGGCAAACCTGTAACCCCCAGCCGGGAGGCCAGACCGGCCAGAATCTCCCAGCCCGCCTTGCCCGCCGGCGGCGGCACGGCACCGGCGAAGTCGATACGCCGGCCCTCGAAGTTGCACCTGGTCCCCGGTGATTCCAGGTAGGTGCTGCCCGGCAGGGTGACGTTGGCCCACTGGGTGGTCTCGGTCACCGCCCAATCCATCGCGGCGATGAACTCGGTGTTCTGGAAGAAGGCGCCGGTGCGGTTGTGCCGCATCGGGTCCTCGCCGATGATCAGCGCCGCCCGAATCTTGCCCGCCTCCAGCAACGCGCGCAGCTCGGCGTGGCTCTTCGCGCCGGGAAGATCAGCCGCGGCCCGGCGCCCGGCCGTGAAGCCCACATCGGCGCCGCAGACCTCGAGCCCCGCGCCGTTGGCAGTCATCTGCGGCAGCAACAGGTCCGCGCCGGCACCGGTCTGCCGCAGCAGCACCGTCAGGTTGGCCATCGTCTCGAGGTCGCCGGGAGACTGGTCGAGAGTACGATCAGGACTGTGCACGAAGACGATCCGCTTGCCCTCACCGATCATGGCCGCCGCGGCGCGGATGCGCTTCTCGTCGACACCGGTCAGTTCGGTAACCGTCGCAAGATCGTAGTTGAGCGTCTTCAAGAAGGCGTCGCCCCCCGGCAGGCTGGCCACCTGCGTGCGGTCCAGGACGCCTTCTTCGAGCAGCACCATGATCACGCCGGCCCACATCACCGAAGCGCGACCACGCATCGGATCCAGGGTTACGCCGGCGTAGTGACGGTCGGCGGTATCCAGCGTGGAGTTGGCCACGATGAGCTTGGCGCCCTTGCGCGCGGCCTCGATCACCTCGATCGACAGGATCAGGTGATCCCGCTCCATGCTGGTGTTGTTGCACACGATCAGGTCCGCCTCGCGCAGGGCGGCGCGATCACAGGTCGAGGCCGTGAAGCCCAGCGCCTGGTCCACGCTGCCCGACTCGTTGCCGCCCAGCACCATCGTCAAGGACGCGACGTTGGCGGTCCCCAGCCCCTCCCGGGCGATCCGGCCCGCCAGATAGAGCTCTTCGTTGGTGAGTTCGGGCGAGGCGAAGACGGCCACCGCCTCGGGCCCGTGCTCTTGGGCCGCCTGGCGCAGCCCGGCGATGGTCTTCGCGTAGGCATCGTCGAAGGTGGTGTCCTGTGAACCGACGCCGCTGCGCACGCTGGGCGCGTCGATGCGGCGCTGCTTGATGAATCGCTCGTAGCCAAAGCGCCCGTACCGGCACAGGTATTGCCCCGGCGTGCCCGAAGAGCTGATGTAGTAGCGGTCATCGCCGAAACGCTTCACGCGGATCTCACAGCCCAGCGAGCAGAAGGCGCAGTGCGTGCCTACTTCGTCGGTCGCCAGGCAAGCGCGTCCCGGGAATGGGTACTTCACGGTCAGCGCCCCGGTCGGACAGCTGTCGACGCAGTTGCCGCAGCTGACGCAGTTGGTCTGGACCAGCGGATCGTTCATCGCCGGCCGCATCTCGGTGCGGAAGCCCCGGCCGACGAGTCCCAGGGCGGAGATTGTCAGCACCCGGGCGCAGGTGCGGACGCAGCGCGAGCAGAGAACACATTTGTTGGGGTCGTAGACGATATACGGGTGGCGGTCGTCGATCTTGTGCTTGCGGACATAGCCTGCGAAGCGCGCCATGTCCACGCCGTAGTCCTCGGCATAGAGCCGCAGGGCGCAATCGTCGTAGCGCACGCAACCGCAGGATAAGCAGCGGTCCACCTCGTGCGAGACGTCTTCGGGCTCGAACCCGGTCGCGACCTCGCGGAAGTTACCCTTGCGCTCCTCCACATCGATCAGGTGCACCTCATGCCGCGGACTCTCGGGCACGTCGCCAAGTTCGGCCTTGCCCGGCTTCGACCAGAACTCTTTGGTGACGACGAAAGGCTCGGGCTCGACCTGCGCACCACGCAAGTAGGCATCGATCGCCTTGGCCGCGCGCTGGCCGTCACGGATGGCGTCGATCACGACCGTGGGGCCGTCGTCGGCCGCGTCCCCACCGGCGTACACGCCGGGGATGTTGGTGGCCATCGTCTTCGTGTCGATATCGATGGTCTCCCAGCGGCTGACGCCCAGATTCTTCCCCGACACCTGCTTCAACCCATCGAGGACCGGCCCCTGTCCGATCGCCGAGACCGCCAGATGACACGGCAGATCGAACTCGCTTCCCTCGAGCGGCACCGGACGGCGGCGGCCGGAGGCATCCGGCTCGCCCAGGACCATGCGGATACAGCGCAGCCCCTTGATACGGCCGCCGTCGGCCAGGATGCCCACCGGCGCGGCCAGCTCCATGAGCTCGATCCCTTCGTCGATGCAGTCGTGGATCTCCATCTCGTCGGCGGGCATCTCGGCCTTCGTGCGCCGGTAGAGAATGATGACCTTCTCGGCCCCGAGCCGCCAACTCGTGCGAGCCACGTCCATGGCGGTGTTGCCGCCACCCACCACGACCACCGTTCCGGAGACCGGTTCGGGACTGATCGCCTTCTCGCGCAGGAAGTCCGCGCCGGTCACCACGCCCTCGGTGTCGAACTCGCCCTCGACACGCATCGGTTTGCCCGTCCAGGCACCGGCCCCCAGGAAGAGGGCGTCGTGCTTCTCGCGGAGTTCGTCGATCGTGACGTCCCGGCCTACGCGCACGTTGTAGTGGATCTCGGCTCCCGCGCGCTCGATGTAGTCGATCTCTTGGTCCAGCACATCGTCGGGAAGCCGGTAGGTCGGGATACCGTAGCGCAGCATCCCCCCACCCTTGGGCATCGCCTCGTAGAGCACCGGCTGGTAGCCGCGCCGCCCGAGGAAGTAGGCCGCGGTCAGGCCGGCCGGGCCGGCGCCCACGATGCCGATCGACTTGCCGCGATCGGGCTCCCGTTCCGGATCCCGGTCGTAGACGCCCGGTTGGTCGGTGACGTAGCGTTTCACCCAGTTGATGCCCACCGGCGCATCGATGTCACCCCGCCGGCAGACCACCTCGCACTTGCGGACGCACACGCGGCCGCACACCGCCGGCAACGGGTTGGCCTCGCGGATGAGATCGACCGCGCGCTGGATCTGCCCCATGCCGGCCAACGCCAGATAGCCCTGGGCGTCGACTCCCGCCGGGCACCCCTGCAGACAGGGCGACACGCAGTCGGCGTAGTGATTCGAGATCAGGAGTTCGAGTGCGGTCTTGCGGGAGGCCACCACACGCTCGTTGCGGGTCTCGACCTCCATGTCGGGCGCGATCCGCGTCGCGCAGGCCGGCACCAGGTTCGGCCGCCCCTTGACCTCCACGACACAGACAAAGCAAGAGCCATACGGCGCCAGCTCCTCCGAGTGACAGAGCGTGGGGATCTCGTCGAGCTTCTGCTCGCGCACGACCTCGAGGATGGTCTGTCCCGGCCGGGCGGTGACATCCTGACCGTTGATCTTCAGCTGGATGGTATCCATGACACGCCTCAATTCTTGTACACCGCGTCGAAGTTGCAGCTCGTGATGCACTGGCCGCACTTGACACAAATCTCATTGTTGATGACGTGGACCTTCTTCGGTTCTCCGGTGATGGCGCCGACCGGGCACTTCTTGGCGCACAGCGTACAGCCTGTGCACTTCTCCGGGTCGATGAAGAAGTCGACCAGCGCTTCGCAGTACTTGGCCGGGCACCGCCGGTCCAGAATGTGCTCTTTGTACTCGTCGAGGTAGTACTTCATCGTGGTGAGCACGGGGTTGGGCGCGGTCTGGCCAAGTCCGCAGAGACTGGCCTCGCGAATCTGGTGGGCCAGCTGGTCGAGCTTCTCGAGATCCTCCTCCTTGCCCTCGCCGCGGGTGATGCGCTCTAAGGTCTCGAGCATGCGCAGCGTGCCGATCCGGCAGAAGGTGCACTTGCCGCAGGACTCTTTCTGCGTGAAGTCCAGGAAGAAGCGTGCGATCTCGACCATGCAGGTCTTGGTATCGACGACCACCATGCCGCCCGAGCCCATGATGGCGCCGGTGGCCGGGATCGATTCGAAGTCGACCGGCGTGTCGGCCAGCTCGGCCGGGATGCAGCCGCCGGAGGGGCCGCCCATCTGGACGGCCTTGAACTCGCCGCCGTCCTTGATACCCCCGCCGATCTTGAACACCAGATCCCGGATCGTCGTGCCCATGGGCACTTCGGCCAACCCGCCGTGCTTGACCTTGCCGGCCAGCGCGAAGACCTTCGTGCCCCGGCTCTTCTCGGTGCCGAACTTCGCGTAGGCGGCCGCACCGTTGGTGATGATCCACGGCACATTGGCGTAGGTCTCGACATTGTTGTTGTTCGTGGGCTTCTGCCACAGCCCCTTCTCGGCCGGGAAGGGCGGGCGGATGCGCGGCATGCCGCGCTCGCCCTCGATCGAGGCGAAGAGCGCGGTTTCCTCGCCACAGACGAAGGCGCCGGCGCCCTGCTTGATCTTCAGGTCGAAGTCGAAGCCGGTGCCCAGGATGTTCTTGCCCAGATAGCCCTTCTCGCGGGCGGCAGCGATGGCGATCTCGAGCCGCTTGATTGCCAGTGGGTACTCGGCCCGGCAGTAGATGTAGCCGAAGCCGGCCCCGATGGCCCGGGCGCAGATGATCATGCCCTCGAGCACCGCGTGGGGATCGCCCTCCAGCACGGAGCGGTCCATGAACGCCCCAGGATCGCCCTCGTCGGCATTGCACACGACGTACTTGATCTCGCCCTCATTCTTCGCGGCGAACGACCACTTGAGGCCGGTCGGGAATCCGGCCCCACCACGGCCGCGCAGGCCCGAGGCCTTCATTTCCTCGATGATCTCCTCGGGCGTCATCTCCTCGAGAGCCTTCGCCAGCGCCGTATAGCCGCCGCGCTCCTCGTACTCGGCCAGCGACTCTGGATTGATGGTGCCGCAGTTGCGAAGCACGATCCGTTCCTGGGGATCCATGAACGCGATCTCGGCGCCGTCCTGGGTACCGTCGGCCTTGATCCGGTAGATGACGCCGTCGGCGAGCACTTCGCCGCCGCGCACATGGCGCTCGAAGATCTCACCCGCACGGTCGGGATCCACGTCCCCATAGATCACCCGGGTGCCGTTCTCGCGCACCTCGACCAGCGGCTCGCGAAAACACATGCCGATGCAGCCGGTGATCTCGAGCTTGCAAGCTTCGGGATTCTGCGCCGACAGGTCCTTCAAGCGATTGTAGACCGCCTGAGCCCCAGCCGAGAGACCACAGGTTCCCATTCCAACGAAGACTTGTTTCATCGCATCTCGCTCCGGTTTTCAACTCAGGCTTCGGCCGCGGCCGCCGTCTTGGGCGCCTTGCGCCGGTAGCTGCGAACCAGCTTCCGGACCAACGCCGGGGTGAGCTTGCCGTGGGTTTCATCGTTGATCATGACGACCGGCGCCAGTGAGCAGCATCCCAGACAGGCGACGGTGAAAAGCGTGAAGAGCCCGTCCGCGGTGGTCTCGCCCACCTCGACGCCAAGCTCGTCCTGAACCGCCTCGATGATCGTCTTCGCGCCCGAGACATGGCACGCCGTCCCGGCGCACACCCGGATGACATGCTTGCCCATCGGCTGAAGGCGAAACTGACTGTAGAAGGTGATCACCCCGTAGATCGTCGACTCGGGCACCGAGGTCACCTCGGAGATGTACTTGATCGCCCGGCGGGGAATGTACCCGAAGTGCTCCTGCGCCGACTGCAGCAGGGGGATCAACTCGCCCGGTTGACCGTCGTAACGCCACAGCCGGTAGCCAAAGCTCTCTTGCTGATTTGCCATGATTGGGTTCCTGCTGACTGAAAGGGTTTTCGACATCCGGCCGAAGCCGGACCACTTACGTTCATCCCGCAGACGGCCCCAGGGCCGCATCAGGAAATCGGATCCTTGCATCAAAGGTCAAGTGGCAGCCCGGCGCACGCCAACCAGCCGCCACGTAGAAACCACCCCGAAAACCGTCTACGCATCTAGCATCTTGATGACCTTGGCCTCGCGCACCCGCAAAACGCCCTCGATCTCATTGATCTTCTCTATGATTCGGGGCGTACGGCCCACGGCGTCCTGGCCGCTGATCATGCCGACCAGTTTCGTGCCGTCCTCGATCACATCGCAGAAGAGAACCTCGTCGATGAAGAAGATCGTGGTGAAGATCTGCTGAATCGCGTCCTTCTCGATGTCGACGATGACGTAGCTGGTCGTCCCCGGCTGGGGTTGGGCGGCTTCGCCCGGCGCCGTCTTGACCGCCTTCCGGTAGATCCTGACGAAGTCGTCGACATCGCGGTCGAGCTTGGGTCGTTCGACCAGCGACTGCGAAACGACCTCCACGCCTTCGATCGCCCGCACCTGATCGAACAGGCGTTCGATGCCCTCGGTGCTGCCGGCCCGAACCAGCAGAATCACATCCACCTCGCCGCGAACGGCGTCACAAGACTCAACCCCGTCGAGCTGGCGAAGTTCGTTGAAGACCGCCATGCTGCGCGTGGGGTCGTTGATGCGGATCGTCAGATACGCGCTCACCGATTCGCGCGTGCCGCCGGTCTCTTCGGTCACCGCGGGGGCCTTGAGCGTGGTCGTCCCGGGAGCGAGTTTCTCGAGCGCCTCGACGAGCTCGTCGATCTCGAAGGGCTTGTCCAGGTACCCGGTGTTCTTCTCCGCAAGAACCGTCATCTTGAGGCGGTCGTCGCCAAAGCCGGTGATGACGAGCACCGGAAGCTCGGGATACTGGCTCTTGATGACCTTGAGGATCTTCAGGCCGTCGATATCGGGCATGAAGACATCGGTCACGAGGTAGTCGAAGCCAACGCCCTTCGAGCGTGACCGGTCCAGCTCGTGGATGGCTGAGATCCCATCGGGACAGGCGACAACCTCGTAGTCCTCCTGGGTGAGACCGATCGTGACGTTGCGCCGGATCTCGGGCTCATCGTCAATGATAAGAACACGCCCTTTCACGAAACACCCTCCTCGAATTCCGAGGTTTGCGGACAGCTGTCACCTCCGCGGCTGTGAGGCCATGCGAAACCGTGGGTTTCGCAAAAGGCCGATTCTAACCCTCTGGCTCTGGCCGTGCCAACCCCAGAACATCCGATGCATGTGATTACCGCGCCCGTTAATTCGCTTGCAAGCCACCCCGCCGCGCGGCTAGCATCTTCACTTGCCTACGGACTGCTTTCGTGGGCACGGGTAGGGTTGTCTCTGCCCGCAGAACCGGCCCTGGTGGGTGTAGCTCAGCTGGTCAGAGCGCGTGACTGTGGATCACGAGGTCGCGGGTTCAAATCCCGTCACCCACCCAGTTCGGACCCGGTCTCCCCTTGTCACCCAAGAACTCCTGCCGCACGCCAGCGGCACTCCAGCAATCTTCCGGATTAGTCGATCTTATGGTCTCTTCCGATCGAATCATTGACAGCCCGCGCGGCTGTCATTTAGCCTCCATTTTCTGATTTGGGCCAACTCCTGGGGGTTGTATGGGCATGCGTCCCATCTACCCACAGGCGCGTGCGGTCGCGCAAGCCCGCCTTGTCCCCGGGCATCTGCGACCATAGAGAAACCGCCCTACACAGTCCTGGGAAACGGAAACGAAGTCATGAATCAGTCGAAGCGAACCTCCTTCGTTCTGGCCGCGGGCGTCATCGTTCTCGTTTTCGGTATCGTTGGCTACGCGATTCCCGCCAAGGACGCCGAGACGCCGCAGCGCGTCTATTACGAGAACGCCGGCGGCGGTGTGCTCTTCCCCCATCACCAGCACGAGGGCTTCGCCTGCGAACGCTGTCATCATGAGATGCTGGTCGAGGAGGTCACCACCGACTGCACCTTCTGCCATCACGCCGGCGGCCCGTTCGAAGTCGCCGAGTGGGAAGACGAATCCATGGCCGAGTTCCACATGGAGTTCACCGACGAGGATTACTCCGCCTGCATCGGCTGCCACGCCCACGACGAGTTCAAGGTCTCCGCCACCCCCGCTTTCGAATCCACCTGCGCCATGTGCCACGAGGACGACGGCATCGATGAGATGTTCGTCCTTCCCGGCCACAATTGCATGACCTGTCACGAGCTGGCCGAGGAAGAGGTCGAGCTCCTGGCCTGCAACGAGTGCCACCAGTCGGGCGAGGGCGAGGCCCGGGATTGCGCGACCTGCCACGAAAGCGAAGGCTACGAATACGACATGTTCGAGCATGCCGATCTCACCAGCATGGGGGGGCACTCCTGCATGGATTGCCACGTGGCCACCCGCGGATCCGACGCGATCCACGATCGTTGCCTGCGGTGTCACTACGACCAGGAGGAGTTGACCTTCTTCACGCGTTCGAAGGAAGACACCGACTCGGTCTGCAAGACCTGCCATATGCAACCATAATGGACGCCGCCGGTCGTTGGCCGGAGGCGCCCCGATCCGGAGAGGTGCGGCTTTCCGGAACTCATAAGCGCGCCGTGAACAGAGAAACCTTCTTGAACAAGGAGGCACAGTGAGCACCAAGCGGTTCTTTGGCCTGTTCAAGCCGCGGATCGGCCTGGCCGCTCCCGAGGGCACGCCCCGGGAGATGGCGCCGCCGAAGCGGGTCTGCATCCCGCTGGCCGGAGGCGCCTCGGGCCTGAAGGTCGGCGTGGGCGACTCGGTCCAGGGTGGCCAGCTGCTGGCCGTCGCGGCCGGTCTGGACCCGGTCTACGCACCCTTCGGCGGCCAGGTGGTGGCCATCTCCGAGGGTCTGGCCGCCGGCGGCGCCACGATCGCCACCCTGGAGCTGGAAACCGGCCCCGAACCGGCCTGGATCAAGGCCAACCCGCTCGAGGACCTTTCCGCCGCCGACGCCGATGCCTTGACCGAAGCCATGGACAAGGTCGGCGTCGCACTCCCCTGGGAGCAGATCGAGGGTTCCCCGAAGTCGATCCTGGTCATGGCCGTCGACCGCGAACCGGGCCTGGGCGTACAGCGCTACTTCCTGACCGCCGGGCTCGACGAACTCAAGACTGCCCTGGGCCTACTGCAGAAGCTCACCGGCTCGGTCCCGATCAAGCTGGCGGTTCCCGCTTCGTTCCAGGGACAGCTCAGCGGCATCGCGGGTCTTAAGGTTCTGCCGGTACCCGAGCGCTACCCCGACAGTCACTGGCGCCTGATCCTTGCCAAGGCCTGCGGCACCGGCAACATCACCTACGAAGGCGCCCGCCAGGCGGGCCACTACTTCCTGACCGCCGAACACCTGTGCCTGGCGCTGCGAGCGGTCAAGGCGGGTCTGCCGCGCACGACGAAGCTGGTGACCGTCGCGGGCAAGGGCCTCGGCCAACCCGCGCTGGTCGAAACCCCG
Source organism: uncultured bacterium (assembly GCA_964654025.1). Classification (GTDB taxonomy): domain Bacteria; phylum Eisenbacteria; class RBG-16-71-46; order CAIMUX01; family WJJG01; genus CAYQJL01. Next base: position 22,195 of record CAZZIF010000014.1, read on the forward strand.
CTGGGCACGCCCGTCGGCCATCTGCTCGAGGAACTCGGCATCATGGTCGCGGAGGGTGACCGGGTCATCCTGGGCGGCGTCTGGCAGGGCGAGGCGCAGTTCGACCGCAACTCGCCCGTGACCCTGGGCACCGACGGGGTCACGGTCATCGCGGCCGACGAGTTGACCCACCTCAAGGACAATCCCTGCATCCACTGCGGGCGATGCGTGTCCATCTGCCCGGTGAACATCCAGGTCGGCCTGGTCGCTCGGTACGCCGAGTTCGCGCTGGTGGACGAGGCCTACACCCTCGGCGCACACGCGTGCATCGAGTGCGGTTGCTGCGCGTACGTCTGCCCGGCGCAGCGCCCCCTGCTGCAGTACATGCGGTACGCCATCGAGCAGTATGAGGCCGCTCAGGCGGCGGCCGAGGAAGCCGGCGCCGAGCCGGCGGCCTCCACGGCCGCTCAGGAATGGGACGCCAAGACCGAAGCGGTGGCCGCCCCGCAGGAGGCACCCCTCAAGGACGGGCAGTCCGCGGGCAAGGGAGGAACCAAGTGATGAAACGTCCCCCGCTTCTGAGTGTGGCCACACCTCCCCACATTCACGATGGGAGTTCCATTCCAGGCATCTACTTCGACCAGCTGGTGGCCCTCCTGCCGGCCGCGGTGGCCGGCTGCTTGATGTGGGGTCTGGCGGGCGTCCAGACCCTGTTGCTCGCGGTTGGCAGCGCCGTCGTTTTCGAGTGGGTCATCGGCCGCCTGCGCAAGCAACCCGGCTACTTGAGCGATGGCTCGGTGCTCGTGCAGGGCGTGCTCCTGGGACTCATGCTGCACGCGGCCGCCCCTTGGTGGCTCGTCTTGATCGCCTCGCTGCTCATGGTCGTCTTCGCCAAGCACTTCTTCGGAGGCATCGGCGGCTATCCGTTCAGCCCCCCCCTCTTGAGCTACGCGATCATCCTCTTCTCCTGGCCCACGCGCATGAACACGGCCGCGCAGTTCACCTCCTGGGACCTGTCGGTACCGATCCTCGAGCCGCTGGTGGCCTGGCGCACCTACGGCGTCGAGGCGGTCGACAGCTTCTCGCTGGGGCAACTCCTCTGGGGCCAGCAACTCGGCGGCGTGGGCTCATCGATGGTCCTCTGGCTGGCCATCGGAGGGATCTACCTCATCCTGCGCGGCCACATCGATTGGCGGATTCCCCTCTCGTACCTGGCCACCGTCTTCGTGACGGCCTGGCTGTTCCACCTGGGCGATCCCGGCAGCTACCCGGGTCCCTTCTTCCATCTTTTCTCGGGGATCACCTTCTTCGCGGCGCTGTTCCTGGCCACCGACCTGGCGACCTCACCCGTCAATCCCTGGGCACAGGTCGTCTACGGCGCGGGCTGCGGATTGCTCACCGTCCTCATTCGGACATTCGGCGTCTGGCCGGACGGCGCGGTCTTCGCGCTCATGCTCATGAGCCTGGCCCAGCCGCTCATTGACAAGATTCAGCCGAAGGTGATCGGCGTGGAGGTGCCGGCGCGATGAATGAACTCGTCAAAATGTTCCTGGTGCTGACCCTGATCTGCATCGCTTCGGCCGTAGCCTTGACGGCGCTGAACCAGGGGCTGGCCGAACAGATCTTTCTGCAGGAAGAGGTCAACCTTCGCGGACCGGCCGTTCAGGACATCTTCCCGGACGCGCCCAACGATCCGATGGCCGACGCGTTCACGAAGACCATCGATGGACAGGACTGGCGGATCTATCCGGTGATCGAGAACGACCAGGTCACGGCGGTGGCGATGGAGACGGTTGGCACCGGCGGCTACGGAGGCAACGTGTCGGTGGTGACCGGCATTGCCGTCGACGAAGGCGAGATTGCCGGTGTGCGGGTGACGAAGCACTCCGAGACCCCGGGCATCGGCACGCGGGTGGCCGATCCCAGTTACCTGCGCACCTATGCGGGGCGCGACATCCAGGGCACCGACTTCACGCTGCAACCGGCCGGCGGGGACGTGGAGGCAGTCTCGGGCGCCACTCGCACCAGTACGGCGGTCGTGCGGGGAGTACGGCAGGCCGCCGAGTTCGTCAGGGAACATCAGGAGGAGATCGCCGGCTGGGCCGCCGAGGCCCGCTCGGGATCGAACTAGCCGCGGAACAGACGGGAGACGAGACATGCGAATCGTCAAGGAGTTCACCAAGGGGTTCACGACGCAACTGCCGCCGTTCCGGCTGGTGCTGGGGCTGTGCCCGGTGCTGGCGGTAACCAACACGGTCGAGAACGGCATCGGCATGGGCATGGCCACCACCTTCGTGCTGCTGTGCTCGAACGTCCTCGTGTCGCTCCTGCGCAAGGTGATCCCGGCCAAGGTGCGCATCGCCTGCTTCATCGTCGTGATCGCCACCTTCGTGGTCACCGTCGAGCTCGTGATGAAGGCTTTCTTCTTCGGGCTCTCGCAGAGCCTGGGCATCTTCATCCCGCTCATCGTGGTCAACTGCATCATCCTGGGACGCGCGGAAGCCTTCGCCGCCAAGAACCCGGTCCACCTGTCGGCCGCCGACGGACTGGGCATCGGGCTGGGCTTCACGCTGTCCCTGGGCGTGCTGGGCGCCGTGCGCGAGATCCTGGGCGCGGGCACCTTCTTCGGCCAGAGCGTGTTCGGCCCCTCCTTCGAGCCGTTCACCCTCTTTGCCAACGCACCGGGCGCCTTCATCGGGCTGGGCCTGCTCCTGTTCCTGATGAACGCCTACGACCGGTTCCGGACGCGCATGAAGGTCGAGGCGTAGGGCGCGGGGCCTACGCATCCAGATAGGAGGCTGTTGTGGATCTGATTCTCCTGGTCATCGGCGCGATCCTCGTCAAGAACATCCTCTTGGCGCAGTATCTGGGGAACTGCCCGTTCATGGGTGTGTCCAAGCGAATGGACACGGCGGTGGGCATGGGCATGGCGGTCATCTTCGTGATGACGGTGGCATCGGTCATCACCTGGATCGTCAGCCGGTTCGTGCTCGTCCCTTACGGCATGGAACATTTGCAGACGATCGCCTTCATCCTGGTGATCGCCGCCCTGGTTCAGTTCATCGAGATCTTCTTGAAGAAGTCGGTGCCGGCCCTCTATCAGTCCTTAGGGATCTTCCTCCCGCTGATCACGACCAACTGCGCGATCATGGGCGTGGCCTTGATCTGCGTGAAGAACAACTACGATTTCGTCGAGATGGTGCTCTTCGCGGTGGCCAGCGCGCTGGGCTTCGCGCTCGCCCTGGTGCTTTTCGCGGGGCTGCGCGAACGGTTCCGCATCGCCCACATCCCGCAACCGCTGCAAGACACCGCCATCGCCCTGGTCACCGCGGGACTGATGTCCCTGGCGTTCATGGGCTTCAAGGGAATGGCCTAAATGGGCAACCCGGTCGGCTACGGGGCCTACTAGCAATAAGGTGAGGCTATGGTCACAGCTTTGATCTTCATGGGTGGATTGGGAGCGGCTGCCGCGCTGCTTCTGGGGGTGGCTTCACGCGTCTTCTACGTGAAGGAAGATCCCTTGATCGGCGAGGTGGAAAACGCTTTGCCGGGCGCCAACTGCGGCGGATGCGGCTACCCGGGATGCCGGGCGGCCGCCGAGGCCATCGCCGCGGGCAAGGCCGACGCAGGGATCTGCGTCGCCGGGGGATTCGAGACCGCGGTGGCGGTAGGCCGGGTGATGGGCGTCAAGGTGGTCGCCCGGGAACCGGAGATCGCCTCGACGACCTGCACCTTCGGCACCGATGAAGCGGACTTGCTCTACCGCTACAGCGGAGCGCAGGATTGCCAGGCGGCCGTCCAGCTCTTCGGCGGCAGCAAGGTCTGCCCCATCGGCTGCATCGGCCTGGGGAGCTGCGTGAAGGCCTGCCAGTTCGACGCGCTCGTGATCGGTCCCGACCACCTGCCCAAGTTCAATCCCAAGAAGTGCGTGGCCTGCGGGGCCTGCGTGAAGGCCTGCCCGAAGAACATCATCCAGCTCACTTCCTCGACCCGGCGCCTGCAGACCGAGTACACCACCGACGAATGCACGGCGCCCTGCCAGCGGGCCTGCCCGACGGGCATCGACATCCCGGCCTACATTCGCGCCATCCGGTACGGGTTCCCCGAGGAGGCGCTCAAGATCATCAAGGAGAAGTGCCCGCTGCCGCTGGTCTGCGGCCGCATTTGCCCAGCGCCCTGCGAGTTCGACTGCCGGCGCAATCTGGGCAGCGACGAGGCCGTGGCCATCAATCCGCTGAAGCGCTATGTCGCCGACTACGAGATGCGCACGGGCAAGCACATCAATCCGTACAAGAACGCCGCCACCGGCAAGAAGGTCGCCGTGGTGGGCGCAGGGGCCGAGGGCCTCACCGCCTCCTACTACCTGGCGCGGCTGGGCCACGAGACCACATTGATCGATGCGAAGCCCGAGCTGGGCGGCATCCTGCGCCAGGTGATCTCCCCCGGCCGGCTACCCGACGGCGTCCTGGACCACGAGATCCAGAGCATCCTCGAGATGGGAGTCGAAGCCCGCACCGGCCAGGTGCTGGGCAAGGACTTCACGGTGCCGCAACTCCTCGAGGAGGGATTCGACAGCGTCCTTCTGACCACCGGCGGCTACGACGGACGCAAGATCCTGATTCCGCAAGATGCCCGCCGGCCGCTGGTGCCCGGGGTCACCCTGATGATCGACTTCCTCGAGCAACTCAGGCGCGGCGAGAAACCGCAGGTAGGCAAGCGAGTCGTGATCGCTGGGGGCGCCGTCAAGGCCTACGACATGGCCAAGCGCGTTCGCGAACTCGGCGCCGAGCGGGTGATTCTCATTCTCCCGGATAGCCCAGCCCTGCTGCCCGATGAGCTGGCCGATCCGGAGGCTCTCGATCGTGAAGGCATCGAGGTGCATCCGGCCAGTGTGGTCAGCATGCTGATGGGCGACGGCGAGCGCCTGACCGGCGCCTCCTTCACCCAGTTGCAGACCGAAGACGATCATGGCCGGATCTCCACCGCCACCCTCGACATCGATCTGTTGATCGCGGCGGCGGGGCGCATTCCGGAGTTGGTGATCGTGCCGACCCGCACGATCGACGAGGATGGTGAAGAGCACATCGAGACCTTCGCCTCTCTGTCGAGCCAGCCGTCCTGGCGAACGGTCGAGACCTTCAAGACCTATCCCGGCGGGGGGACGCTGGGGATCTTCAGCTCCCCCGAGTTTGGCCGGGTCAGCGATTCGAGCGCCGTGGTACGGGCCATTCTCTCTGGCCGACGAGTGGTGCGCGGCCTCCACCAGCACCTCTCGGGCGAAGAGATCACCGGCATCGCCAACCTGGCAGCCGAAGCCGACGAGATCCTGAACGTCTCGGAGATCGACGGCGTGCCCAACCTGCCACGGATCGAGCCAGGCGGCGAGATGCGCGAACCCGGCACCGGGGCCGACTGGATGGCGAGTGAAGAGCTCAGCGGTTTGGATGATGAGGCCGCGCGGAAGGAAGCCGAGCGCTGCCTGCAGTGCGGCTTGATCTGCTACAAGCGGGCCATGTAGAGGACGGGAACCGATGAACGACAAGAACAAGATCACGATCAATGGTCGTCAGCTCACCTTCACGCCCGGTGAGACCATTCTCGAGGTGGCCACACGCAACGGCATCTTCATCCCCACGCTATGCCACCTCAAGGGCACCACCCCCACCGGCGCCTGCCGCGTGTGTGTCTGCGAGGTCGAGGGCGCGCGGGCCCTGATGGCCGCGTGCACGGTCCCGGCGGCGCCGAACATGGTGGTACACACGGCCAGCCAGAAGGTCTTGACCGCCCGTCGCACGGTGCTCGAATTGCTCCTGGCCGCCGGCAATCACAATTGCGCCATTCGCAAGGAGGACGGCGGCCGCTGGACCCGATTGCAGGAAGAGGCCGCCGAGTACGACCACAGCGAGGAGCTGTGCGAGGTCTACGGTGCGTGCAAGCTCCAGGCGCTCTGCTACCGCTACCAGGTCTACACCGGCCCGCTCGCCGGACGTGGCACCGACTATCCGCTCGAGGATGCCAGCCCGCTGATCCTGCGCGACTTCTCCCGCTGCATCCTGTGTGGCCGCTGCGTGCAGGCCTGCCACCTGTCGCAGGTCAACAATGCGATCTCGCTTGGCTTCCGCGGCGCGAAGGCCAAGATCGTGGCCATGGGCGATAAGACCCTGGCCGAATCGGCCTGCGTCTACTGCGGCGAGTGCCTCCAGGTCTGCCCCGTGGGAGCCCTGGTCGAGAAGCGCAGTCGCTACAAGATTCGTCCGTGGGAAGCGACCCGCGTGCGTACCACCTGCGGCTACTGCGGCGTGGGCTGCCAGATGGAGCTGCAGGTCAAGGACGGCGTGATCATGAAGGTCGAAGGCATCGAGGACGGCGCCCCCAACGAGGGCCGGCTGTGCGCCAAGGGCCGCTTCGGCTTCGACTATCTGGGCTCCCCCCACCGGCTCACCAAGCCGATGGTGCGCACCGGAGGGGAGCTGAAGGAAACCTCTTGGGACGAGGCGCTGGACCTGGTAGCCGGCAAGCTCAAGGAAATCAAGGAGAAGAACGGCGGCGCCGCGGTGGCGGGTATCGCCTCGGCGCGTTCCACCAATGAATCGCTCTACCTGTTCCAGAAGCTGTTCCGCGACGCCGTGGGCTCGGGCAACCTCGCCGCGCCGTTCGAGTCGGCGCCGATGACCCATGGAATCGATCACATCGAGAAGGCTGCCTGCATCGTACTGGTGGGTTCGGACGTCACCCACGAGAACCCGGTGGCCGGTGCGGCGATCAAGCGCGCCACGATCCGGGAAAACCCCGCCAAGCTCATCGTGATCGACTCGCGCGATACGGTCATTGCCGGCCACGCCGATCAATTCCTCAAGGTCACGGAAGGCACCGAGTCGGTGCTGCTCAATGGCGTCATTCACGGACTGCTCGAGAAGGGGTTGGGTCAGGAGAGTTTGCCGGCAGACCAGCTGGCCGACGCGAAGAAGACACTGGCCGAGCTGACACCCGCCAAGGCGGCCGAGGGCAGCGGCATCCGCGCCGAGACCGCGGCGGCCACCATCGAGACGCTGACCACCGCGGCGGCCGAGGGACCGGTCATGCTGCTCTATGGCCCCAAGGTGGCCGCCTGGGTGCCGGTCTTCCGCCTGCTCATCGAGATCCTGGGGAGCTTGGATCGGGACGGCGGCGGCGTCAACGCCCTCGGCGACATGTGCAACTCGGTGGGCGCGCTTCTGATGGGCGTTCACCCGCACTACCGTCCCGGCTACGAGCCGGCCGGCGCAGGCGCCGGACTCACCCTGCCGGAGATCGTCGCCGCGGCCGCCGGCACAGGCGGCGGCACAAGCGGCGGCGATGGCGCCCCGATGGGCGGCGGCACAAGCGGCGGCGATGGCGCCCCGATGGGCGGCGCCTCCACGATCGAGATGCTCTATGTGGCCGGTGAAAACCTGGCCATCACCGAACCCGGTCTCGAAGGTATCCGAGAAGCCTTGAAGGGCGATGCGTTCCTGGTCGTCCAGAACAGCTTCGAGAACGAGACGACGGCTCTTGCCGACGTGGTGCTGCCGGCCGCGGCCTGGGCCGAGGACGAGGGCACCTTCACGAGCGCGGAGCGGCGTGTCAGCCGCACGCGCCGGGCGGTCGCCGCTCCCGGCGAAGCCCGCAGCGAGCGCTGGATCTATGGCCAGCTCGCCGCTCGTCTGGGAGCGAGCTGGGCCGACGCGGAGCAGTCGGCCCAGGAACTGTGGGACGGTGAGATCGCCCAGAAGGTTCCGCAACTGCGCGGGATCAGCTACGCCGGCATCGAGCGCAATGGACTGCAGTGGCCCACCACCAACGGCAACCGCATCGCCACCACCGAGGCGCCGGTGTTCAAGCCACAGTGGCAGAGCTTCAATTACGAGCACCGCCAGCTCATGGAGCAGTGCGAGGGCCTGCTCGAGGCGCTGGCCCGCCCGCAGGAATCGGTGGCACAGACCAGCGCAAGCGATCCGGAGAAAATCCGGGCCGACTTCGATGCCTTTCTCGAGGCCGAGGAGGTGGCCGCAAAGAAACCGGCCATCGATGCCGTCCTCGCCGAGTACCGTTCCCACCGCGGCGGGTTGATCCCGGTGCTGCAGAAGGTGCAGGGCATCTTGGGCTTCCTGCCCATCGAAGCCCAGAATTATATCGCCCTGGGGCTGGACGTGCCGGCATCGGACGTCTACGGCGTGGTGTCCTTCTACGCCTTCTTCACGATGACGCCGCGCGGCAAGCATGTCGTGCGCGTCTGCCTGGGGACGGCATGTTATGTCAAGGAGGCCGGCAAGATCCTGGCCAACCTCGAGGAACACTTCGGGATCAAGGTGGGCCACACCACCGAGGATCGCCAGTTCACGATCGAGGGTGTTCGCTGCGTGGGCGCCTGCGGTCTCGCACCGGTGGTCGTCGTGGGCGAGGAAACGCTCGGCATGGTCGACCCGGCCCAGGCAGTCAAACGAGTCGAAGCATTCCGCGACTAGTCGGCGGAGGGCGCATCTGGAACCCGGACTCCGGTGCGCGCAACCCATGGAGATGTCTACATGACACTCAAAGAAGTCGCCGACGTGCTGTCGGCGAAGATCCTGAACGGCACGGACGAGGAGTTCGCCGTCACGGTCACCACGGCGGCCGCCAGCGATCTGATGAGCGACATCCTGGCCCGAATGGTCTCGGCCGACCTCATGCTGACCGGCCTGACGACGACCCAGACGATCCGCACCTCCTCGGTCGCGGGCATTCGTACCGTGGTGATCTGTCGAGGCAAGCCGGTACCCGATTCGGTGATCGAGCTGGCCAAGGAAGAGGGCGTCCTCCTCATGGTTACCCACCTGACCCTCTTCGAGTCCTGCGGGCTGCTCTACGAGAAGGGTCTGCGAGGCGTGTTGGCGCGGTAGGCCCCGGCCCCGCCGCGGGCGGAGTGGAGCGAGGATCGAGATGGATCCCAAGTACGCGAAGACAAAGGAACTGCTCTTCGAGCTGAAGGTGGGCGACATCATGCGCAGTGATGTCATCACGGTGACGCCCGATCAGACGATGCAGGGGTTTCGAACGATCCTTAGGGAGCACCGCATCTCGGGCACTCCCGTGCTGGAGAACGAGAAGGTGGTCGGCATGATCACGATCGCCGACCTGCTCACCTTCCTCGCCGCCCACGAAGAGGATTGCCCCATCGCCGAGAAGATGACGACCAATCTGGTCTGGCTCTACGCCGACCAGCTGCTGGTGCACGCGCTCAAGGAGTTCGACCAGTACCGTTTCGGCCGCTTCCCCGTGATCGACCGCGCGACGGGGAGATTCGTCGGCATCCTGACGAAGGGCATCATCATCGAGGGGGTGCTCAGTCGCATGGAGGCCGAGCTCAAGGAGGAGGAGATCCGCCAGTACCGAGCGAGCCACATCTTCGAGGACATCAACGCCGAGTACAAAGAGATCTATTTGACCTACGACGTCGTGGGCAAGGACTTCGAGCTGGCCGGCACGGCCTCGACACGCATGAAACGCAACCTGAAGCGCCTGGGTATTCGCCCGGATATCATCCATCGCCTGGCGATCGCCTCCTACGAAGCGGAGATGAACTGCGTCATCTACGCCGACCGCGGCGTGATGGAGTACCGCATCGCCCCCGAGGAGATCTCCTTCCGGATTCACGACCAGGGTCCGGGCATTCCGGACATCGAGGCTGCCCTCAGACCCGGGTTCTCGACCGCCCCCGACTGGGTTCGGGAGCTGGGCTTCGGCGCCGGCATGGGGATTCCCAACATCAAGAAGTGCGCGGACAAGTTCGACCTACAATCGACGCCGGGGGTGGGCACCACACTGAAGATCTGGATCTTCACGGGGAAAGACGATGAAGCTGCGTGAACTCGTCGAGGAGCTAGGCCTTGAGGTCGTCACCGGCGCCGGTGAACTGGACGCCGAGGTGACCAAGGGCTATGTGAGCGACATGTTGAGCGATGTCATGGGCAACGCCGAAGAGGGCGGCCTGTGGATCACGATTCAGAAGCATCAGAACATCGTGGCCGTGGCGGTGATGAAGTCGCTGGCCGCGATCGTGCTCGTCAAGGGACGCAAACCCGACGAGGACGCGGCCGCCAAGGCCGAGCGCGAGGGCGTGGTCATCCTGAGCACGGAGATGAGCGCTTTCGAGCTGGCCGGAAAACTCCACGCGCTGGGCGTGCAGGGCGAGTAGGGCGTGACGGGTGAAGGCGATCAGGGACCGAGACTGCAGACGTGCAAGGTGGATCTACACCTCCATAGCTGCCTCTCCCCCTGCGGCTCACTGGACATGACACCGATCAAGATCGTCCAGCACGCACGCAGGCGCGGGCTGGCGATGATCGCGATCACCGACCACAACAGCGCACAGAACGCGCCGGCGGTGATCCGGGCGGCGGACGGGAGCGGGATCTCGGTCCTTCCGGGGATGGAGGTCACCACCGCCGAGGAGGCGCACGTGCTGGCGCTCTTCGCCGATCTGGCCGCTGCCGAATCGATGCAGGCTTTGGTCTACGAGCGCCTGCAGCCGGGCGAGAACGACGAAGACCTCTTCGGTCTTCAGGTGGTAGCCAACGAACTCGACGAGGTCGAGGACATGAATCCGCGCCTCTTGATCGGCGCGACCACCCTGGCGGTGGACGAGCTGGTGCGGGAGGTGCACGCGCGCGATGGGCTGGCGATCGCCTGCCACATCGATCGCGAGAGTTACAGCCTGGTGGGTCAGCTGGGGTTCATTCCCCCCGATCTACCGCTGGATGGAGTGGAGATCTCGAGGCGCATGACACTGCCCGAGGCCCGGAAGCGGTTCCCCGAGTACCGGGACCGCCCGTTTCTCTCGGCTTCGGACGCGCACGAGATCATCGACCTGGGCACGAACCCGACCGTCATGCGCCTGGCGGCCGCCAGCTTCGACGAGCTGCGTCTGGCCTTGTTGGGCAAGGACGGGCGAGGAATCGTGGAAGAGGCGGCCTCGGCCTGACGCCGCGGCGGAGAACATGGAAGACCTGTCGCTGCACATCCTGGATGTGGTGGAGAACGGCACGGCGGCCGGCGCCACCTTGGTGGAGATCCACCTGCGCGAGGACAGCCGTAAGGACTGGCTGGAGCTGCGTATCCAGGACAATGGATGCGGCATGGACGAGACGATGCTCGCGGGGGTGCGCGACCCGTTCGTGACGACGCGCACGACCCGCCGGGTCGGAATGGGCATTCCCCTACTCGACCAGGCCACGCGCGAGGCAGAGGGCTCGTTCGAGATCCGCTCCCGGAAAGGTTGCGGCACGGAGGTCATCGCCGGTTTTCGGTTGAGCCACATCGATCGGAGACCGCTGGGCGATCTCGCCGAAACGATGGTGACCCTGATTCTGGGACACCCGGAGGTCGACTTCGTCTTCACGGGCGCCTGGGACGACCGCGAGGTCGAGCTGGACACGCGCGAGCTGAAGCAAGAGCTCGAGGACGTGCCGCTGTCGCACCCCTCGGTGCTGAACTGGATCCGCCGGGAAATCCGGGAGGCGGTGACCGGGCACGCGCCGGAGCCGGAGGCGAACGCGGAGGCAGAGGCGGACACGGGCACGGGCACGGACGAAAGAAGCGGAGGGCATCACGATGCCGAGACTGAAGATTGAGGATCTGAAACGGATCAAGGAAGAGGTCAAGGGCACGGTCAATCTCCGCGAAGGAGAGTACCGGGTCAAGGTCACCGTGCACATGGGCACCTGCGGCATCGCCGCCGGCGCACGGCCGGTGATGAGCACGCTGCTCAAGAAGATCGAGGAAGGCGACGTCAAGGACGTGATCCTGACCTCCTCGGGCTGTGCGGGACTCTGCAGCCACGAACCCATGATCACCGTGGAGTACAAGGACGCCGCCCCGATCAAGTACGTGCGCTTGGATCCCGAGAAGACCGCACGGATCTTCGAGGAGCACATCATGGGCGGCAAGCCGGTTGAGGAGTACGCCTACTCGCTCGGCAGCGAGACCACCCACTAGGGGCGCGCTCGCGCGATCAGGCGCGAACACGGATACAGGAGGATGACGGCCCTCGTGCGGGCCGCCGGGACGCAAGGCACTTCTGCCAGGATAGGGTTCAATCGATGGAAAAGACTTACCGGGCTCATCTACTTCTGTGTGCGGGCACGAGCTGCGTGGCCAGCGGTTCGCTGAAGGTCCGCGACGCGCTCATCGAGGAGATCAAGAA
>CAZZIF010000015.1:0-11486 GCA_964654025.1 uncultured bacterium
TGGCCACCCCAGGTGGCACTGGGGAGGGAAAGTGAGAAAGCCCATCGAGGAGGCTCAACCGTGATGCGACGAAAGGGCTCCGACGAACGGTTCCTCTGTCAGAACTGCGGCGAGGACTTCGCGAAGTGGTACGGCCGCTGTCCGAACTGCAAGGAGTGGAACACGCTGGTGCACTTTCGCCCGCCCAAGCCCCTGCCCAGCGCCAGTCGCCAGAGGGGGCGGTCGGCCCACGCCGGCGGCGGGTTCCCCGGCTCCGGCGCGGGCCAGCCCGACCGCGGTCTGGGCATTCCCGGCAAGCCACGCGGACCCCGGGCCGGCCGATCCGGCGAGGCATTGACCGAAGGGGAGGCTGGCAACCCGGGAGGGCCCGGGCCGTGGATCCCCGGCGCGGAGGATGACTTCGCCTCCCGCGTGCTCACACTGGAGGAGGTGCCCAGCCACGGTCCCGAGCGCACAGAGTGCGGCATCGCCGAGTTCGACCGGGTTCTGGGCGGCGGCATCGTCCCCGGCTCGGTGGTGCTCCTGGGTGGGGATCCGGGCGTGGGCAAGTCGACCCTGCTGTTGCAGGTGGCCTCCCGTCTCTCCGCCGCGGGGCACGGCGTGCTCTATGTCTCGGGTGAGGAGTCGGCCACGCAAACCAAGCTCCGCGCCCAGCGCCTGGGCGTGACACCGGGGCTGTCGGTGCTGGCCGAGGCGGACCTGGCTCGGATCTTCGACGCGGTCAGCGACGGCGTGCGCGCAGCCCGGCCGGGGCCGGCTGGTGATCCGGGGACCGATGTCCTGGCGGCGGGGGACGACCTCACCCGGCCGGTCGAGGTGCTCGTCATCGATTCGATTCAATCGACCTACCTGCCCGACCTCCCTTCGGCTCCGGGCAGCGTCCTGCAGGTGCGGGAGGGCGCACTCAGCCTGGCGCGCCTGGCCAAGACCCGGAAGGTGGCCGTCCTGTTGATCGGCCACGTGACGAAGGAAGGCAACCTGGCGGGTCCCCGCACGCTCGAGCACATCGTCGATGCGGTGATGACGATGGAGGGCGATCGCTTCCACGCCCACCGCATCGTGCGCAGTGTCAAGAACCGGTTTGGCAGCGTGCACGAGATCGGCGTCTTCGACATGCGCGAGAACGGTCTGCAAGAGGTGACCAATCCTTCGCGTCTGTTCTTGGGCGAGGAGGCCGGCCAGAGCTCGGGCAGCGTGGTGATCGCGGGGTTGGAGGGTACGCGCTCGCTGCTCATGGAGGTGCAGGCCCTGGTGCATCCTACCCGCTATGGGATCCCGCAGCGGATTGCCATGGGCTTCGACGCCAAGCGGCTGGCGATCCTTCTGGCGGTGCTGGTCAAGCGAGGCGGGCTGGATGTGACCTCGAGCGATGTCTTCGTCAATGTGACCGGTGGTTTGCGGGTGGCCGAGCCGGGTGTGGATCTGGGCGTGCTCCTGGCGATTGCCTCCAGCATGCGCGACCATCCGGCCGGAACCGAGATGGCGGTCTTCGGCGAGGTGGGACTGGGGGGCGAGGTGCGGCGCGCGAGTCATCCGCAGCGTCGGATCGCCGAAGCCGTGCGGCTGGGGTTCCGGAGGGTCATCTTGCCGGCGGCAACGCACAAGGACCTTCGCGATGAGAGCTGGAAGGTTACCACCGGCGCCGAACTGATGCCCGTGGCCACGCTGCGGGAGGCACTCGCCATCGTTCTGGGCGACGCATCCCGAACGGCCCGCCTCCCGCGATGAGACCGGTTGCCGGCTCGGTCAGCTTCCAGCGCCATCGCCATCGCCATCGCCAGCGCCATCGCCGGGCGCCTCGAGCAACCAGTACGTGTTGCGGCTGCGCCCCATGATCTTCTCGGCAACCAGTTCCCGCCGGAGGGTGCAGAAGTCGTCGTGGAAGTCGGCGATCAGCAGATTGACCTCGCGCTCGGGATAGCGCCGGCCCGGTTCGAACCCGTTGGCGATCTCTTCGAGGATGACCCGCCGCTTCTTGCGCTGCACCGGGATCTTGGTCAGCTTGCCGCGCCGGATGAAGGTCTTGAGCACCTTCTGGCGATACCGCCGAAGCCGTTCGGCCTGATCCGCGCGCGCGCGGCCTCCAAGGGACAGCATCTCGAGCAGCCGTTGTTCGAGTAGATCGCGCCTCAAGGAATAGATCACATAGTATTGCTCTTTGGCCGATTCGACCAATCCGGCCTCCTCCAGCTTCTTCAGGTGGAAGGAGACGGTCGAAGGGGCCAGGGCCAACCCTTCCGAGAGTTCCTCGACATAGGAGGGCTTCTCGATCAGGCTGCTGGCGATCAGCAGGCGGGATCGGTCGGCCAAGGCCTTGAAGATACCTACCGCGTCTTCGGCATTCATTCGTTACCCCTCCTCCGGCCACGAGTTTGCGGCAGACCGAGGCCACGTTGCCCCGAATCCGGTCCAGCACTGCCTCGAAGTGCTCTCCCTGGTTGGTCTTGTCCTCATGACTGCGCTCGGCGGACTCGATCAACGAGTCCAGCCATTGTAGAAATCGATCTTCAGTCGGTGTTGTTTCATTCATGGAATCACCTTCTGAATATCTATTTCGACAAATATAGATTTATATTTAGACGAAGGCAAGGTTTTTCTTTTGGCCATCGGTTCTCGGCGGGAATCGGGTCCGTGACCGTTGTGAGGAGACAGTGCGAATGAGAGACCCTGGGCCACACGTCGAGACCCCGGTTCCGATAGCCCGGAACCACTGGTAGCCTACTAAGGTAGTCGGCTCACACGGTTGTTTCGTCAAAGGCGCCGGGAGGCATAGACCATGCGCGAACGTTTGTTGCAGAGCTTGCTGGTCGCATTCTTTGCTTTGGTCCTGGCGGGGTCGGCCACCCTCATGCTCCGCGAGTACACCAAGGTGCATACCTTCGTCACCATGGGCGATGTCTGGACCTTCTTCCAACTCGGCGATGAGGCTCCCGCGATCGTGGGGCAGGTGGATCGGAAGGACTATCTCAGCTCCCCGTATCCGGTGCCCGGCGACAGCCTTCTGGCGATCAACGGGCGACCTGCGTCCCGCCACACCTACTTCGACGTGTTCGGCCCCGAGGTGCCCGAAGGCCACCAGGTCGAGTTCACGTTCTGCCACGAAGGCGAGGTCTTTCGCTCGACCGCCGTCACGCGATCGATCCCGGATCTGCTGCGCATCCAGGTCGTCACGCTCTATAGCTTGCGAGGTCTCACGGTGCTGGCGCTCATCCTCGTGGGACTGTGGGCGTTCTTGCGGCGTCCGGCGTCGTCGCCGGTCCGCGTCTTGGCTCTGTTCTGCTGGACCACTGCCAGCGCCATCATCATCACCTACACCGTGCTTCCCAACGACTACGCCACGTTCAATCCCTCCCTCGCGAACCTGTTCTGGACCGTCATGGGCCTTCTGACGCTGTTCGCGCCCGTCTTCTGGGTGAAGCTTCATCTGGTGTTTCCCGACGAGTATCCTCGCTACGCACGGCGCCGGCTGCTGTGGGATATCCTTCTGTTCGTCCCGGGCGTCATCCTCATCGGCTGGCTGGGTCCGGCCGCGCCGCCGAACCATTTGTACTACGGCCTCTACACCCTGATCTTGGTGGCGACCGGCTTCTTCTTCCTGATTCGGAACGTGCGCCGCTCTCAGGATTTCTTGCACCGGCGCCAGACCTGGTTGGTGCTGATGGGGTCGGTGCCGGGTCTGTCGCTGTATGCCCTCTATCCGTTCGTGGTCGCGGGTGCCGGTGCGCTGGGGCTCGAGTGGTCGACCACCGCGACGCTCTACTACACCAATGCCGTCGCCCTGCTCATGCTGCTGATCCCGATCACCTTCGCCTACGCCTTCGAGCGCTACCGTCTCCTGGAGGTGCAGGGGCGCCTCAAGCGGGGGACTCGGATCCTCCTCATCAACGCGGCTGTTCTCGCGCTCTTCGTGGGGGTCCTGTACTCGACCGGCGAGCTGCTGATCGACAACCTGGAGGTCGACAGCCGCACCTCCACCCTGGCGGTGGGCATCGCGCTGGCGCTCGGCTTCGTGCCCGCCCAGCGCCGGCTGCGCGATCTGCTCGAGGCGCGTTTCTATCCCGAGCGGCGCCGGCTGCGCGAGCTGCTCCGCGACTTCCTGCACTCGTCGGATACCTTCACCGACCAGGCTCGATTCTGGGGTCAACTGGCCGAGAAACTCACGAGCGGCCTGGCGGCGGGCGATGTCTACCCAATCCTACGCGGCCGGCAGGTGGTGTGGCAGCAGGATGGTTCCGCGGCCGGCTCGAAGGGGATCGGGGTCGAGGACACCGACGCGTTGATCGAGCAGCTCGGGTCGGTCGACCACCCGCTGCTGATCGATGAGATCCTCGCCGCGCAGCGGGTTCAGATGAACAGCCGCCAGTTGCGCTGGCTCGAAGATCACCAGGCCGCCATCCTCCTGCCTCTGAAGACGCGTTCGGGCCTGCTCGGTTTCTTGTTGCTGGGACGCAAGACCACCGGGGAGGATTACGCCCCTGAAGAGCTGGAGTTGTTGCGCACGCTGTCGGCCCAGATCGCGCTGGCGGTGGAGAACATCGAGCTTCTGCAGGACCGGCTCGAGCGCCAGCGACTCGAGGAACAGCTCAGCGTGGCTCGCCAGATCCAGCAGGGCCTATTGCCCCGCCAGTTGCCGCAGTCCGCCGGGCTCGAACTCGCCGCGACGATCCGGTTCTGCCTGGATGTGGCCGGCGATTACTACGACGTGATGGAGTTGCCCGACGGACGAACGCTCCTGGCGGTGGGCGATGTGGCCGGCAAGGGAGTGGGCGCCGCCTTGCTGATGGCCAACCTGCAGGCCTTGCTGCGCGCGGAAAAGGATCGCCGGATGGTGTTGCCCGAGGTGATGCAGAAGATCAACACGCTGATTCACGAGAACACTTCCACCGAGATGTTCATCACGCTCTTCGTCGCCACCTACGATCCGGTCTCCCACGAGTTCTGTTACGTGAACGCCGGACACGACTACCCGATCCTCATGCGATCGGACGGTGCCATGCAGTCGTTGTCCGAAGGCGGGCTCATTCTCGGCGTGGGCCCCTCGATCCGCTACGAGCAGGCCGTAATCCGGCTCGAACCCGAAGACGTGCTGCTGCTCTATACCGACGGGGCCCGTGAAGCCCGCAACGCCGCCGACGAGGAGTTTGGCGAAAAGCGCCTGGAAGCCGCGTTACACCAAGCGCGGATGCTTCCAACCCACGAGGTCGTGCGGCATCTCGAGCAAGCCGTGATCGAGTTCACCGGGCGCGAAGACTTCGAGGATGACTTCACGCTGCTGGTGGCGCGCGTCGGCCAGGCAGCGGGCGTGCCCGAGGCCGCGCGTGTAGTTCGCGCGGAACCATCCCGCCGGCGCGCGCGCTAGATACCCTCCGGGTCCACGCCGGTCAGGTCTGCGCTCACCTCCCAGAGCCGCCGCTGCAGGTCCCGATCGTAGGAGCGCTCGGAGGTCCCGATCGCTTTTCGGTAGCGGAAGTACCGGCCCGTGACCGCCTCCATCTCGGGCGCCGTGGCGAGGTAGACCGGATTGTCGGCCGAGAGTTCAGGCGGTTTGAAGAAGCGGTGCAGCAGTCTCCAGACCAGATCGAGGGTGCGCGAGTAACGGCGCATGAGACCGGAGAAGGTGACCCCGGGGCCCACGCAGTTCGCTGTGATGCCTGAACCTTCGAGCCGGCGCGCCAGTTCGTAGGTGAAGAGCACATTGGCCAGTTTGGTGTTCATGTAGGTCTGCCAGGCACGGTACCGGCGCTCGCCTTGCAGGTTGTCGAAGTCGATCACCCCCCGGCTGTGCCCGGTGGAGGCCACGTTGATGATGCGCGCCGGGGCGCTCGCGCGCAGCAGGTCCATCAGCAGGTGGGTGAGGAGGAAGTAGGCGAGGTGATTGACCGCCAGTTGCATCTCCAGCCCATCTTCGGTGACCTGGCGGCGGCGGCTGATCAGGCCCGCATTGTTGATGAGCACGTCGAGCCGATCGTAGCGCTCGTGGATCTCCTCACCCAGCCGGCGAATCTCCCGTTGCCGGGACAGATCCGCCAGCAGCAGGTCGATGGCCTCGTTGCCCGTCGCCACGCGGATCGCCTCGCGCGCCGCCTCGCCGCGGCCGCGGTCGCGACAGACCATGATCACCCGGGCCCCCTGTTCGGCGAGCCCGGTGGCGATCGCCCGCCCGATGCCGGAGTTGGCTCCGGTGACCAGGCAGGTCTTCTTCGGCCTGACGGCTTGTGCGTTGATGACGGCATCCTCCTCGGCGGGTTCGTGGCAATTCGGCACGCCCGCCAGCATACCGGGCGGTCCGCCGATTGTCGAACCCCGAGCCATGACGATGGGTATCCAGATGTGTATAGTCGAGGAGAGCGGCCGTGCTTGCCGGTTTCCACTATCCGAGACGGAACCATCCGGACATCGTGAAGACATCGCAAGGACATTGCAAAGACATCGCGAAGAGATCGTGAGGACATCATGAAGACAAAGGTCGTTGTCATCAACGGATCGCCCCACGGGCGCGAGGGCGGCACCGCCCGGATCGGCGAGTGGGTGCAAGAGCCCCTGCGCGAGGCGGGGGCCGAGGTCGTGCGATTCGACCTGAAGGACCTCGACGTGCACCACTGCAACGGATGCGGTCTGTGCATGCGCGAGGGACACTGCGCGATCGACGATGATATCCCGCGCATCCATGCGACCTGGAAGAGCGCGGACATCATCTTGGTGGAGAGTCCAACCCACGTATTCGGCACCACGAGCCTGCTCAAGCTCTTCATCGACCGCACCGCCGGCGAGTTTCATCGGCCCGCGCTGGAAGGCAAGTACGCCGGCGTCATCACGACGAGCGCCGGCATGGGGGAGACCGCGGTCTTCCGCTACCTGAGCAATTGCTTCGAAGTGCTGGGGGCCACCGTCGTCGGTTCGGTGTGGGGTACCTACCGGCCGCCGACCCGGCTGTGGGCGCCCGAGCAGGTCCGGGAACACGCCCGCAAGTTGGGTGAGGAGTTGCTCCTCTATCACCGGGAGCACCGGACCCGACCCTTCACCGACGAGGTCATCTCCCAGCGGCGATTCCTGCGCGAACTCATCTGGCGCAACCGAAAGATCTTCAAGGCCGACTTCGCCTACTGGAAGGAGCGCGGCTGGTTCGATGATCACGCCGACCAGAAGTAGGTACTTCGCCAAAAAGGGGACCGGGCCGAGAATGGACGGCCCGGTCTCTCCCCCGAACTCGAGACAGCTTCACCTTCTGGCGGGGCGCTTCCCTTGGCAGTGGGCCCGACCGTGTCAGCATGCGCAGGTCAGGTGGTCCAGGCCAGGCCGCTTAGCGCGTGAGCGGTCCTTGTGCGCCGCCGCGAACCGTCTCGGTTCTGGCGTGTGGCGGCGTCTCGGCGTCTACTCGCTCGAGAACCTCCGCCGGCGTCTCCGGCTGGGGTTCGCCCGCGCGCCGATGAGGTTGGCCCCCTTGGATCGACGGGCGGTGAACAACCCTGAACCAGAAGGGGACTACCGGACGATGGTGCGGTGCTCCTGGCACGGCGGGGTCCGATACAGGTTCCCCGGAGGGTGTTTCGCCTACTCAAAGGATACCCGATCGGGACCCGGTTTGGCGAGGTCTGTTTTGCCTCCGAGCCGGGCCGGTAGATCCCCGCGTCCGGGCCGGAAATGGCCGCTGGCGCGCCGATTTGGGTGGCGCCTGCCCCGGCGGATCGTCATAATTTGTCCAACCAAGCGGCGTGGAACGGGCCTGTTTCCGCCGCATCGCTATAAGTCTTATATTTGGAGGAAGATATGCCGTTCGAGCCGCTGGATTTCTGTCTCCTCGACGACGAACTGAGCGAGGAGGAGAAGCTCATCCGCGACACCGCCCGCAAGTTCGTCGACCGGGAGGTCATCCCCGGCATCGCGGAACACTGGGAGGCCGGGACCTTTCCCCGCGAGCTGATCCGAAAGATGGGCGAGATGGGCTTCTTGGGGCCGTTCGTTCCCGCCGAGTACGGCGGCGCGGGGTCTTCCTACTCCATGTACGGTCTGATCTGCCACGAACTCGAACGCGGGGACTCGGGCGTTCGCTCTTTCGCCTCCGTCCAGAGCAGCCTCGTGATGTACCCGATATGGAAGTTCGGCTCCGAGGAGCAGCGCCGCGAGTATCTGCCGCATCTGGCATCGGGCGAGATCGTCGGTTGCTTCGGGCTCACGGAGCCGGATGCCGGATCGGATCCCGGTTCGATCACGACGCGGGCCAGGCAAGACGAGGACCACTGGGTTCTGAACGGCGCGAAGATGTGGATCACGAACGGCACCATCGCGGACATCGCGGTCGTGTGGGCGAAGGATGAGACCGGGAAGATCCGCGGCTTCATCGTGCACCAAGAGGACGAGGGCTTCTCCGCCCCCGAACAGAAGCACAAGGTCTCGCTGCGCGCCTCGATAACTTCCGAACTGGTGATGGAAGATGTCCGCATCCCGGCCTCGCGGGAGCTGCCGAACACTTCGGGCCTCAAGAGCCCGCTCATGTGCCTGACCTCGGCCCGCTACGGAATCGCATGGGGGGCGGCCGGAGCGCTGCAGGGCGTCTTCGACGAGGTGTTACGGTACGCGCAGGAACGCATCATGTTCGGCAAGCCTATCGGCGCCTTCCAGATCACCCAGGCGAAGCTCGCCGAGCTTGCCACCGACCTCACCTGCTGCCAGCTCATGGCGCACCGGCTCGGCCGTTTGGCCGACTCCGGCCGGATGAAACACGTTCACGTCTCGATGGCCAAGCGCTACAACGTGAATGCGGCCCTCGAAGGAGCGCGCAAGGCCCGCGCGATGATGGGTGCGAACGGCATAACGCTCGAGTACCAGACGATCCGGCACATGTGCAATCTCGAATCCGTGCAGACCTACGAGGGCACGTTCGAGATTCACACACTGATCCTGGGCGAGCACATCACCGGCCTCTCCGCGTTCGGAAACGAGAAGAACGACAAGGAAGAGAAGGAGGCATGATGGTGGGCTCGAGCGCTGCTTCCATGAGCAGGGTTCCGATCGACGGCTCGATGCTCATCATGGAAGCGATGGCGCGTGCCGGCGCCGACGTTTTCGTCGGGTACCCCATTACCCCGGCCAATCTCCTCTACACCTACGGGGCCCGCCGTTTCCCTGTGGCGCTGGCCGCGCCCGACGAGATCACCACACTCCAATGGATGGCCGGTTTCGCGGCCTCCGGACGGATGCCGGTGACCGCCACCTCCTTCCCCGGCTACGCCTTGATGGTCGAATCCATCAACATGGCCTATATGATGGAGCTGCCGATGGTGATCGTCCTGGCCCAGCGTCTGGGTCCCGCGACCGGCACGGCGACCATGGGAGCCCAGGGAGATCTCTTGCTCCTCCAGGGGACCTTGTCCGGCGGCTACCCCCTTCCCACGCTCTGCATTTCGGGGATGCGCGACTGCTGGACGATGTCGGTGGAAGCGGTACGGATGGCGATTCGCCTTCGAACGCCGGTCGTTCTGTTGACGTCGAAGGAAGACGTCATGACGAAGCGCTCCTTCGATTTGTCGTCGCTCGAGCCCATCGAGCCGGTGACGCGCCGCTTCTACGAGGGGGAGGACCGCTACATGAGTTACCTGCCGAGCGAGGACCTGGTCCCCCCGTTTCTTCCCGTGGGCAACGACCGGCACCAGGTGCGTCTGAACTCGTCGACACATGACCAGCTGGGGATACTGCAGAACAGAACCGCGGAGGCATTGGCCAACACGCGCCGGCTGCCCGAGAAGATCGAGAGGAACATCGGCGAGTTCACTTTTTATGAACTGGACGAGCAGGAGGAGGCGGGGGCGCTGATCGTGTCGTACGGCGCCACCGCGCAGGCGGCCAGGGAGGCGGTCGTGCTGCTCAGGAGCGGCGGAAGCAAAGTCTCTCTTCTGGTCGTCAAGACCCTGCTCCCGTTTCCATCGGTCTGCCTCTCGATTCTCGAACGCTACGCCAGGATCATCATCGCCGAGGAGAACCTCGGCGGCACCCTGCGGCAGCTTCTCTTCGGTCAGTCGGGCAGAAAAGGTGTGAGCGGCGTCAACGCGATAGGCAAGTCGATTCCGCCGGAAGAGATAGCAGCGGAGGTGTCCCGTGGATAGCCGCTTTCTCGTCAAACGACCGCTTCCCTTCTGCAAGGGCTGCAGCCACCACCTGGTGGCGCGCGCGGTCGACAGGGCCTTGACGGCGCTCGGTCTCGATCCCCTGGATGTTGTCGTTGTCACCGACATCGGTTGCCACGGCATCATCGACGCCAGTCTGTCGACGCACACCGTCCACGGCCAGCATGGCCGCTCGGTGGCCGTGGGCGCCGGAATCTCGATGGGACTCACCAATCCGGAGAAGAAGATTCTGGTGATGATCGGTGACGGCGGCACGACGATCGGAATGAACCACCTGGTTGGAGCGGCGCACCGGAACATCGATATGACCGTCGTCGTTCACAGCAACATGCTCTACGGCATGACCGGGGGGCAGCGCAGCGATCTCACCCCGGGGGCCTTCCGCACCCGTTCCCCAATCGAGGGCTTCACCCCCGAGCCGCTGGACGTGCTGAAGATCGCACGGGATGCCGGTGCCGCGTTCACGGCCCGCGTGGCGGCCCGCGGGGGTATCTCCGCTACGATCGCCGAGGCCATCGCTTATCCGGGCTTTGCGCTCGTGGATGTTCTCGAGATCTGTCCCGCCTACGGTAGCAAGGAGAATCCGGACCTGAAGATCGCCGGCGTCGAGGAGTTGCTCGGTCTTCCGCTCGAGAAGCGCGTCGAAGAAAGGTCTTCCGTGGTCAGGGCCAGGCCGCGAGAGAACATCCCTTCGCTCCTCGATTCGCTCGAGCCCGTGGAGGTCGAGTTCGGTCACAGCCTCGAAAGGCCGCTGACGATTCTGCTCGCCGGCTCGGCGGGGGAGGGGGTGCAGTCGGCGGCCGACGCATTCGTGATCGCGGCGATGTCATGCGGTCTTGAAAGCACCCAGAAGGGCAACTACCCAGTCACGGTCGGCACCGGGTTCTCGGCCGCGGAGATCATACTCTCTCCGGATCCGATCGAGTTTACCGGCGTACGCAGGATCGACTGGGCCGTTGCCTCCTCGGACGACGGCATGTCCTACCTGACGAGAAAGCTCGAGTCGCTGACCGGTGGCGAGATCCTGGCCGACTCGGCCGTTGAGGTTCCCGATAACAGCGTGCGACTGAGAGCCGCCGACTTCCGCGGCACCGTTGCCCGGAAGGACGTGAACATCTTGATGCTCTTCACTCTCCTCGCCATCACCGGGATCTTTCCGTCCGAAGCTCTGATCAAGGCGGTCCGGGCCACGAAACTCGGTGCGAAGACCGACCCCGTCGCGCTGGCCGCCTTTGCCGGCGGAATGCGGCCGGCGTCCTGATCCAGGTGCCCAGGTGCCCGGCAGTGACTAGGTAGAGCTGGGCTCGCCGCCGGATGCCTCCGCGGATGCCTCCGCGGCCTCGGCCTTCTTGGCTTCGGCCTTCT
>CAZZIF010000015.1:11586-32834 GCA_964654025.1 uncultured bacterium
TCGGCCTTCTTGGCTTCGGCCTTCTCGGCCTCGGCCTTCTCGGCCTCCGCGGCCTTCTCGGCCTCCGCGGCCTTCTTGGCCTCGGCTGCCTTCTTGGCCCGCTCGGCCTTCTCCCGCGCCCGCTCCTCTACCATTGCGTGCGGATCGTCGATGGCAGCCCCCACCCGCCGCAGGCACACGGTGGGGCACTTGGCCACCGCGGTGTCGATGCCCTCGCCGCCCACGTAGTCCTTCGGCGCGTACTTGACCTCGCAGAGGTTGTTCTCGATGACGAAGACATCACCGTTCTGCTTGGCGCAGATCCCGCAGGCGATGCAGCCGACGGTGCAATTGCCGCGGACGACCTTGCCCGGATCCTTCGAGCTACAGGCGATGACCACCAGCGGGTCCTCGATCATGCTCTCGATGGAGATGATGTTGCGCGGACAGGCCACGACGCAGTTGCCGCAGCCAGTGCAGGCGACGATGTCGATGATCGGCAGACCGCGGTCTATGCGGATGGCATCGAAGGGGCAGGACCGCTCACAATCACCGAGCCCCAGGCAGCCGTAGGCGCAACCCTGGACGCCGGCGACCAGGTTCATCTCGGCGCAGGTGGCCACACCGCGATAATCGGCGCGGGCCAGTCGCTCGTCATCGCGGGCCCCGCAATGGATGACGGCCCGCTTCGGGGCGGCGGTCGAGGCCTTGACGCCCAGGATTCCGGCAATGCTTTGCATCGCATCGGCGCTCAACACCACACAGCCTCCCGGCTCGGCATCCCCGGCGACCACGGCCTCGGCGAACTGATCGCAGCTGGCGTATCCGCAGCCGCCGCAGTTGGCACTCGGAAGGGCGTCGCGGACCTGGACTACGCGGGGGTCGACCTCCACCTTGAGCTTGCTGTGCGCGATCGTCAGCATGATGGCGAAGAAGAGCCCGATCACCAGCAGGATCAGGGGGGTGTTGACGACCAGGGCGCCCACGATCCAGGCGGGAAGGGTAAGCATCGGCGCCAATGCCATGATCTCCTCCTGTCAGCGGCTATCTCTTCTCAGCTGCTACCACTTCGCGGTCACCGCGTGGCGGCCGCAACGTCGCCGCCGCCCGGTTGCCGCGTCCTGGCCCCTAGCGGACCATCCCCGAGAACCCCATGAAGGCCAGCGTCAGGATGCCGGCGGTCACGAGTGTGATGCCGGCGCCCTCCATGGCCTTGGGGAGTTCGGCCATCTCCAGTTGTTCGCGGATGCCGGCCATGATCGAGATCGCCATCGTGAAGCCCAAACCGCCTCCAAAGCCGGCGACGACCGCCTCGATGAAGTTGTACCCCCACAGATCGATGAACAGACAGGTGCCCAGGATCGCGCAGTTGGTCGTGATGAGCGGCAAGAAGATGCCGAAGCTCTGGTAGAGGGCCGGGTAGAACTTGCGGACGTACATCTCGACGAGCTGGACCATGCTGGCGATGACCAGAATGAAGGCGATGTACTTGGTGAACTCCAGGTTCATCGGGATGAGGACGAGGTTGTTGATGAGCCAGGTCATCGTGGCCGAGAGCGTCAGGACGAAGGTCACCGCCAGTCCCATCCCGAAGGCCATGTCGATCTTCTTCGAAACACCCAGGTAGGGGCAGATCCCCAGGAATTTCATGAAGACCAGGTTGTTGACCAGCGCGATCGACAGAAACACGACGATCAGATCGGTGATTCCATCCATGTCGCTTCCTTCCTCCCAACTGAGCCCCCGGCGAGGGGGTCTTTTCTATCGGCTACTGGGCCGTCCGGGCCTTCTTGGCCTGCGAGCGTGCATGCCGGTGCACGATGAAGGCCAGCATGAAGCCCAACGTGATGAAGGCGCCGGCCGGCAGCTTCATGATCGTCCAGGGTACCCACCAATCCGGGAGCACCCGCACGTCGAACCAGGTGCCGTTGCCCAGCACCTCACGAATCGTTGCCAGCATCACCAGGGCCAGCGTGAACCCGAATCCGGTGCCGAACCCGTCCATCGCCGAGACGAGGAACCCGTTCTTCGAGGCACAGGATTCGGCCCGCGCGATGATCATGCAGTTGACGATGATCAGCGGCACGAACGGCCCCAAGACCTCGCTCATCGCCGGCAGGAACGCCTTCAGAATGAGGTCGGCGATCGTGACGAAGACCGAGATCGTCAGTGTGAACATCAGGATGCGCAGGTGCGGCGTGAGTGCCTTGCGCATCAGGCTCACCATGATGTTGGCGCAGACCACGACGAAGGTCGCAGCCAGGCCCATGGTGAGGGCCGGCTTGCAGGCGGCCGTCACTGCCAGGATGGGGCACATTCCCAGGAGGGATCGGAAGACCGGGTTCTCTTCCCACAGGTTCTTGACGAATCCTGAGAGGGCCTTGGCCATCTGCCCCGGCTCGGCCGAGGCCGCTGCTGTCTGCGTGGCTTCGGACATATCCTTGGCTCCTATTGCGACGGCTCCTATTGCGACGCGTCTGCGGGTTCGGTTTGCTGGCTGCCGCCCAGGGCACGCACCTTCGGCCGAATCATCTCGACCCGGCGGTTGATGAGATTGGTGACCGCCTCGGTGGTGATCGTGGCGCCGGTGATCGAGACGATCTCGCTGTCATCGGTCTTGGTTCGGTCGCCGGTCTTGACGACCGTGAGAGGCGGATCGACCGGGGCGCCGACGAACTGGCTCTTGAAGATGGCCGAGTCGCGGATTGCGTCCCCGAAGCCGGGGGTCTCGGCGGCGAAGAGTACGGAGATACCCCGGTAGGTTGTGAACTCGGGATCGACGCCCACGAGCAACTCGATCTTGTCCTGGAATCCGGTCCCCTCGGCCCGGAACACATAGCCGACCGGTCGTCCGGCCGACGAGAGGCCGGTGTAG
The DNA here is from genome assembly GCA_964654025.1 of uncultured bacterium. GTDB lineage: Bacteria > Eisenbacteria > RBG-16-71-46 > CAIMUX01 > WJJG01 > CAYQJL01. The sequence continues at coordinate 14,441 of CAZZIF010000015.1, forward strand.
ACGACTGCCGGAACGTCCATGCCGGCCTCGCGAACCCGGATCGTGTCGGCCTGGACCGAATCGGCCCGGGCGAGAATGGAGCGGATTCCCCGGTTCAGGGTGGCGATGCGATTGGCCTCGATCCTGGGCTCCAAGCTCGAGTAGATCCCGGCCAGGAGAAGGCCGAAGCCGAACGCGCAGACCAGGACCAGCCAGGAGACGCGCAGAAAACTAAGCATGGGCACCCTCCTGCAGCCCCAGAGGCCGCGTCCGCGTCCAGCGGTCGAGGAAGGGGGAGACCGAGTTCATCAGGAGGACCGCGTACATGACCCCCTCCGGATAGCCGCCCACGATGCGGATGAGCATCGTGAGAAGCCCGATGCCCACCCCGAAGATGAACCGTCCCTTGGGCGATAGGGGGCAGGACACCGGATCGGTCGCAATGATGAAGGCGCCGAAGAGCATGGCCCCCCCGAGCAAGTGAGCCAGGGGGTTGACCACCGCGTCCGGACGCACCAGCCAACTCGGGACCGCGAAGAGGAGGGCGCCTAGAAGCACGCCGGCGGGAATGTGCCAGGTGATCGTCCGCCGCAGCAGCATCCAGCCGCCGCCCAGCAGGATCGCCAGGCTGGAGGTCTCACCCAGCGATCCACCGGTACTGCCGATGAACATCTTGGGCAACAAATTTGCGAGGGCGCGGGTCTTCTCCGGATCGCCACCCGCCTTGAGGATCTCCTTGGCGATCCCGAGCGGCGTCGCCTGCGTCACCGCCTCGAGCCCGATCGTCTGCATCGTGAACGGCTCGGTCCAGGTCGTCATCATCGTGCCGAAGCAGGCCGTGAGAAAGGCGCGCCCCACCATGGCCGGGTTGAAGACGTTGCAGCCCAGACCGCCGAAGACCATCTTGCCGATACCGGTCGAGACCGCCCCGCCCAGGAAGCCGAAGTAGAAGGGGAACGTCGGCGGTAGGCAGAAGGCCAGGATCAAGCCGGTGACCACCGCGCTCAGGTCGCGGGTCGTCTGCGGCCGGCCCATCAGTCGGTTGGCGAAGGCCTCGGCTGCCACGGCGCCGGCGATGCAGGACACCATCAAGAGCAACGCCCAGCCGCCGAACAGCCACAGCGCGGCCACGGTGGCCGGCAGCAGCGCGAGCAGCACGTCGAACATTACGCGCGGCGTGGTCAGGTTGCCACTGACATGAGGAGAGCTCTCCACGGCAAAGAGCCCAGAGCCCTTCTTCTCCTCGGCAGCCATGGACATGGACCTCCTTCGCTCGATCCGGTCTTCCCGGGGCCGATCTAGTTCTTCTTCGTCTGCAACGCGCGGGCCTGTACTTTGCCCGAACGCATGTACTGCACGAGATGAATCTGGCTGGGGCAGACGTAGCTGCACGTGCCGCACTCCACGCAGGCCATCAAATGGTTGTCCAGGGCCTCCTGCACGCGGCGATACTGACAGAGCCGCATCAGGAGCGCGGGCATCAAGCCCAGCGGACAGGCATCGACACACCGGCCGCAGCGGATGCAGGCGTACTCGCGCGCCTCCTTGATCTCATCGGAGGTCAGGATCGTCACCCCGCTCATGCCCTTCAGTACGGGCAGTTCCAGGGTGGCGGCCGTCGGGCCCATCATGGGGCCGCCCAGAATGGCCATGCCGGCGTCCTCGGTCGTGCCGCCGCGCTGATCGATCAGGAAGGAGAGCGGCGTACCGATCAGGGAGATCAGGTTGCCGGGCTGGCGTAGCCCGTGCCCGGTCAGGGTGACGATGCGCTCGATGAGGGGCCGCCCGCGCGCGACGGCTGCGGCGATCGCGGCGGCGGTGCCCACGTTGAAGATCGCGACGCCCACATCCGGCGGGAAGCCGCCCACGGGAACCTCCCGACCGGTGATGACCGGGATCAACGTGCGCTCACCGCCCTGCGGATACTTCGTCTTGAGCGTGCAGACCTCGATCCGCTCGCCGATCCCGGCGGCGTCGAGGGTGCGTTTCATCGACTCGATGGCGTCGGGCTTGTTGTCTTCGATGCCGATCGCCCCCCGGGGAGCGCCGGTGGCCTTCATCGCCAGACGCAGACCGGCCAGGATCTGGCCGGGCATCTCCAGCATGGCCCGGTGGTCGGCCGTCAAGTACGGCTCGCACTCGGTGCCGTTCAAGATGACGATGTCGATGGGCTTCTCGTCGTTGGGCAGCATCTTGATGAAGGAGGGGAATGCCGCCCCACCCAGGCCTACGATGCCGGCGTCCTTGACCGCATCGATGATCTGCTGCCCCTCGTAACTGCTCAGATCGAGATCGGCCGGGATCGGTTCGGTCTCTTCGGCCGCGATGGCTTCGGCGGTCTTGTCGGCATCGACCGTGATCACGATGGCCGGGGCCATGCGCCCGCTCTGGTGGGGATGCGGGGCGATCTCCTTGACCGTGCCACAGACCGGACTGTGGATGGGGGCGGAGACGAACCCGGCGGCCTTGGCCAACAGCTGGCCGCGGGAGACCTCGTCCTTCTTTTCCACGACCGGCGTGGCGGGGGCCCCGACGTGCATCGAGAGCGGAAGGACGACCTCGGGGGGGATGGGGGCCCGTTCGGTGGCCAGGTGCTCGGTAATCCCCTTGTGCTCGGGGGGATGGACGCCGCCTGTGAAGGAGCGTACTCGCCCCTCCAGACGCTCGGGGATCGGCTTTCGGACCGCCATGCAGAATTCTCCTCGTCTGCAGACCACCGGAAAGTCTTCACGGAAGGGCCAAGAATCGCCCATGAAGAAGGGAGGAGTCAAGGAACTTGCAAACGGGGCTACGGGGCTATGGACTATGGATTCGACGGCTGGGAGGGCCCGCTCTGTTTGGCCTCGGTTTCGGCCTGCGCGCCCGCGTCGTCCTCGTCGGCGAAGGCGCCGCCGTGGCGCACGATCCAGCCCTCGATCATATAGATGACGTCCTCGGCGATGTTGGTGGCGTGGTCGGCGATCCGCTCGAGCAATCGGCTCCCGCTCAAGTAGCTGATGAGCACCTCGGCGTCCTCGGGTGACTGGCGAATCATCTCGAAGATCCGCCCGAAGATGTTGCGGTTGATCTCATCGACCTCGTCGTCGAGCGTCAGCACCCGACTGGCGCGGGAGGCATCCATCGTCATGAGGCTGTCGAGGCTGATCCGCAGCATGTCCAGTGTCTTGTGGCAAATCTCGCTGAAGTCGAACGGCGTGACGCGGCGCGGGGCGTCGCAGAGGAACAGGGTTCGGCTGGCGATATTGACCGCCAGGTCACCGATGCGCTCCAGATCGTTGTTGATCTTGAGGACCGCGATGATGAAGCGCAGATCCACCGCCACCGGTTGATACAGCGCCAGGGCCTTCAGACAGGCCTCTTCGACCTCGACCTCGATGCGGTCGATCTCGAGGTCGGTGTCGATCACCTCTTGCGCCAACGTGCGATCCAGCTTCTCGATCGACCACACCGCCTTCTGAACGCTCTCCTCCACGACAGCGCTGAGCGAGAGGATCATGCGCTTGAGGCTGTCAATCTCACGGGTCATATGCATCGACATTGGTCGGGCTCCTTGCCGCGGTCTAACCGAAGCGGCCGGTGATGTAGTCTTCGGTCTGTTTCTTCTCGGGATTGGTGAAGAGTTCCTCGGTGAGCCCAAACTCGATCAACCACCCCTCGTATAGAAACGCGGTGAAGTCGGACACGCGGGCCGCCTGCTGCATGTTGTGGGTGACGATACAGATGGTGTACTGGCCGCGCAACTCACCGATCAGGTCCTCGATCCGCGTCGTTGAACGCGGGTCGAGCGCGGAGGTGGGCTCATCCATCAGCAAGACATCCGGGCTGATGGCCAGGGCCCGCGCGATGCACAAACGCTGCTGTTGGCCGCCGGAGAGACCGAGCGCGTTGGCGTTCAAGCGGTCCTTGACCTCCTCGAACAGCGCCGAGCGGATCAGGCTTTGCTCGACAATGTCGTTGAGCTGGGACTTGTTGTTGATGCCCAGGATTCGGGGGCCATAGGCCACGTTCTCGAAGATCGACTTGGGGAACGGATTCGGCTTCTGGAAGACCATGCCCACCCGTTGCCGCAGCGTGGTGACATCCACCTTGGGCCCGTAGATGTCCTGTCCGTCGAAGATGAGCTTGCCCTTCGTGTAACAGCCGGGAATCAAATCGTTCATCCGGTTGATCGCGCGCAGGAACGTGCTCTTGCCGCAGCCGCTCGGCCCGATGATCGCCGTGACGAGTCCCTCGGGGATCTTCATGGTCACCTGGCGCACGGCTTCGTTCTCCCCGTAGAAGATCGAGAACTCCTCGGAGATGATGTGCGGGCGCTCTTCGGGCGCCGAACGCAGGACGTCCGCCTTCTTATCGGGAACCGATAGATCGAATTTGGGCGTCGACATGGACCTAGCCCCTCAGTTTCTTCGCGATCCTCGCGCGCAGGATGATCGCGGTGGTGTTCAGGATCAGCACGAGCATCACCAATACGAAGACCATGCCGAACTGAACGTGGCGAATCTCGTCGACCGCTTCATGCTCAGTGGCCAGATTGTAGATGTTCCACGGCAGCGCCGGGGTTGGCTGGGAGAGGATTTCCCAGAACTTCGCCTTGAAGAGGTTGAGCGGCTTGCCCACGCTGACCGCCGCCGTGAAGATGATCGGCGCCGTTTCGCCCGCCGCGCGGCCCATGCTGATGACCGTGCCGGTCAAGACTCCCGGCAACGCCGCCGGAAGGATGACGGTTACCACCGCCCGCCAGCGACTGGCCCCCAGGCTCAGGGCCGCCTCCTTGTAGGTGGCCGGCACCGCCCGAATGGCCTCCTCCGAGGCGCGGATGACCGTGGGCAGCACCAGACAGCCCAAGGTCAGCGAACCGGCCAAGAGGCTCTTGCTCTCGGTGAGCTGCAAGGAGTTGATGAAGAAGGCCAGGCCGAAGAGGGCGAAGACGATGCTGGGGACGCCGGCCAGGGTGCTGATGCAGGTTCGCAAGAAACTGATGAAGCGGCCCTCGTGCGCGTATTCGACCAGGTAGATGGCCGAGATCACCCCCATCGGCAAGGCGAAGAGCATGGCGCCCAGCGTGAGATAGAACGTGCCCAGCACTTCGGGCCAGATACCGCCGAAGATGTGGGCGTCGATCGAATCGTCGGTGATGAAGCCGCCGTAGAGGGTCAGCTTCGGGTGCATCATCTCCTCGATGTGCTCTTCGAGGTAGGGGAAGAAGGGCGCGAGCGCGGTGCCCTCGAATTCGTCGGCGCGCGGCACATCGACGGGAACCCCCATTCGATCCGGGTCGGAATAGTCGTACTCGGTGCGGTAGAGCACGTGATGGAGGTGAACCTGCGTGCGGTCCCAGCGGGTCTGTCCGTACTGATCCCGCGGCATGACCGGATCGGGTTCGCCGGGAAAGGGGCCGAAGAGCTCGCGCAAGGCCGCTTCGATCTCACCCAGGGCATCGCGATACTTCATCCGCTCGACGATGCCCATCTCGTCTAGCTCGGTCCGGAAGTCGGCAATCATATCGAGCACCGGTTGCCGCGCCGCCCAGGCGGCCGCGACCTCGGCGCCGATCTCCTCGCGGTTGCCGCGCTCGAAGCGCTCGAGCTGCATCCGGCGGAACTCGACCGTACCCTTGAAGACAATGGCCCCCATGCCGCGGACGAAGATGGGCGTCAAGATCACGAGCAGCGAGGCCGCCATCAGGAAGATCGACAGGAAGCCAAGTCCTGAGAAGGAACGGTCCAGCAGTTTGCGCGTCGCAACTTCCATGATCAGCTTCTCGCCTTTTTGCGGGAGCGGACGACGATCCACTCGCTCGCCAGATTGCAGGCGAAGGAGATCGCCAGCAGCGAGAACGCCATGGCGAAGAGCACGTGGTAGCGCGAGGAGCCGGTGACATGGTCGGCCTCACCCATGTCCCCGGCGATGGTTGCCGTCAGCGTGCGGATGGGCTCGAGCAGGTTGTACCAGGGCTCGGGGATCTGCGAGGCATTGCCCGAGGCCATCCAGACCACCATGGTCTCGCCGATCACGCGCATGATCCCCAGAATGACCGCGGCCATGATCCCGCTGCTTGCCGCCGGGATCACGACCTTGAGGATCGTCTCGGCCCGGGTCGCGCCCAGGGCGTAGCTCCCCTCGCGCAGCTCTCGTCCGACTGCTTGCAGCGCATCCTCCGATACGCTGACGATCGTGGGCAAGGCCATGATGCCGAGGATGATCGAGACGTTGAGGGCATTCGTGCCGCTGGAGATCTCCAGCGCGCCCAGAGTGGAGGCCAACCGGGCCAGGAAGAAGGCAGAGAGTCCGGCCAGCGCGAGGAAGCTGGCGCCGCGGGCGATCTGGCGAGTCCCACCCTGGAAACGATGGGCGAGAAGGTCGCTGACCACGATCGAGGTCAACCCCAGGATCGGAATGCCCAGGAGCCAGGTGGCGGTTGCCAGGATGCGGCCGCCGCTCTCCTGAAGCATGGGGGCGAAGACCACCAGAGCGAAGAAACCGTAAGCCACCGACGGGATGGCGGCCAGGATCTCGATGACCGGCTTGACCGCCTGTCGCACAGAGAAGGGCAAGACATCGCTGAGGCACACGGCTGCCGAAACGCCCAGCGGTGTCGCCACCGCGATGGCGCCGAGGGTGACCAGGCCGCTGCCGACGAAGATCGCGAGGGTGCCGAACTCCGGGGGGGTCCCGGAGGGATACCAGCGCGTGCTCGAGAAGAACTCCGCGAAGCCCTGGAGCTGAAAGAAGGGAAGCGCGTCGCGGAAGATGAAGTAGAAGATGAAGAAGACGACAATCGCCGAACTCGACGTCACGGCCAGCAAGAGCCCATGGCCCAGCAGGGCGGCTACCTTGCGCAGACGGCTGTCGCGCTCGCTCATGAGCAGGTCGCCGCGCAGGTTGTGCAGCCCACTACCGCGCGCATCTGCGTGCATGGTTTGTCTGCTGGCCGGACTCACGAACACCCCTCTTGGATGTGTGACCGCGGTTCTTCGCCGGACGAAGAACCGCGGGTGTCGATATCGTTCGCTTCCAGCCGGCGCCGACTCAACGAAGAGACCGGCGCAGGCGATCCGCGGGGCTCTCTAGTAGCTCGTGACCGGGACGAAGCCGATGGCTTCGATGATCTCCTGCCCCTTGCGGGACAAGTGCAAGGTCACGAAAGCGTGCACTGTGCTACCCAGCTTGGGGTAGCCGTTGGTGAACAGGTACAGAGGTCGCGCGATCGGATAGCGGCCCGACGCCACCGTCTGACGGTTCGGTTCGATACCGTTGACCACCAGCGGCTTGACCGTACGGTCCACGAAGCCGAGCCCCACGTACCCGATGGCGGCCTGAGTGCTCTGGACCTTCTGGCGGACCGCCCCGTTGCTTCCCAGGTACTCGACCTTCTCGCCCATCTTCTGCTTGTCCATCACCAGGCCTTCGAAGGTCTCGTAGGTGCCGCTGTTGGTGTCGCGGCTGATGACCACGATGTCTTGGTTCGGGCCGCCAAGCTCGCTCCAGTTCTTGATGTTGCCGAGGTAGATGTCGCGGGTTTGCTCGACGGTGATGTTCTTGATCGGGTTGGCGGGATGCACGATCAGCGCGATACCATCCATAGCCGCCACGTGAGCCACCGGCTGGATCCCCTTCTCCACCGCCGCGCTGAATTCTTTCTCTTTCATGAAGCGGGACATGGCCGCGATGTCGCACGCGCCGTTGATGAGGCTCTTGGCGCCGTTACCACTGCCGGACTCGCTCACGGTGATGTTCACATCCTGATGTAGGCCCATGTAGTACTCGGCGAATGCCTTGGCGATGGGGCCGACGGTGGTGGATCCATCGATGGTAATGCTCTCCGCGGTGGCCGCCTGCGTGCCCGCCCCCATGATGCCCAACAGGGCGAAGAGCCCCGCCAGGGCCACGTTACCAATGCTGACCTTCCACATGACTTGGCTTCCTTTCTTCTCGCTTGGTGGGCCCATCTTGCGGTTTGACCAAAAACCGCCACATGTTCAAGGTCTTTTACTAGCCCATTGTTAGCGATTCGTTAGATGCTGGTCACGTATTCGTGAGACCCCCCCGACCGGTCAAGCCTTGCGCGGCCCACCCACGGGGAGGCGGATCACGAAGGTGCTGCCCGCGCCCGGTGTGCTCACCGCGCGGATGCTGCCGCCATGGGCTTGGGCAATGTGCTTGACGATCGACAGCCCCAGCCCGGTGCCCCCCATCTCCCGGCTGCGTCCTTTGTCGACGCGGTAGAACCGTTCGAAGATGCGCTCCAGGTGCTCGCTGCCGATGCCGGGGCCCTGATCGTGAACCTCGATCACGAAATCCCCGGTCTCCTGACGGGCCACCACCTGGACGGTCGTGCCCTCGGGACTGTACTTGACCGCGTTGTCGATCAGGTTGACGACCGCGTTCTCGAGCAGCGTTGGATTGAGCCGGCCGCAAAGGTCCGGTTCGCTGTTGAGTTCTATCAAGATGTGGCGCTGGGCCGCCTTCGGAGCGCAGGCCTGGATGGCCGCCGTCAGCACGTGATCCAAGTCCGCATCCGTGAAGTCGATCGCATCACCCTCGGCGCTCTGCTCGATACGCGACAGGTGCAGCAAGTCCTCCACGATCGCTTCGAGGCGGCTGGCCTGGCGCGCGATGATCATCAGGAACCGCCGGGCCTGCTCGCCGGCTTCGAGCGGCAGGTCCTCGAGCGCCTCTACCGCCATCTTGACCGAGGTGATCGGTGTCTTGAGCTCGTGGGATACATTGGCGACGAAATCGCGGCGCATGCGTTCGAGGCGCTGAAGACGGGTGATGTCGTTCAGCACCAGCACGGCGCCGATGGGCTTCCCGCGCGAGTCCCGCAACGTAGAGCCATGAACATGCAGGAACCGTTCGTCACCGTTTCGGAGGATGATCGTGCCTTCGACATTGCCGGGCTCGGACAGAGTCTTGAGCACCAGGGCCTGCAGATCCGGGATGCGGATCGTCTCCTGAATGCGCTTCCCGCGCGCGAAGTCCGGATCAATGCCGAGCATGTGCGAACAGCCCTGGTTCAGACTCACGATCCGCTCGTCGGCGTCGACGGCCAGCACGCCTTCGACCATGCTGATCAGGATCGCCTCGCGTTCGTTGCGCTGCTGGGTGATCGTCTGCAGCCGCTCGTCGATCTGGGCCGCCATCGTGCTCATCGAGGTCGCCAGGCTCGAGATCTCCTCGATGTCCGAGACCGGTAGCGCCTGCCGCAGCTCTCCCCGCGCATAGGCCTGCGCGGCCGAGCGCAGGCCCTCGAGCGGCTCGCTGATGCGCCGCGCCAGCGCCCAGCCGACCAACAGGAAGACGGCTGCCACCACCACCGCGCCGAAGACGATTTGCGACCGGATCGAGCGCACGGCCGCATCCAGGGTCGTCATCGGGATCGACATGCGCAAGGCACCGTCCGGGCGAGGCCGGGTGGCGTCGTTGGCGGGTGAAATCAAGGGGATGGCCACGTACAACATCGTCCGCTGGAGAGTGTGGCTGTAGCGGGTGTCGTGGCCCCGCTGGCCCTCGAATGCCGCGGCCAGCTCGGGACGGGCCCTGCCGGTGTGCGGCAGCATCTCCTCGGGCGCGTGGTCGGAATCGGCGAGCACGGTGCCGTCTTCACGGACGACCGTGATCCGGGTTTCGGCGCGCTTGCCCAAGCGCTGGGCCAGGGCATTGAGCGCGGGGTCATCGCCCGAGGCGAGATAGGGCTCGACCTGATCGCGCAGGAGTTCGGCCTGGGCCACCAGATCCGCGATGGTCTGCTCCAGATGGAAGTGACGAACCGACCGCGTCGTGATCCACGTCACCGCGACCAACGCGAGGAGCATGACCGTCAGATACGACGGAAACAGGTGCCAGAATAGTCGTCGCTTTCCCACCGCAACCTGCCTACGATTCGTCCTTGAACCGGTAGCCGACCCCCCGGACGGTCTCGATGTAGCTGCCGGCCTTGCCCAGTTTCTTCCGAAGCCCGACGACCTGCACGTCCACTGCCCGGTCGGTGACCACATAGTCCTGACCGCGGATGGCGTTGACGATTTGATACCGCGTGAAGACCCAGCCCGGCCGTCCCGCCAACAACTGCAACAGCTTGAACTCGGTGTAGGTCAGCCGAACCAGTTTCTGGCCCACATGGACCTCATGGCGCCCGGGGTCGATCACCAGATCATGAATCCGCAGGATGGCGTCCTTCTGACGGGACGGTTGTTCCCGCCGGCGCAGGACCGCGCGAATCCTGGCCATCAGCACTTTGGGGCTGAACGGCTTCGGCACGTAGTCGTCGGCGCCCATCTCGAGGCCCGTGACGACGTCGGATTCCTCGCCCTTCGCGGTCAGCATGATGATGGCGGTCTTGGCCGTCTGGGGATCGCGCTTGAGGGTGCGACAGACTTGCAGCCCGTCGATGCCCGGCAACATGAGATCCAGCAAAACCAGATCGGGGTTCTCCTTGCGAACCAGGTCGAGGCCGTCCTCACCATTCTCCGTGCAACTGACCCGGTAGCCCTCCTTCAGGAGGTTGTACTCGACGAGTTGCTGGATGTCCTCGTCGTCCTCGATGAGGAGAATGTATGCGCTGCTCATGGCATCCCCACAGTTCTCGAGCGGTTCAAGCATTATCACGAAACGCGCGAAGGGTCACACTTGGAAATTAGAAGTGCGTTAGAACTCGGTGAGGATCATGCCATTGTCACAGTTCGTGCATGGCGGCGCCTCATGGCTCGGCCACGGCCTTGATCTTCGGGAATCCCGCCGAACGGTGGATGATCGGCTGCTCGGCTGTGCCCTCGACGATGGCCGCTTCCACCCCCGGGAGCGAATCGGCCAGCACCATTCCGTCATGCGTGCCGAGCACGGAGATCGTGGTCGCCAGCGCGTCGGCGGTGAGGGCGTCGTCGGCGATCACCGTCACGCTTGCCGGGTCTTCCACGGGCCGGCCCGTGCGAGGATCCAGGATGTGGGAGTAGCGCCGTCCAGCTACGGATGCGTAACGCCTGTAATGGCCAGATGTTGCCACTGCGCCCTCCGAGAGCACGATCTTGCCCAGCAGCTCCTCGGCAAACGGGCTCTGGATGCCCAGCGGCCATGGCCGGCGCGGGGTCAAGGGCGCGGCATCGGTGCGCCGCAGCCCGGGGAAAAAGCCCTCGGGGGGCTGCGCCTCCTGGCTGGACCCCACCGGCCCGGGGCTCTTGCGCCGGAGGGTGCGTACCGGCAATGCCGCCTGCTTCCCGATCAATCCCTGTGGAATCCGGCCGAAACAGCGCAAGTCGCCGCCGACCTCGACGATACCGGCCTCGATACCCTCTGCCTGCAACGCGGCGACCGCCCGGTCGATGCCATATCCCTTGGCGATCCCACCCAGATCGATCCGCATCCCGTCGCGCAGGAACCACACTTCCCGCCGGTCGGGGTCGGTGCCGAGGTGCTTCAATCCCACGCGGGCCAGGACGGTGGCGAGTTCCTCCTCGGTCGGCGGCTGGTCGCGCCCGGCCGCCTCCCGCCACAGACCGATCAGGGGCCCCACGGTGATGTCGAACGCGCCACCGGACAGCTCGCCACACTGGCGAGCGTACTCAAGGACCTCGAAGGTCGCCGGATCCACCACCACCCGTTCGGCGGCGCCGGCGCGGTTGAGCCGCCCGATATCCGACTCGGTCTGGTAGGCGCTCATCCGGGCGTTGACGCTATCGAGCGCGGCGAAGGCAGCTTCCATCGGGCTCACGGCGTCTCTGCCGCCTTCGGCGATCACCGTGATCGTGGCCAGCGTGCCCATGACCTCGCGGGTCTCGACGAATTTCTCGGCGGTGGGGCCGTCCTCGGCGCTCTGGCATCCCAGCAGGCCGATGCCGAGCCATGCCACCGCCGCAAGGAACGGCACGGCCACCGAGATCGTCGAGGTGACCGCGGCCGGAGCGGAAGGCGGCCACGGTAGCCGGATGCGGCCGGGCAAGCCCGGGCAACGGGGACGTGAGGTGTGTCGACTCATGGAAGTGCTCTCCAGCGGACTTCTTCCCGATCCATGATTCCCAAGACTCGAACCATCATGCGCATCGCAGGCCGATTGCGCAAGGTCCGCTCCTTCGGCTATCGTGACTTCGAGCTGGTGCCGGTAAGGAACACCCTGGCCGTCCTGGCCGGCCTCGTCGGCCTGGTCGCCCTAGTCGGCCTAGTCGGGCGGCAACGTGGCGGCAACGTGGCGGCCACGGGGCGGCCACGGGGGATGGGTGACATGGCGGTGATGTGGGTGATGCGAGAGAGGCAAGGGACATGAGCCAGAGAGATGCGGTCGTCGAGCGGTTCATCTCCAAGGATCGCAACGTGTTGCTGGCGAAGGCCGACTTCGGCCGGCTCTTTCGTGCCTACCTCGAGCACAGCCGGGCGTGGGTGGGCGATCCTGACGGCCTGATCCTGATCATGATGCGTCAGGCCCTGGCGGCGGCCGCCCTGTATCTCACCTGCCGGCCCACCGACGAGAACACGGCCTGGACCATCAACTTCCCCGAGCCACCGCTCAACATCTTCGTCACCTGCGATGCCTCCGCCGGCCGGGTCGTCGGCCGCTACTACACCGACCACGTCAAGGCCGAGCCCGAAACACGGCTCATCGTCCAGGCCGTGCGACGCACCGGGGAGCCGCAGCTCAGCATCCTGGCGGTAACCGGATTCGACATTCTCTCCATCTTCGAGCAGTACTACACCCAATCCGAACAGCTCACGGTTCGCTTCTTCGAACTGGAGGAAGACCGCTTCTACATGGTGATGGCGCTCCCGGACATCGACGAGGCCTGGCTGCATGATCTTACCCGCGACGAGGTCCTGGCGCTGCTGGAGGAAGAGACAACCCAGAAGATCGAGGAACGGCCCGTGCAATTCGCGTGCGGCTGCAGTGCCGAACGGCTGGCGGTGGTCACGGGCAAGATGTTTGCAGGCCGGCTCGATGAACTCTTCGGAGACGACGCGCAGCTCGAAGCCCACTGCCCGCAGTGTGGGCGCGCCTACGAACTGACGCGGGCGCAGCTCGAAGCGCAGGCCGCCCCCGGTGCCGGCCAGGGCCCGGAGACCGCCGCGGGCGAGACCAGCGCGGGCGAGACCGGCACCCACAAAAAAGCCCAACCACCGGGCGACGAGCCCCAAGACGGGGTGGTATAATCGCGCCCGAGGCGCAAGGGCATATTGAAGAACACCTAGTCGTAGCTTACCGCAACCGGCCTCCCCACCTGTGGGCGGCCGGAGGCATGCCGTGTAGCCATGGCCTGCAAGGGTACGACTACGCCCAGTCGTGTGTGTCCACGCCATCTCGAGGAACCGTCGAGTTCCACTCACGCACTACATCATCACAACAGGGGAGGCTTCGATGCACGCAAGGATGTCTACCGGCAGAGGCCTGGCCGGGCTAAGCCTGGTCTTAGGGGTGATCGTCTTGCTCGGCGCTTCGATGGACGTGGCGCGCGCCACCACGTATTCGCGTGACGACGCGGCCCAGATCGTCACCACGACACTGCTTGGCGGAACGACCGAGGGGATCCGCCTGTTCGTCTATCCCGAGACGATATCGGCCGGGACCACGGTGTCGACGTACAAGCGCGACGTGTTCACCGCACCGGCCGAAGGCTTCTTTCTCTTCATCGACCTGCATCCCCGTGCCAACTGGGAACACGACTGCCGCTACGTCTTTGTCGACGCGGCCACCGGAGCGGTCGAGGAGTACAAGGCGATGGTGCCCCCCGCCTGGCAGCTCGAGATGATCGAACTCACCAACGGCCGGGACAACCCGACCCCTGAGGAAAACGCGCGCCTGCACGAGTGGTTCGACCGGCGCATGGCCGAGGTCAAGAAGCCCGAACCCGTGGGCTCAGACGGCCGTGGCCAGGCCTACGCGTTCATCATCAGCGGCGGCGCCAGCCAGGGCAACAACCACATCCGCTACTGGAACGACAGCTCCTTCATCTACAAGACGCTGGTCAACTACTACGGGTATCCGGACGAGAACATCTACGTCTGCATCTCCGACGGCACCAATCCGGCGCCCGATCGCTCCGACGGCACGAACTCGCCACCGGACCTGGATGGGGACGGCGACGACGACATCCAGTATCCGGCCACCTATCAATACATCGAACAGGTCTTCAATGAGCTGGCCACGATTCTCAGCCCCTCGGATCAGCTCTTCATCTATACCACCGATCACGGTGGCCAGGAGAGCGGCTGGGACGCATACCTGAATCTCTGGAACTGGGAGGAGCTGCGCGACGACCAGCTGGCCGACCTCGTCGACATGATGCCCTGCGAGACGATCATCGGCACCTTCGAGCAGTGTTTCAGCGGCGGCATGATCGATGATCTCGTGGGTGAGGGCCGCGTGTGGGCCAGTGCCGCGGCCTACGACGAGTACTCCTGGGCCATGGGGCCCGACTACCAGTACGACACCTTCGTCTTCCACTGGACGAGCGCGGTCAACTGGGAGGATCCCTATGGCAATCCGGTCAACGCCGACACCAACGACGACGGCGTCATCTCGATGCGTGAGGCCTTCCTCTACGCCGAGGCCAACGACTTCGAGAACGAGACGCCCCAGTACAGCAGCACACCCGAGGACCTGGGTGACATCCTGAACCTGATGGGCAACCTCGAGGGCGTCTACCTCGCACTCGAGAGCTACACGATCGACGACGACAACGAAGGCGCCTCCCAGGGTGATGGCGACGGGGTCATCGACTTCGGGGAGACGATCGAGCTGACCCTGACCTTGAACAACATGGGCTCCGAGGATGCCGGCGAAGTGATCGGTTCGCTGCAAACGATCTCGACCTATGCCCATCTGATGGTCGATGAGGTCTCCTTCGGCTCGATCCCCGCGGGCATGAGCGGCACCAACCCGGTGCCCTTCCTCTTCCAGGTCCACACCCACGTGCCTGATCTGGAGAACCTGGGCTTCACCGTGACATTGAACGAGGAACCGCTGTCGGTGGCGCTGGGCCTGGAGGCCCATGCCCCAGCCTACATGGTCAGCGTGGATGACCTCGACGACAGCGCCGGCGGCGACGGCGACGGCATTGCCGAGCCGGGCGAAACGGTGGCTCTGGCGCTGCGGATCCAGAACACCGGTAGCAGCGACACGCCGCCGCTGACCGCCGACCTCGGCACGGGCACCGAGTACTTCGTGCCCGACGAGACGCCCCAGAACCTGGGCCTGCTCGCGCCGGGAGAGGAGTTGATCACAGCTCCGTTCACGGTGGCCATCTCCCCGGATTGCCCCGAGGTCTACACCCACTACCTGCACCTGCACCTGCGCACCGACGGCCTGTATCAGGCCATGGTGCCGATGGTCTTCTCCGTGGGCCAGATCTTCGCCGACGATATCGAGGGCGGCGGGACCTCCTGGACCAACTACGCCGGACCCGGCGGCTCCTGGGCCGACGAGTGGCACGTCGAGACCTACCGCAACCACACGCCCGGGGGCACGACGAGCTGGAAGTGCGGCGGTGCGGGAAGCGCCGACTACGGCAACCTGCTCTACGCCTGTCTCGAGACCGCGGACTTCGATCTGCCGGCAGGTTCCGAGCTGGCCTTCTGGCACTGGATGGACGCGGAGGTGAGCACCGCTTATCCGGAGTACTGCTACGACGGTGGTCTGCTGGAGATCTCGGCCGACGGTGGTCAGACCTGGAACGGCCTCACGCCCGAGGGCGGGTATCCGTACCTCGTTCGCGTCGGCGGCACCCCCGGGCCCTTCGCCCAGGATACGCCGGTGTGGTCGGGTGCCCATGATTGGCAAGAGGTGGCGGTGGATCTGACCGGCTACACCGGCACGGTTCGCCTGCGCTGGAGCTTCAGCTCCGATGGCGCGGTGGCGGGCGAGGGCTGGTACATCGACGATGTGCGGATCTACTCCTCGCCGCCGATGTCGGATGCGCCGGATGCAGTCCGGGCGGTGCTGCGGCCTACGCTGCTGCCCATGCGTCCGAACCCGGTCATGGGCAGTGCCGGCGGCCTCGCCGGCGGTGCCACGATCCGCTTCGCCCTTCCGGCAGCCGCAGACGTCGAGCTGACCCTGCACGACGCCACGGGCCGGCTCGTCCGCACTCTCGCCAGCGGCGAGATGCCGGTGGGCGAGAATGCCGTGCAGTGGGACGGCCGGGACGGCCACGGCGCACAGGTGCCCGCCGGCACCTACTACTGCCGCATGGCGGCGGGCGAAGAGGTGCAGACGCGCAAGCTGACGCTGATCCGGTAGCGCCGGCGCTCACTCGCCGCTGTCCGCACCGCGGCGGGTGAGGTGCGACAGCGCGCTTTGAAGGGCGGTCCGGATTGACGCCGGACCGCCCTCAGCATAGCCTGCGACTGTCGCCGTCGGGCGCACGGAGCGGTAGCTCCCGGGGTCCTCCTCCTTCTTCTTGTTCTTCGGCGTGTCTGTGTAAGGTTGTCGCAGGTCTCAGTGAGAGGCGCTCGATGTTTCGTAACCAATACTGCCTGAGCCTTCATCCTCGTCCGGGCGGCCTCGAGGGCTTCCGCCATTCGCGATTCGGCGCCTACCACGTCTATGCTCAGGAAGTCCTCCCGGTGAGTGCAGCCGTCCATCGAGACCGGCAGGTGATGATCCTGGGACCGATCCTCGATCCCGATCACCCCGAGGCCGACAACGAGGCGGTTGCCGGCCGCTTGGCCCAGGCGGGCGAAACGGTCGCCGGGTGGCTCAAGGCGCTTGAGTCCATGTCGGGCCGGTTCGTGGCCCTATATCAGAACGAGGAGAGTATCTGCTGCACCACCGATGCGTGCGGGTTGCGGCGGGTCTTCTACGCAAGCAACGCTGCATCGTACGACCCCGACCCTCCGCTGCTCCCCACGCCACCGCCGTCCACAGATAGACGCGATGACACACACACATATGCACACAAACTCTCTCTCCCCCTCCCCCCCCCTCTCTCTCTCTCAGGCGGGGAAGTAGGCGGGAGCGAGGGTACTCTCTTGCCGAAAGCAGAGAGCCGGACGACGAGTCGGACGACGAGTCTCTCTCCACATGGTCACCCCCCTTCTTGACTTCTTCGGTGAAGCTGTTCCTCTACTTCCACGATTTGTCGCCGTGTTTGGATGAGGAGACAGCTGCCTTCCTGGCGTCACCCGAGCACCTCGGCGGCGAATCAGCCTGGATCGGAGATGAGGGGCCTGACATGCGGCTGCGCCGCTTGTTGCCGAATCACTGTCTTGACCTGCGGTCCGGGCGTATCGATCGAGTTCCATTCACGGTACGCAGCGGCATCAGCCAGCGGGAGGTGATACTTGCCGGCACACGGCTGCTTCGGGGAACCTACCAGGCGCTGTTGAGCCGCTATGATGCCATTCAGCCGCTGACGGCGGGCTGGGACTCGCGCCTGCTCCTGGCGGCCTCGCGGCCCTTCCGCGAGCGGATCCGCTACTACGTGTTCGACCGTTCTGCTGAGCAAGACGCTCGCCAGCCGGTCGATGTGGCCATTGCGCGCGGCCTTGCCGGCGAGCTGGGGCTGCGCTTCGAGGCGATCCGGCCGTCGCGGCCGACCCCCGAGCTGGTGGCGTTGCTCAAGCGGGAGATGTTTCAGCCTCGGCTGCTAGGCAAGACTGCGAATCTTCAGCATCACCTGGATCACAACGCCGATGGCCGGACGATCAACCTGAACGGGAACGGGGGTGAGGTAACACGCTGTTTCTACGGACGCAGTAGGATACGACCCGGCGTACGACTCGGCGTACGACTCGGCGCTCGGATGCTCAGCATCTTGGCCGGCTTCGGAGCCGACCATCCGTTCGTGACACCTCGGATCCGCCGTTGGACGGTGAGCGCGCTGCCGTTTGCCCGCAGGTCGGGGATCGGCCTCCTGGATCTCTTCTACTGGGAGCAACGGATGGGGAACTGGGGTGCGATCTACCCGCGCGAGCAGGACATCGCCCTCGAGGAGTGCTCGCCGCTGAACAACCGGGCGCTCTACGCTCTTCTGCTGGGTCTGCCCGCGCGAGAACGGTCCGCGCCCGGCTTCAGGTTCTACAGGGCGTGGATCGAGCATCTGTGGCCTGAGACGCTGGAGCAACCCATCAATCCAGGAGGACATCCTCTCAAGGGGTTGATCAAAGGCAGTGCTGAGCTCATGACGATGGTGAATTGGTGGCGTTCTCAGCGTCAGCGCTGCCAGTGAGCTTGACATATGGTCCTTGCAGAGATAGCATGCCAGCGATGCGTCGGCTTGTGTGTAGGAGGACATGATCATGCGTTTCATGACGGAGCGTTCAACGGCTCTTGCCAGTAATACCATGCCTTCTGTGTGCGCATGCACGAACACGCACAAACGCACTCACACGCACGCACACACGTACACGCACGCACTCACCCATTCACACGCACGCCCGTACACGCGCTCATTCACACAGTCTCTCTCTCTCTCTCTCTCTCTCTCTCTCTCTC
>CAZZIF010000015.1:32844-33049 GCA_964654025.1 uncultured bacterium
CTGCCGCAATGCTTCAGATGTGAAGGGATGCGGCCGCTGGTGGCCGCCGCGATCGGGATGGCCATCACGGCAGGTGCATTGCTTGGCCTTGCGGGCTGCGCGGATGATACGGGTACAGCACCCATTGGCGAAGGCTATGACGCCTTCACTCTGTCGCGCGAACTCGAGCTCAGTATCTGCGACTACGCGGGCGGGTGTGGCGCCG
>CAZZIF010000016.1:0-32292 GCA_964654025.1 uncultured bacterium
AATCGCACAGTCGGCACTCCAGTAGCTCTTGCCGCGGCAGAGTCGCCCAGGGATAACCGCTCGATCCGCCGCTGGGCCGGCCGCTGGACCGGCGGCTAGAGCCGCCGCTGGATCGGCCGCAGTGCCGGCCACTGGATCGGCCACTGGGTCGGCGGCGCGTGTGCTTCTGGACGCGGGACGGACTCATGCCGTCTATCGTAGGCCCGCAACAGAGCGCGTGCAACCGGTCTGCGCGCAGCCCACCTCGCAGCCGGTCGGCTTGCAGCCTGCTCGCAGCCGGTCGGCTTGCAGCCTGCTCGCAGCTGGTCGGCTCGCAGCCCACCTCGTAGCACGCGGATCGCTGGGTCCGGTCTCGTCGACGATAGGGGGAGCGCAGCTCAGGCGGCGGATTGGTCGTCCTGCTTGGCCTCTCCCAGCAGGTCCCGAACCGCGCCCAGGAGTTGGCGACGGTCGACCGGCTTCTGGAACGTTACGGCTGCTCCCAGAAGCTGAGCGTCCTTCAGGAAGTCGCGGGCGTCGACCCGCCCTCCGCCGGAGATGGCGATGAGCCGCGTTCGAGGGTAGTTCTTGCGGAAGTGCATGATGGTTTCGAGGCCGTCTTCTTCCGGCATGATGATGTCGGTCACGACCAGGTCGGCGGGCTGGCGCGCCTGCACCTCTCGGGCTGAACGCCCGGAGTCGGCCTCCACGGTCTCGTAGCCTGCCTGGCGAAGCGTCATGCAAAGCATGGTGCGGACCTGTTCATCATCTTCCACGACGAGAATTCGTGTCACGGGCTCAAGCTCCTCTTTCGATGGACTCGTCCAGAAGCGACCGAAGCGAGCGGGCCAAGGCCCGCATCTCGATCGGCTTCTCCAGGTACATGTCAATTTCGGCAAGGGCGGCCGGTTCCTTCGAGATCATTCCGCTGAAGCCCGTACACAGGATGATCGGCAGATCCGGCCGCAGTTGGCGGATGTACCCGGCCAACTGGATCCCCGACACGTGCGGCATGGCGTGATCGGTAATCAGAGCATCGAATCCTCCCGGGTCGGCACGGAAGATCTCGATGGCCTGACGAGGGTCGGTGAATCCGGCTACGTCGTAGCCCAGGCCACCCAGGTGGAGCTTGCCCAGTCGCACAATGGCGTCCTCGTCGTCGACCAGCAGAATCCTCTCGCTGCCCGGAGTCGCCTTGCCATCCCGGCGCGGGACGTCAGGTTCTTCGCCGGCGGACTCATGGATGGGAAGGAAAATGTCGAAGCGGCTTCCCTGACTCACCCGGCTCTGTACGGAGATCGACCCGTTCATCGAGGTGACGATGCTGTGGACGGTAGCCAGTCCCATGCCGGTGCCTTCGCCCACGGTCTTGGTCGTGAAGTAGGGCTCGAAGATTCGGCGACGTACCGTCTCGTCCATGCCCACCCCCGTATCCTGGATCGAGAGGCGGGCATACTTTCCGGGCGAGAGGTCCAGAATGGCTTGCGCCTCTTCTTCGGAGAGCGTGACCTCGCACAGCGACACGGTTAACACGCCGCACGAGTCCCGCATGGCGTGGAACGCGTTCGAGCACAGGTTCATGATGATCTGGTGAATCTGCGTTGGATCCGCCAGCACAGGACCGCAGTTCGCGTCGATGTGAGGCCACAGCTCGATCGTGGCGGGCAGGGAACCGCGCATGAAGTCCAGGGCCTCGCGTACGATCGGGTCAAGGGCAATGGGGGCAGACTCGACCTTGCCGGGATGGCTGAACGCCAGGATCTGCTTGACCAGGCAGCTAGCCCGTTCTCCCGCCGTGCGAATCCGCCGCAGACAATCGTTGGCGAGGCTATCGGGAGCGACATCGTCGATGGCGAGATCGGCGAATCCCAAGATGGCGTAGAGCATGTTGTTGAAGTCGTGAGCGATGCCACCGGCGAGGGTCCCGATGGCCTCCATCTTCTGTGACTGGCGAAGCTGGGACTCCATCTCGACGATTTCGGAGACGTCGCGTAGCTGAGCGACGATGCTGACCACGCGCTGCCGATCATCTCGGACCGGTGAGATGACGGCATCGGCCACGAAGCTCGTGTCGTCCTTCTTCCGGCAACGGATGCGCCCTGCCCAGGGATGGCCCTTGGCCAGGGTCTTGAGGAAATCACCCTGCTCCGGCGCAGGATCGGCTGCATCCAGGAAATCGCTCAGCAGACGATCGGTGGTATCCTCGCAAGAGAATCCGGTGATCCGGTAGAAGGCCGGGTTGATGTACTGCATTTTCAAGCGGGCGTCGGCCGTGATGACCATTTCGCCGCTCTGCTCGATCGCGGTGACGAGCTGGTGTCGCTCTTCCTCGGCGTGGGCCATCCAAACGATTTGCGAGGCGGTGGCCGCCAGGCCGGCGAAGAAGACGTCGTCTTCCGAAGTGATGAGTCCTTGGCTGAAAATGGCCAGGACGCCGATGACCTCCCCGCTCGGGGAGAACAGCCGGTACCCCGCGAAGCTCTTCAGCCCCCGGGCACGGGCCCACTGATGATCAGGTATCGGGGGGGCATCCGAGGCCTGGTCGATGAGGAACGTAGACTCCTCGCTCGAGGTCAATCGCGCAATGAAGTCGCAACCGAGCGGAACAGCCCAGGGGCCGGGATTCTCGGAGTCCTCGGGGTCCTCGGAGTCCTCGGGGTCCTCGGAGTCCTCGGGGGCCTCGGAGAGATCCGAGTTCGCCGCCATGTAGAAGCATTCACCGCGCCGCGGACACTGCTCGATCTCCTCGCCGCGGCTGCGGTACTTGCAACCCCCATCGCACAGATCACCCGGCCGAACGATCCAAATCCGAGCGACATCGGCGCCGAACTGCTGCACGAGTTCGTCGGTGACCCGGCGAAGCTTCTCCTCCAGCGGAGCGGCTCGGAGCAAATCCTCCTTGAGAACGTTCAGCCGCTCGAGCCGGCGCTCGCCTTCCACTTGAACCGTCACGTCCCTGAGCACCTGGCAAGTGACGTTGCGGGGACCGAGCTGATAGTTCTCGACCGAGATCTCGACCGGGAAGAAGGTGCCATCGCGGCGCACGTGGGAGGCTTGGTGGGGACGCAGCGGGGACCGGCCGGCATCGGTGGCGGCAGGACTCGTGGAGCGGTCCGGTTCCAGGCTGGCGATGGGAAGGCCCATGAGTTCATCCCGCTGGTAGCCGTGCATGCGCAGGGCCGCTGCGTTGGCGTCGATGATCTCGAGACTGCGCGTGTCGTAGAGCAGGATGCCGTCGGGCACCGTGTCGAAGAGCCGGCGGTACTTCTGTTCGCTCTCGCGCAGGGCTTCCTGGGCGCGGCGCATCTCGGTGATATCGCGCGTGATGCCGATCAGTGCTGATGGTGCCCCTTCCATATCGCGAATCGGCGAGACGGTTACCTCCGCCAGGAAGCTCGAGCCGGTCGGCTGCAGGAACCGACACTCGTACACCTGGGGCTCGCTGAGGTCCCGAAGCGAGGATAATCCTTGGTGAATCGTATCCCTGTGATGCGGTGCCACCCAGTCGAGCAGCTGCCGGGAATGGGCCAGCGCCGCCGAGACGTCGCCGAATCCCATCAGCCGGGCCCACTGCTGGTTGGCGGCGGTGATCCGGCCCTCGAGATCGAAGACGGTAATCGCGTCCGGGGAGGCCTCGAAAACCGCCCGCAGGCGGGACTCGGACTCGCGAATGACGTCCTCGGCCCGTTGTTGCTCACGGATGTCACGCAAGGTGACGAGCAGGCCGCGCGCCCGGCCCGCTCCATCGTCGAGGCGCCGAACGATCCATTGCACCGGGACCAGCGAGCCATCCGGTCTCTGTACGGCGATCGGTATGGCCTCGCAGTGACCTTCACGCAGCACGAGATCAAGACAGCCGGCAAGCGCCTTCTGACGGCTGTCCGGTACCAGGGTCGACAGATTTTGGCCCCGCAGCTCAGCCGCGTTCGTAGCTCCGGCGAGCGCCACGGCCGATGGGTTGGCCTCCATGACGCACCCCACCGAGGAGGCTACGATCTGCGGCAGCGGGTTGGCGTCGAGAACCTGTTCGAGATTGGCGATGCGCTCGAGGGCCTGGGCGTAGCGCTGCCGCAGAGATGTCTCCCGGCTGGGAGCATCGGATGGGGGTGGGGCGTTCACAGGCCACATACTCCTCGTTGCCTACCTATGTGCCGGACTGCAGACATCCGGCCCGCGGCCGATGCGACGCGGCGGGGCGGGCCGGATCTGTTCGTCTTCTAAGGATCGGCAATGGGCTGGACTATCCTCATGGTGGCCTGTTCGTTGTGGCGGAGGAGATCCAGGCTGCTCGATGCCCGCTCGATGTCCGCTCAATGCCCGCTCGCCGCCCACTCATCACCCGCTCGTCACTCACTCGTCACTCACTCGTCGCAAGCTCGTCTCCAGCTCCTTTTAGAACAAGGAGTTGAGGGTTGGGCGGCTTCTTCTTTGGTGTCATTCATCTATAACCCTTTATATTGTAACGTGTTCGGGGATCAGGCCCGGTTCTCCGGTGGCCACAACAGAAAGGTTGCATCGGTGTGTATTACGAAGTAATATCCCGATCGGGAGGACACCATGGTTCACGTACCGCGCAAGCAAGAAGTCATCACTTTCAAAGCGGACGCACACCTCGCCGCCGCTCTCGAGCGGGTGCCGAATCGGTCGGCGTTCATCCGCAACGCGATCCTGGCCGCGCTCGAGAATACCTGCCCACTGTGTAACGGGACGGGAACGCTCAGCGTGGAGCAGCGCCGCCATTGGGATCGCTTCGCCAAGGACCATCATGCCGAACGCTGCGCCACCTGCCAGGCGGTCCATCTGGTATGTGGAGCCCATGAGCCGGAAGGCGCGGAGCACGAAGGTGGTACGGAGCCCGGAGCGTATCGCGGGCCACAGAAGCCCTGATTCCGGAGTCGGGGAGAAAGGATGGTGGGGATGACCGGACCGGAAGTCGTTGGCGTCAGCGCTGCTTGCTGCCGGTTGTGGCGCAGGGGCGGGTCGGCGGCGATGCTGGGAGCCGCTGCACGGTTGGCAGCCACTGCACGGTTGGCAGCCACTGCACTGCTGGCAGTCGCTGCACTGCTGGCGGGTTGTGGAGGGGGGCCGGACGCGGATCGGTCGTCGGAGGAGCAGCCGCCCGAGGCACAGACCTCGGCGGGCGGAACCGCTGCGGGGTCATCGGAGGCTGTGCTCGAGGTGTTCGTTGGCATCCCGCCCCTGGAAGGACTTGCCGAGACGATTGGGGGCGACCGCGTGGAGGTTCGTTCCCTCGTGCCGGGCGGGCAAAGTCCGCACACTTACGAGCCAACGCCCAGTCAGATGGCTGCGCTCGCGACCGCCGATCTGTACTTGTCGATCGAGATGCCGTTCGAGAAGGTCTTGGTCAGCAAAGTAAAGGGCTCGGCGACCGGCTTGCGATTCCTGGACATCAGCCGGGACATCGATAGACGGCAAATGATCGCGCACGCTCACGACCAATCGTCGCATGCCCCGCACGACGATGCCGGCCACGACGATGCCGGCCACGACCATGCCGGCCACGACCATGCCGGCCACGGGCACGACTGCGGGGGGTCGGGCGACGACACGCATGCGGACCCGCACGTGTGGATGGCGCCGGCCAACCTCCGGCAGCTGGCGGAGGAAGTGGCGCAGGCGTATGAGGAGGCCGATCCGGAGGGCGCTGCGGCCTATCGCTCGAATCTCGAACAATACGAGGAACGGATCCAGTCGCTCGAAGCCGAGCTTGCCCGCATCCTGTCGCCCTTCGCTGGAGATACGCTGTACGTCTATCATCCCGCGTTCGGTTACTTCACCGACGCCTTCGGTCTCGTGCAGACCGCGGTGGAGATCGAGGGCAAGGAGCCCACGCCCCGCCAGCTGACCGAACTGATCGCCCGGGCACGCCGCGAGGGCGTGCGCTTGCTGATCGTCCAGCCACAGTTCGATCCCCGTAGCGCGCAGACCGTGGCCGAGGCCATCGGGGGCACGGTGCTCCCGGTCGATCCGCTCGGGGAGGACATCGCGACCGAACTGCGGCGGCTGGCCGAAGCCATCCGCGCCGGCTCGCCGGCGGACTCATTGAAGAAGCTGGAAGGGGACTCGTGATGCCAGCGGTCGAGGAGAACGCCCCGGCCGTGCGGGTGCGGGATGTCTGGTTCGCCTATGATCAACGGCCGGTGATCGAGGAGGCGAATTTCATCATCCGCCAAGGCGACTTCGTCAGTGTCGTCGGACCCAATGGCGGCGGCAAGACGACGCTGCTGCGATTGCTCCTCGGTCTGCTTCATCCCCAACGTGGCGAGATCCGCATCTTCGGCCAGCGTCCCGAGCAAGGGCGGCGCTACATCGGCTACACGCCCCAGCATGCCCTACACGACCTGCGCTTCCCGATCACGGTGAGCGAGGTCGTGCACATGGGCCGCCTGGGCTTCACCCCGGGACCCTTCTGCGGGCGCAAGGACCGAGAGGAAGTCTTGCGTGCGCTCGAGGAGGTGGACATCGCGCACCTGGCCCGCCGCAGTTACGCCGACCTCTCCGGCGGGCAGCGTCAGCGCGTGCTCATCGCCCGCGCCCTGTGCGGTCAGCCTCGGTTACTGCTCATGGACGAGCCCACGGCGAACGTGGACACGACGACCGAGCAGAAACTGGTCGGCCTCCTGCACGAACTCAATCAGCGGATGACGATCGTACTCGTCTCGCACGATCTGGCTTTCGTCTCCCAAGCGGTGGAGCAGGCGATCTGTGTCAATCGCCGGGTGGCCGTCCATCCGACCTCCACCTTGAGCCAGGCGGCTCTGAGTGAGATCTATGGCGACACCGTGCGGCTGATCCGCCACGATCACTGTCTCGACGGAGAGGAAGGATGCGAATGAGCTTCTGGGAAGCGCTGGGAAACCCGGATGTCGCGTTCTTGCGCTACGCCTTCGCGGCCAGCTTGCTGGGCAGCGTGGCCTTCGGCGTGATGGGCAGCTACGTGGTCGTACGACGAATCAGCTACATCGCCGGCGCGATCGCTCACTGCGTGCTCGGAGGTATCGGGGCCGCGCTGTATCTCCAGGCGGCGGCCGGTTGGAGCTGGCTGGACCCGATCTATGGCGCCATCGTGGCCGCGTTGCTCGCCGCGGTTCTGATCGGCATCGTCAGTCTGCGTGCCCAGGAGCGCGAGGACACCGTGATCGGCGCGCTCTGGGCGGTGGGCATGGCCGCCGGCTTGATCTTCCTGGCCAGGACGCCCGGCTACATCGATCCGATGAATTACCTCTTCGGCAACATTCTGCTGCTGGGCGCGCGGGATCTGTGGATCGTCGGCCTGCTGGACGTGCTCGTGGTTGGAACGGTCTTCGTCTTCTACCGGCGGTTTCAGGCCGTGTGCTTCGATGAAGAATACGCCCGCCTGCGGGGCTTGTGGGCGGACGGGCTGTACCTGCTGCTGCTCTGCCTGATTGCCCTGACGGTGGTACTGATGGTGCGGGTCGTGGGGATCGTTCTGGTCATCGCGCTGCTGACGCTTCCGGCTGCGGTCGCCAACCTGTTCGCTCGCCGGTTGTGGCAGATGATGCTGCTGGCCATCGTGGTCGGGGCGGCGGTCAACGCGATCGGGGTGGGGGTCAGTTTCGAGAGCGACCTGCCGACCGGCCCGACCATCATCCTCGTTGCCGGCGCAGTCTACATCCTCAGCCTGATCTTCACGCGCCGACGCCGCAGGCGGGGCCTCAAGACCGGGGCGACGCCGAAGTCCGGGATCGCGAGCTAAGGGCGCGTGCACGGCGGACTCTGAATTCAACTTGATTCACTGCAAAGAGTTGCAATCTCAGTAAGGGTTGTGGGGACACGGAGGGATCGTCCAGGTTCGTCTGGGTTCATCCAGGTTCATCCAGGTTCGTCCGGGTCGTTCATCCGGCTCATTCATCGGGGTCGTGCTTTTGTGGCGGATTGGCGGGAACCTGTCCATACCCGATAGGTACTCGAATGCATAAAATGGGCGCCTAATAGTCTATCAAAATTACAGACTTACTTGATTTGGCGGCCGAGTCGTCATAGAGTTGCTCTCTCGAGAGTGCGTTGACTCTCACATCGGTTCTCACAACCCAAGCATTGGAAGAGGTACCCACATGCACGTCGAATCCACCACTCAAACCGACTACGCCGCGTTGCTGCGACGGGTCGGCCTCAAGGTGACCCGTTGCCGGGTGGCGATGCTCGAGTACATCGATGGCCACAGCCAGCACGCTACGGCCGACGAGATCACAGCCGGGCTGAAGACCAACGGGTTCCCGGTCGATCGCGTAACGATCTACCGCAACGTCGACCGGATGCTGCAGAAGGGCCTGCTGGCCACCATCTACGTCCCCGGTCGAGCCATGCGGGTAGGTCTGTGCAAACATCCGGATTCAGAGCACCACCACCATGTTGTCTGCATCGATTGCGGGAGAGTGCAGGAGGTCGAGTCCTGTTTCCTGGCCGATTCCTGGCCGGAGGTGTGTTCCGAGGTCAACAGCGCAAGCGGCTTCGAACTCACCGGTCACGTGATGCAGTACCTGGGCCGCTGCTCGGAATGTGCGCAGAGCAACGGGCGGCCCTAGGGCGGCCCTAGGGCGGGTGTTGGGCTGATCTTGGGCTGATCTTGGGCTGATCTTGGGCTGATCTTGGGCTGATCAGACGAGTTACCGCACAATCCTGGCGAGAAACCCCTTCTCTGAACCGACCGGTTCAGAGGAGGGGCACTAGATGCCGGGGATCAACACAGACAGCCGATTCCGATTGGCGTTGCGGGCCAGCATGCTGGGCACCGGCTCGACGAGCTGGATGTCGCCCCGGCGCCGGTGGGTGGCCCGCATAGCCTTGTTGCTGGCGGCAGCCAGCATGGGCGCGGCCATCGGTATGACGATTCAGGGCTCGCTGGAGACCGGCGTTCGCGTGCCCTTCTTCTTCAGTGTCGGGATCGCCCTGATCTGTTTCTTCGCCTACGACGTTCTGATGGGCATCGAGATCCTCGAGAAGCGGGCTTACGAAACGGAGATGTCGGTGGCGGCCCAGATCCAGGCCCGCCTCTTTCCCCACGAACTCCCCAATGAAGAAGGTCTCAGCCTGGCGGCCTATCACCGCTCGGCGCGCGCGGTGGGAGGCGACTACTACGATGTCATTTCCCTGGGTCCCGGCCGGTATCTGCTCGTGGTGGCCGACGTTTCGGGCAAGGGCGTGCCGGCCGCCATCCTCATGGCCAGCATTCGTGCCCAGATCCGGGTGCTTGCACCTCGCGACCTATCGCCGTGCACCCTGATCACCTACATGAACGAGAGCATTCACAAGGACACCGAACCATCCCAGTACGTCACGCTCTTCTTCGGCTTGGTCGACCTCGATGCCGGCACACTCACCTACGTGAACGCGGGACACGTGGCCCCGCTGATCGTGGGGAGCATGGGCACGCGCCGCTGGCTCTCGACCGGGGGGCTGCCGCTGGGGATGTTCTCGGGCCGTGCCTATGAGCAGGGCACCGAGTTCTTCGGTCCTGGAGAGAAGCTCGTCCTCTACACCGACGGCATCTCCGACGTGGGGCTCGGTGATGGCATGACCCTGTCTGCCGAACAGCTCGAAGCCCTGGTGATCGACTACCGCAACGAGTCGGTCGAGACGCTCAAGGAGAGGATTCTCCACGAGGTTGCTCGGAATCAGACGGGCGCCGAGCAGCCCGACGATGTCACCTTGCTCGTCGTGACGCCCAAGGCGGCCTAGACACGAGCGAGACCTCGTCTCTCTTTCGCTGCGGTTCCCTTCCCCAAGGCGCAGACCCCGCTTGACAGTGCCTCGACCGATCACCAATCATCTTGAGCAACACACCATCAGGGGAGGGACCATGAAGTTTCTGAAGACCGATCCAGAGAAGTGCGAGAATGTCCGGGCCTGCGAACACCGCTGCGCGCAGGTCTACTACAAAACCGATGATCCCTCCTATTCGGCCATTCGCGTCTCCGAGCGGCGCGGAGGAGGGGTTCGGTTGCAGGTCTGCACCCAGTGCGGCGTCTGTATCGACGTGTGCCCGACCCGCGCGCTGAAGCGCAACAAGCTGGGCGTCGTGATGCTCAACCGGAAGACCTGCATCGGGTGTTTTCAGTGCGTGGGCTACTGCCCCGAAGAGGCCGTCTTCCAGCACCCGGAGTTGCCCTATCCGATCAAGTGCATCGCCTGCGGGCAGTGCGTCAAGGAGTGTCCGCACGGCGCGCTGGAGGTGGCCGAGGTGCATTTGACCACCGTGGCGGCCGAGCGCACAGCGGTATAAGGCTGGATCGGGCCATCCGGTGAATTGAGGTGATTGACAACACTCTCGCTAATAGGCTACCATTTAGGTTCACAAGGCAGTCTCAGCGGATCCGTCTGCCGAACGGTGCATGGGGAGGCGGACCCGGGAGAGAAGAGGACTCGATGATCATGAACCACCAGATCCACCTGCACGGCTCGGGCACCCTAAGTGCCTTCATTAGCTGGCGATGGTGGCGTGCGTCCCGGAAGATGGCGACGCGCGGTGGTTCGAGTCCCGGGCATTAGGCCCTTACCAGACCAGAGATTCCCACGGCGGCCCGCCATCTGAATAGGTGGCGGGCCGCTTTCTATGTGCCGAAGTGAAGATTAGACGAGACGAGACGGCCGCAAATCGAAGGAGGGCGTTCGATGGTCAGCCCGACAGTGGACGAGTATTCCCGGATCGCCGGCCGCGGGCAACGGGTGCCCCTGCGCCGGCGGATTCCCGCCGACTTGGAGACGCCGGTTTCGGCCTTCCTCAAGCTCAAGCCCCTGGGCGCGACCTTCCTGCTCGAGTCCGTCGAGCAGGGCATCCAGGTGGGACGCTACTCGTTCATTGGTATCGGACCAATGCAAACGATCCGGCTGGTGGGAGGGACTGTCGAGATCCGCTCCGGGATGGCGGAGGGGGACGGCGATGGTAGGGACGGCAGGGACGGCAGGGACGGCGGAGACGGTGGAGACGGCGGGGACGGTGGAGGCGCCGTGTCACGGCGCCCGGTCGACCCGCAGGATCCCTTTGCCCCAGTGAGAGAGCAACTCGCCCGTTATGCGGATCTGACCGGCGACGACCTGCCGGCCGCCTTCGCGGGAGCGGTGGGCTATCTCGGCTACGAGGTGGTGCGCTACTTCGAGAACGTGCCGGTGCCCGATGAGCCGGGCATGAAGCTGCCCGACTACTGTTTCCTGATTCCGCTCACGCTCGCCGTCTTCGATCACGTCAAGAGCGAGATCGAGTTCATCACCCTGCCAGCGGATGGGGAGCCCGGCGCGACCTACCGTCAGGCCGAGACCCGGATCGAACAGCTTCTGGGTGGCTTGCAGACACCGATCGACCACGGTCTGGCGAGCGGGCGGGACGCCCAGCGCAAGTCCCTGCAGCCGAACATGACCGAGGAGAGCTTCCACAAGCGAGTCGAACGGGCCAAGGAGCACATCCTGGCCGGAGACGCTTTTCAGATCGTTCTCTCTCAGCGTCTGGCCGGCGAGACCACCGTGGCGCCGTTTCAGATCTACCGCGCTCTGCGCATCCTGAATCCCTCACCCTACATGTTCTTCATCGACTACGACGATTTCCAGATCATCGGCTCCTCGCCCGAGGTGCTCGTGAAGCTCGAGAGTCGCCATGCGCTGGTCTGCCCGATTGCCGGGACCCGTCCGCGAGGGGATAGCCCGCAGCGTGACCAGGAACTCGAAGAGGAGCTGATCGCCAACGAGAAAGAGCGTGCCGAACACGTGATGCTGGTGGATCTGGGTCGCAACGACCTGGGCCGGGTCTGCGAGATCGGCTCGGTCCAGCCCGAATCCTTGATGCACATCGAGAAGTACTCGCATGTGATGCACATCGTCTCGCGGGTGACCGGCACGCTGAAGAAGGAACACGACATGTTCGATCTTCTGCGCGCCACCTTCCCGGCCGGGACGGTGACCGGCGCGCCGAAGATTCGCGCCATGGAGATCATCCGCGATCTCGAGGGCGATGCCCGTGGTCCCTACGCGGGTGCGGTGGGCTACTTCGGCCGCCAAGGGGACATGGACCTGTGCATCACGATCCGCACGCTCGTCATGCAGGGCACGACCTTCTACGCCCAGGCCGGAGCGGGCATCGTGGCCGACTCGGATCCGGCGGCTGAATACCAAGAGACGCTCAACAAGATTCGCGCCGTCACCCGGGCGATCGAGATCGCCGAGGAGGGGTTCTAGCGATGCACCTGCTGATCGACAACTACGATTCGTTCACCTACAACATCGTGCAGGCACTGGGAGGCCTGGGTGCCGACGTGCGCGTGGTGCGCAACGACCAGATCACCGTCGAGCAGGCGCGGGCCCTGGCGCCCGAGACATTGGTCATCTCGCCCGGTCCCGGCACGCCCGCTGATTCAGGCGTATCGGTGGATCTGATCCGCGCCTTTGCCGAAGAAATCCCCATCCTGGGAGTGTGCCTGGGCCATCAGTGCATCGTCAGCGCCTTCGGCGGCGCCATCGAACGCGCCGACCGGGTGATGCACGGCAAGGTCTCGAACGTCTACCATGACGGCACCACCATCTACGACGGCCTCTCGAACCCTTTCACCGCCACTCGCTATCACTCATTGATCGTCCGCGAACGGGAGGTGCCCGATCGTCTGCAGATCTCGGCCTACACCTCCGACGGCGAGGTCATGGGCGTGCGGGCCACGGCGGGCTTCATCGAAGGCGTGCAGTTTCATCCCGAGTCGATTCTGACCCCGGAGGGAGTGCAGCTACTGGCGAACTTCCTCCAGCGTTCTCGGAGCTAGAGGCGCAGAGAGTAAGCCGAGCCGGGCAGGCGAGGCAGGCAGGCGAGCCACGCAACCCGAGGCAGGCAACCCGAGGCAGGCAGCCGATCCAGGCAGGCGAGGCAAGCACAACCAGAGCAAGGCGTCCAGCCATGGAGCAGCAGGAGAGGTAGCATGATGAGTCGCACGTATCTCGAAAGGCTGATCGGCCGCGAGGACCTCACACGTGAAGAGGCCCGTCACTGGATGAGCGAGGTGATGGAGGGCAAGGTCTCCGAGGTGGCGCTGGCTGCCTTTCTCGTCGCGCTGCGCGCGAAGGGGGAGACACCGGGCGAGATCGCCGGTCTGGCCGCGGCCATGCGCGAGCACGCCGTGGCGGTCGAGCCGAAGTGCGACGGGCTGGTCGATACGTGCGGAACCGGAGGCGACGGATTGGGGACCTTCAATATCTCCACCGGCACTGCGCTGGTGGCCGCTGCCATGGGGGTGCGCGTCGCGAAGCACGGCAACCGGGCGATCTCCTCGCGCAGCGGGAGCGCCGATGTGCTCGAGGCGCTGGGCGTGCGTATCGATCTGCCGCCGGCGTCGGTGACGCGGCTGATCGAGGAGGTCGGCATCGGCTTCCTCTTCGCGCCCAGCCACCACCCCGCGATGCGCCATGCCGCCCTCGTGCGCAAGCAACTCGGCGTCCGCACGGTCTTCAACATTCTGGGTCCCCTCACCAATCCGGCCGGAGTGAAACGTCAATTGTTGGGTGTCTTCGATGCGGCCTTGACCGAGACGATGGCGGAGGTCCTTGGCGCGCTGGGCGCCGAAGCGGCGTTTGTGGTTCACGGCACCGACGGCGGCGACGAAATTTCGATCACCGGGGAGACGCGGATCAGCGCCCTGCGCGACGGCAAGGTGTCGACCTATTCGTTTCATCCCGCGGAGGCGGGTCTGGAGGTGACCGGCACCGCACAGATCGCGGGCGGCAGCGCTGAAGAGAATGCCGCCTACCTGGAAAGCGTACTGGCCGGCGAGCCAGGCGGCCGGACGGACGCAGTGCTCCTGAACGCCGGTTTCGTGGCCATGTTGGCCGGCCAGGCGACCGCGCCCGCCGATGGGGTGGCCTGCGCGCGGGAGGCGGTGGCCTCCGGCCGCGCATCAGCACTACTGGGTCGGCTGCGGGAGGCGTCCTGGGATCTGGCGTCCTAGGCGAAGGCTGGGTCCTCGGTGGAAGGCTGGCGTTCTAGACGGAAGGCTGGGTCCCCGGCAGAAGGCTGGCGTTCTAGATGGACCTGTGGAGGCCGTCAAACAGCGAGGTGAGGTGGAGCGTGGGAGACTTTCTCGATCAAGTCGTCAAGCAGAAGGAACTCGAGCTGGCCCAGAAGCGCGAGCGGATGACGCAGGAGCAGCTCGAAGCGCGGGTGGCCGCCCGGAGCGGTGATCTGCGCGACTTCGCGGGGGCGCTGCGGCCCGCCGGTGTTGGTGCTGGTGCTGGCACCGGTACGGGCACCGGTACCGGCACCGGCACCGGTACCGGGCATCGGATCATCGCCGAGATCAAGCGGCGGTCGCCCAGCGTGCCCACGTTCCTTCAGCAGGGACCGGTCGAGGAACTGGCCCGCATCTACGAAGAGGGCGGCGCGGCCGCGATCTCGGTTGTGACCGACACGGCGAACTTCGGTATGACGCTGGCGGACGTGGGGCGCATCCGCGCCGCATCGCGCCTTCCGGTGGTCGTGAAGGACTTCATCATCGATCCCTATCAGGTCTACGAAGCCCGGGCGAACGGGGCCGACGCGCTGCTCTTGATCGTGCGCATTCTCTCGGTCGAGCGGCTCACCGCCCTGCAACGGCTCATCGAGCGGCTGGGGATGGCGGCACTCGTCGAGTGCCATACCGAAGCAGACCTCCGCAAGGCCATTGGCACCGGGGCACGCATTCTGGGGATCAACAACCGCAATCTCGCCGACCTGTCGGTGTCGCTCGACAACACACGGGGTCAGCTGCGCATCCTGCCCCGTGATGTGATCTCGGTCTCCGAGAGCGGCATCGACCACCACGATCAGATCGCCGAGCTCGCGGACGCGGGAGTCGACGCCTTCTTGATCGGCTCCGCGCTGCTGCAATCGGCCGATCCGGGCGCCACACTGCGCGCATTGAGAGGGCCAGCGCGATGAGGCGAGGTTACCAGCAGTGAGCCGCGTGCGTGTCAAGGTGTGCGGGATCACCCGGCCCCAGGACGCGGCCGCCTGCGCGGCGTTGGGGGTGGACTTCCTGGGGCTCATCTTCGCCGCGAGCCCGCGGCAGGTGACTCCTGCCCGCGCAGGGGAGGTCTGTGCGGCGGCACCCAGCGCACGCTGGGTGGGCGTGTTCGTGGATGCGCCACTCGAGGAGCTCATCGAGGTGGTGACAACGACCGGCCTCGGGTGGGTGCAGCTCCACGGCCGGGAGACAACCGAGTACTGCGCCGCGCTGCGGGAACGCTGTGGGGTGAAGGTCATCCGTGCGGTGTCACCAGGTTTGGCACCGGACTCGCCGGACTCGCTGAACTCGCCGGACTCGCCGGACTCGCGGAACTCGCCGAACTCGTCGAGTTCGCCGGATGCGGTGGGCGCGTGGGGCGCGTGGGGCGCGTTGGGCGCCGCGGACTACCTGCTCCTGGACTTGCCGAAGGGCGTGCCGGCGGCCGAACGTGACCGGCGTCGCCGCGCGCTGTGGCGAGAGGCCGGCCGGTACGAGCAGCGGGGAGAGCATCTGTTCCTGGCGGGCGGGCTGACGCCGGCCAACGTGCGGGAGGCGATCGCGGCGGTGGGGCCGCACGCGGTGGATGTGGCCAGTGGCGTCGAGCACGAACCTGGGATCAAGGACATGAACGGGGTGGAGGCCTTTCTGAAGGAGGTGGCCACGTGCCAGTAGATTCATCCGTCACGGGAAGCGGCGCCGGCAGCCCTCCTCGGGTGGGGCGCTATGGGATCTTTGGGGGACAGTACGTTCCCGAAACGCTGATGCCCTGTCTGGAGGAGCTTGCCGAGACCTACGCGGGCGCACGAGAGGATCCGGCGTTTCACGCCGAGCGGCGCAAGATCGAGGCGGAGTTCACGGGGCGGCCCACGCCGCTCTATCCCGCCGACCGCTTGACCGAGGCCTATGGGGTTCGAGGACGCATCTACCTGAAGCGCGAGGACCTCAATCACACCGGCGCGCACAAAATCAACAACTGCGTCGGCCAAGTCCTCCTTGCGCAGCGCATGGGCAAGACCCGCATCGTGGGCGAGACCGGCGCCGGCCAGCACGGCGTGGCCACCGCGACCGTCTGCGCCCGGGCGGGTCTCGCATGCACGATCTACATGGGCGAGGTCGACATGGCCCGCCAGCGTCCGAACGTGCTTCGCATGCGCATGCTGGGCGCCGAGGTCGTCCCCGTATCGAGTGGCAGCCGCACGCTCAAGGACGCCACCAACGAGGCCATCCGCGACTGGGTGACCAACGTGCGCGACACGCACTACATCATTGGCTCGACCGTCGGGCCGCATCCCTATCCGCTCATCGTGCGCGACTTCCAGCGCGTGATCGGCGAGGAATGCCGCCGGCAGATCCTGGCGGCCGAAGGGCGCCTGCCCAGCCACGTGGTGGCCTGCGTGGGGGGTGGGTCGAACGCGCTCGGGATTTTCGTTCCCTTCATCGACGATCGAGACGTTCGCCTCGTGGGGGTCGAGGCCGGTGGATCGGCCGAAGGACACTCCGCCGCACTGGGCACGGGCAGTCCCGGCATCCTGCACGGCGCCCTGAGCTACCTCATGCAGGATGAGGATGGGCAGGTGGCGCTGGCGCACTCGATCGCCGCGGGACTGGACTACCCGGGCGTGGGCCCCGAGCACAGCCACTTGAAGGATTCGGGCCGGGCCACGTATCACAGCGTGGACGACCAGGAGGCCCTGGCGGCGTTCGGTGATCTGGCGCGTACCGAGGGCATTCTACCCGCGCTCGAGTCGAGCCACGCGGTGGCCCACGTCAAGAAGCTGGCCCGCGACCCCGAGGCCGTTCTGATCGTGATCAACCTCTCCGGTCGCGGGGACAAGGACATCGAGAGTATCGAGGGCAAGGTGCCCGCCGGTCCGGCTAGCCCCGGTCCGGCTAGCGCGGGTCGGAACCACGCAGACTAGGCATTGATCCGCCTGGGTTCTAGAAGGAGTGAACGCACGCGATGAAGCTGATCGACTACACCACCGGCATGCGAGCACGGGGTGAGAAGGCCCTGGTGCCGTTCTTCACCGCCGGCTATCCCGACGAGGAGACCTTCTGCGACATCGTGCGTGCCGCGGCGGCGGCCGGCTGCTCCGTGATGGAGATCGGGATTCCCTTCTCGGATCCGATGGCCGATGGGCCCGTGATCCAGCAGTCTTCTCGGGTGGCCCTCGAGCATGGCATGACCTTGCGCCGTGCGCTCGATCTGACCGCTTCGCTCTCGAGCGAGGTGGACGTCGGCTTCGTCTTCATGAGCTACATCAATCCGCTCCTGCGAATGGGCTTCGGCGACTACGCCGCCCGTGCCCATGACGCCGGCGTGCGCGGCACGATCGTTCCGGATCTGCCGCTGGAAGAGTCGGGGGAGATCCGGTCCACCTTCGCCGGCACTGGGATGGCTCTCGTCGATCTGGTGGCGCCTACCTCCGGCGAGGAACGGATTCGGCGATTGGGCACGGGTGCAGACGGGTTCTTGTACCTGGTTTCGCTCACCGGCGTGACGGGGGTGCGTAGTCATCTATCGCGCGATCTGGGAGGCTTCGTGTCGCGCGTGCGGGCACACACGCGGGTGCCGCTCTACGTGGGCTTCGGTGTCTCGGGGCCTCTGCAGGCCGCGCATGTGTCGCAGCATGCCGATGGGGTCATCATTGGCAGCGCACTGGTCCGCATCATCCAGCAGGCCGCCACCGGCGAGGAGGCCGTCCGCGCAGTGGATGCGTTCTTGCGGGAAGTGCGCGCGGCCATGGAGGTGCCGGCTGAGCCATCCGAGTCGGCCGAGAGGCGTGGTTCGTGACGCCGAATCTAGAGACGCAAGGCGGAGCTTAGAGATGTGAGGCGGAGGGGGAGGATTCAGCCATGATGATGGTGGTGATGAACGAGGGCGCGTCGGTCGCCGAGATCGGCAGCGTGATTCGTGAGATCGAGCAGCGAGGCCTGACGCCGCGACCGTCCCACGGGGCCAAACAGACCATTGTGGGGGTCATCGGGGCCAAGTCTCCCGAGCAGCTCGAAGCGCTCGCCTCTTTGCCGGGTGTGGCGCAAGTGACACCGGTCACGAAAGCGTTCAAGCTCGTGGCGCGCGAGTTTCAGCCCGAACCCACGGTGGTCAACGTGGACGGGGTCGCCATCGGCGGCGACGAGTTCGTCGTCATGGCGGGACCCTGCGCCGTCGAGTCCAGCGAGCAGGTGCTGAGCACCGCGAAGGCAGTGCGCAAGGCGGGAGCGCGCATTTTGCGCGGCGGGGCATTCAAACCGCGCACCTCGCCCTATAGCTTCCAGGGGCTGGGAGAAGAGGGCCTGCGAATCCTGCTGGCGGCCAAGCACGCCACCGGGCTCGGTATCATCACCGAGGTGATGTCGCCCGAACTCGTGCCCTTGGTGTGCAAGTATGCCGACATCCTCCAGATCGGTGCCCGCAACGTGCAGAACTACGCCCTGCTCGAGGCGGTGGGCAAGGTGCGCAAGCCGGTGCTTCTGAAGCGCGGCATGATGTCCACGATCGAGGAGACCCTTCTGGCGGCCGAGTATATCCTCTCGAACGGCAATCGCCAGGTCATGATCTGTGAGCGGGGTATTCGCACCTTCGAGACGGCCACCCGCAATACGCTCGACATCTCGGCCGTGGCGGTCATCAAGCAGAGCTGTCACCTGCCGGTGATCGTCGACCCCAGTCACGCGGCCGGCGTGCGCGACTACATCCCCTCACTCTCGCGCGCAGCATTGGCGGCTGGCGCCGACGGGATCATTGTAGAAGTGCATCCCGATCCGGCCAAGGCCACCTCCGACGGGCCACAGAGTCTGCACTTCGATGAGTTCGCAGAGTTGATGGAGCAACTGCGCCCGATCGCCACGGCCGTGGGGCGCACGATCGCGCCGAAGGAGTAGATCGTGAACCGAACCGTGGAACCAGCCGTGGGTCTGCGCGGGGTCTTCCGACCGGCCGGCGACAAGTCGATCGCCCACCGCGCGTTGCTTTTCGGTGCCTTGGCCGAGGGGGATCACGAGGTCAGCGGACTTCCGCCGTCGGAGGACGTGGCCAGCACCGCCCGCTGTCTTCGTGAGCTGGGCGTGCGGATCGAGGAGACCGGTCCGGGGAGCGTACGCATCACCGAGCGCCGGTGGCGGGAGGGCCGCGAACTCGATGCCGGCAACTCGGGCACCACGGCGCGGCTGATCGCCGGGCTGTTGGCTGGACAGGGACTGTCGGCCTCGATCGACGGCGACGCCTCCCTGCGGCAGCGGCCCATGGAGCGGATCGCCGCACCGCTGAGAGCGATGGGCGCCCGGATCGAGACGCGCGACGGCAAGCTGCCGATGCGCATCAGCGGCGCGCCGCTACGCGGCGTGCGTGTCGAGCTTCCGGTCGCCAGCGCGCAGGTCAAGAGCGCCGTGTTGCTCGCGGCGCTCGGCGCCGAGGGCGAGACGACGATCGTCGAGAAGGCGTCCACGCGCGACCACACCGAGAGGATGTTCCGCGCGATGGGGGTCGCGATCGAGCGAGACGGTCTCGAGCTGCGACTGCGGGGCGGCGGGCTGCTGCGCGGCACCCGGATCGTCATCCCGGGGGACATCTCTTCGGCTGCCTTCTTCATCGTCGCCGGTCTGATCACCCCCGGCAGCGATATCACGATCGAGCGCGCCGGGATGAATCCCACGCGCACCGGCTTGCTCGAGGTGCTTACGCGTATGGGCGCTGGACTCGAACGCGACCGGGAAGAGGTTCTGGCGGGGGAGGCCATGGCGGATCTGCGGGTGCGGACGCGGGCGCTGCGAGCCACGGACGTGGGCGGGGCTGAGATTCCCGCCCTCATCGATGAGCTTCCGGTCTTCGCAGTGCTGGCGACGCAGGCCCAGGGCCGCTCGAGGGTCACCGGTGCCGAGGAACTGCGGCACAAGGAGTCCGACCGGATTGCCTCGACGGTGGCCAACCTCCGCCGGATGGGAGCGCGCATCGAAGAGCGGCCGGACGGTTTCGTGGTGGAGGGGCCCACCCGGCTGCGCGGCGCGGAAGTGTCTTCCATGGGTGACCATCGCATCGCGATGGCGATGGCGGTCGCCGCGCTGGTGGCCGAGGGACCGACGACGATCGCCGGAAGCGAAGCGGTCTCGATTTCGTTCCCGAGCTTCTTTGGCGATCTCGGCGGCTTGCGGGCGTGAACCCAATGGTGAGCGGATGGATCTCAACGAGGTAACAGGCCACGCGGCCGTCTACGGGGTGATTGGCGATCCGGTGGCGCACAGCCTGTCACCGGTCATCATGAACGAGGCGTTCGCCGAAGCGGGGATCGATGCGATCTACGGGGCCTTTCCCGTCCCGGCCAAGGAACTGGCCGCTGTGCTGGCCGAGTGCCGCGAAGGGGCGGTGGCTGGACTGAACGTCACCTATCCGCACAAGGAGGCGGTGGCCGCCGCGGCCGACACGCAATCCCCTCGCGCGCGTCTCTTGGGGGCCGCCAATACCCTCGTTTTCCGCGCCGGTGGCGCGGTGCACGCCCACAACACCGACGCCCCTGGAACGGCACGAGCGATCGAGGTCTTCGGCCGCACTGCATGTGGAGACGCCAGGGCGGTGATCTTCGGCGCCGGTGGCGCCGCGCGAGCGGCGGCGCTGGGCCTGCTCGAAGCCGGGGCGCGCGAGATCCGTTTCCTGGTGCGGGATCCCGCGAAGGCCGAGGCCGCCATTGCCCGCCTGCGTGCAGCCTACCCACAGACGGCCATGCGATGCCTGTCCCTGCGGCAGCGTTCGGATGGACTCCAGCAGGCGGTGCACGATGCCGGGGTCGTCGTTCAAGCCACGCCGGTGGGGATGCAGGACCTGGCCGAGGACAGCGACCAGCTCATCCTTCCCATCGCCGGTGCGTCCGGCGTTCTGCACGAAGGACAGGTGTGCCTGGAGATGGTCTATCATCCCCGCGAGACGCCGTTCTTGGCCGCCGCCCGGCGCGCGAACACAACCGCCCTCGACGGCCTGTGCTTGCTCATCGCGCAGGCGGCCGAATCCTTCGCCCGCTGGACCGGTGAGCGCTTCGATCCGGTGCGCATGTATGCCCACCTGGAAAGCTACCTGGCGGAGGTGACCGGTGAGTGATCCGATGCGCTACTCCTTCCGTGAGGACGAGCGGGTGGCCTCGAGATGGGACGTCTCTGATCCACGCTCGGTAGAGGCATTGACCAGAGATGCCTCGGCGAGGGATGCCTCTGGGTCTGTCGAAACCGACCGGCTGGTCGTACTCACCGGTTTCATGGGCACCGGCAAGACAGCGGCCGGTCGCCGGCTGGCACGGATGCTGGGGCGGCCGTTCCTGGATATGGACGAGGAGATCGCCGGCCGGGCAGGGCACTCGGTGGCCGAGATCTTCGCTCAACGCGGTGAGGCGGCCTTCCGGGCCTTGGAGACTGAGTTATGCCGGGAGCTTGCCAAAGGCGGGGAAGCAGTGATTGCCACCGGCGGGGGCACTTTGCTCGATGCGGGCAACCGGGATCTCTTGCGCCAGGCCGGGCGCGTCTTCGTGCTGCAGGCGTCCGCCGATTCGATCGCGCAGCGCGTGCGGGAGGACACCGCCCGTCCGCTCTTGCTGGACCGCGACGGCCGGCCGCTCGAGGGCGCCCTACTTTCGGCGCGGATCGGTGAGCTTCTGGAGGCGCGCCGTATCGCGTATGCCGAGGCTGGTGAGACGGTAGAGACCGGCACCCTAGACCCCGGCCGCGTGGCCGCGCGGATCGCGGCCCGTCTACCACTCATGCACCGCACGATCACGACCGAGCTTCCGCCCGGCGGACGAGTCCCCGCCCGCGAGCAATCGCTCGTCGAGATCGGTCGCGGGATCGCCTTGCATCTGGGGCACCGGCTGCGCGCCCACGGGCTCGATGGGCCGGTCTTCCTGATGATCGCCGAACGGCTCGTGCCCCTCTACCAAGATCTGCTGGACGTTGCCTTCGAGGAAGCTCGGCTCACCTGGCACCCGATTCCCGTGGCCGACGGTGATGGAGAGAAGACTTTCGCGCAGGTCGAGCGAATCTTGGGGCGTCTCGCCGACTTGGGCGCCACGCGAGATGCCACCGCCGTCACCTTCGGCGGCGG
The DNA here is from genome assembly GCA_964654025.1 of uncultured bacterium. Lineage (GTDB taxonomy): Bacteria > Eisenbacteria > RBG-16-71-46 > CAIMUX01 > WJJG01 > CAYQJL01. Next base: position 22,054 of record CAZZIF010000016.1, read on the forward strand.
GGTCACCGGAGACATGGGCGGGTTCGCCGCGTCGATCTACATGCGCGGCATGCCGCTGGTGCAGGTGCCCACCACCTTGCTAGCCCAAGTCGATGCGAGCATCGGCGGCAAGATGGGCGTCAATCATCCCCGGGCGAAGAACCTGGTGGGTAGCTTCCACCAGCCTCACTTGGTGGTCATCGATCCATGCCTGCTGGGCACCTTGCCGCGACGAGAGGTGAGCTGCGGCATGGCCGAGGTGATCAAGACCGCGATCCTTGGGTCGGCGGAACTCTTCGGCGACCTCGTGGCGACCTGCCGGAATGTGCCGGAAGGCAGCACGACGGATCCCCCGGCCGATGCCCTGGCGGATCCCGCGGCGGGCGTCGAGGCCACTCCTGTGGTGGACCCTCTAAACGAACCGCTCTTCCTCGAGCGGTGTGTGATGACGAGCGCGTTCATCAAGTCCACCGTCGTGCAGCGCGACCCCTTCGAGCGCGGCGAACGCAAGGTGCTCAATCTGGGTCACACCGCCGGGCACGCGTTCGAGGCGATCAGCGGTTACGGTGATCTGCGACACGGCGAGGCGGTGGCGATCGGGCTCGTCATCGCCGGGCATATCGCGGTCGGGCGCGGTTTGTGGCCACCGGATCGGCTCGAGCAGACCGTGCATCTGCTGCGCGCTTGTGGGTTGCCGGTCGTGGCGCCGCGGTTCGATCCGAAGGTCTTCCTGCAGAGCCTGCATCTGGACAAGAAGAAGCGCGCCGGCCGGCTGCGCTACGTGTTGCCGCTCGAGGTCGGCACGTGCGAGGTTGTGGAGGATGTCACCGACCAGGAGATTCTCCGAGCGGCCGAGGCCACCCGCGAGTGGAAGGGAGCATGATGCGCATCCTCGTCATCCAGGGGCCCAACCTGAATCTTCTGGGCTCGCGCGAGCCGCAGCACTACGGGCACCAGACGCTCGATCAACTGCATGCGGCCATCGCCGAGCACGCTGACCGCCGCGGCGCCGAGGCGGTCTTCTTTCAGAGCAACCACGAGGGCGCCTTGGTTGATCGTATCCAGGCCGCGGCCTTCGGCGAACCGCACGAACGCGCCGAGGCGATCATCATCAACGCGGCCGCCTATACCCACACCAGCATCGCGCTGCTGGATGCCCTGACCGCCGCCGGATTGCCCGCGATCGAGGTGCACCTGAGCGACATCGGGACCCGGGAGTCCTTCCGTCATCACTCGATGATTGCCGCCGCTTGCCGCCGGCAGATCTCGGGCCGGGGCCTGCAAGGATACTTGCAGGCGGTCGATGAGCTGGTCGATTTGACGTAGGGGCGAGTCGCTGACCGAAGCCTTCTCCAGGCTAGCCGAAGACCCTATGCGAACTGAATCCGTAGCTCGGCGTGGACCGCCGCCGATGCCTGCTCAGCCCGCCACCTCCGGCAACGCCCCGGCGGCCCGGGCCATGAAGTCGGCGAACAGCTCCCGGTCGCCGCGTTCGATGGCACCGGTGATCTCGCCGAGGGTGCCGGTCAGGGCCGCGTAGACCTCGCCGCGGAAGGGATTGAGGCGCTGAATGGCAAAGTAGAGATCCGGATCCTCGCCCAGGACCGACTGGGCGGTCGCTACCTGCCGCGCAAAGGTGGTCGAAGCGATCCGCCCCATCGAGGCCGCATCCAGCCCGGAGTGGCTGAGCGCTCCGCCGAAGAGCATGCCGCCCAGATGCGCCAGGCCCAGCAGCCATCCCATGAGCCGGTCGTGCTGCTCGAACGGAAGGCTCACCAGATCCAGATAGGGGTGGGCGAGCAGTTCGGCGAGCCGTTCGCGCTCACCGGCCTCGTCGCTGCGCACGGCGTGCACCATCGTCAGCGGTTCATAGGGGTTCTTCCCGGGGCCGAACATGGGATGCAGGGCGAGCGGCATCATCCCGGCCTCTTCCAGCTCGGCAAGGGGCTCGGCCAGGTGGCTCTTGATCGAGGCGATCTCGACGACCGGTGCGCGCAAACCGGTTGCGGCCAGTTCGCGCAGCGTCTCGGGCATCGTCTCGAGCGGGGTCGCGACGAAGATTGCCGCCAGCTCGGCGGGGTCGGGCACATCGGCCAGTCGCCCGAAACGGTCTTCGGCCGGCGCCAGCGCCGCCCAGGACGGATCGACGCCCACCGGCCGGTGGCCGAGACTGCTCAGGAAGGATCGCAACCAGCCACCCATCCCTCCCGCGGCGCCCAGGATGAGAACGCGTCCGCCCTCACGCACTCGCTCGGTAACGCCCACGCGATGTTGACGTTCCACCGAGGCCCGGATGATGGCGGCGAAGACGGCCTCGAGGACCTCGGGAGAGGTGCCGCAACGCTCGGCCGCATCGCGGGCGCGCTTCAGGACGTTCTGCTCGACGTGTCGAACGACGATCGGCTGGTTCTGGGCGGCCTTGAGACGGCCGACCTCGGCGGCCAGCTCCAAACGTTCTTCGAGCAGGCTCAAGAGCCCGCGGTCGATGTTGGCGATGCGCTCGCGCAACTGGGCGAATTCGGCGCTCATGATGGATCTCCCCGATGCCCTTGCTTGCGCAGTACTGTGACGCAAGCATGCTGACGCAGCGCCATGTCCGCCAAGACCAGGGCGGCCATGCTCTCGACGATCGGCACGGCGCGCGGTACCACACAGGGGTCGTGGCGACCCTTCGCCTCGAGGGTGACCGGCCGGCCCTCGAAGTCGACGGTCTCCTGCGGCAGCCCGATCGTGGCCGGCGGCTTGAAAGCGACGCGCATGGTGATGGGGGCGCCGTTCGAGATCCCGCCCTGGATGCCTCCGCTGTGGTTGGTACGGGTGGTCAGCATCGCTCTTCCCCCGGCGGCGTCCACGGCAGCATCCGCGGCAGCACCCACGGCAGCGCCGGCGGCAGCGTCCACGGCAGCGCCGGCGGCAGCGTCCACGGCAGCGCCGGCGGCAGCGTCCACGGCAGCGCCGGGCGACGGAGCCCTGCCTTCGCTGTCTGTGTCCCCGCGCGGCACGAAGGGATCGTTATGCTCCGAGCCGCGCATCCGGGTTCCCGTGAAACCGGAACCGATCTCGAAGCCTTTTGTCGCGGGAATCGACAGCATCGCCTGCGCGAGCTTCGCTTCCAGCTTCTCGAAGACCGGCTCGCCCAACCCGGGCGGCACATTCCGGCACACGCAGCTCACCACGCCTCCGATCGAGTCGTGCGCATCGCGCACCTCTTCGATCAGCGCACGCATCGCCGCCGCCATGGCTGGATCTGTACAGCGAGTTGGATCCCGATCGACCTGCGTGCGATCGATGCCGGCAAGGTCGGGGTCGGGCGCGCTGACCGAGCCTACCGCGCTCACCCAGGCGACGATCTCGATGCCATAGAGCCGGCGCAACAGCTTCTCGGCGATGGCGCCGCAGGCCACCCGGCCGATCGTTTCGCGGGCGCTCGAGCGGCCGCCACCGCTGCTCGCGCGGATGCCGTACTTCATCTGGTAGGTGTAGTCGGCGTGGGATGGCCGGGGAATCTGGCTCATCGCTCGGTAGTCTCCCGGGCGCTGGTTGCGGTTCGGCACGAAGAGCCCGATGGGCGTGCCGAGGGTGAGACCATTCTCGACACCCGAGAGAATCTGCACGCAATCTGCCTCCTGGCGGGGCGTGGCCAGATCACTCTGCCCGGGACGCCGCCGGTCGAGCTGGGGTTGAATGTCCGCAGCCGAGAGCGGGAGGCGGGCAGGGCAGCCGTCCAGCACCGCACCCACGCCGGCGCAGTGGGATTCTCCAAATGTCGTCACCCGGAACAAGGTGCCAAAGGAACTCGACATGGTCATCTTCCTCGTCTGCCGGCCGGATCCAGCCGGCTCCGACCGGATCCGTCCAGATCTGGCTTGGTCCGGATTGGTCCGGATTGGTCCGGCTGGATCCGGCCGCGGCGACCGGTTCACTTCACGAAGGATTCCGCCTTCCACGGCCCGAAGCGAGGGTGGAAGAGGAACCTGTTCCTACTATCGGCCACAGGGTGGGCTTGCGGCAGTGTCGGGAAGATGGCGGGCGAGGTCAAGACGGCCGTGGGCGGGTCGGCACAGGCCAGTCCCCAAGCGCGGCGCATGATCCTCTGCTGGGATGCCGGCCAGGACTACTCAGAGTTCGCACCGCGTGGTGGGGGGGCGATCCTCATATGCGGTCTCTTGGGCCGCGTCGATATCGCCGGAACAGAACCGAATCACCCCACAACCGCCTCTCACCCGACCATCGTTTCACAGGCGCCCAGTAGGCTGAGAGCCATCCTTTGCCAGGAGGCGTCGTTAGGGGGGACCGTAGGGCCGGCCAGCCGCGCCGGCCATGCCGGCCGCTCCCGGTGAGTCAGCGGCTCGGGGGAAGTCAGCCGCTCCGGGTAGGCTAGCCGCTCCGGGTAGGCTAGCCGCTCCGGGTAGGCTAGCCGCTCCAGGGAGGCCAGTCGCAGCAGACTGGCTGCCGTGAAGGTCGCGACAATCTGCCGATCCAGCGATCGGGTTTGGGCGTAGCCGGTCAGGATCGAGCGCCCCCATTCCCAGCTTGCTACCGGCTGCGGGCCCGAGCCCTCTTTCGGTTCAAGGAAGAGGTGGGCCAGCAGGTTGCCGACATCAAGCTCGCCGGGGCCGGCACAAAGCTCATCGAGATCGATGAGGCCAACGCGTCCGGGACCGATGAGGATCTGGCCAGGATGCAAGTCGCGATGCAGAAGGGCTGGCTGCGCCACGCTGCTTACACCAGAGGTCTCCATGGCCAAGAGACGCAGATCGACTTCGGCCCGAAGACGATGGAAGCGATGCTGCAATTCGGCTTGCCAAGGCGCGGCTGTGACCCGGGCTGCGGCCTGGGCCAATACGGCACGCTCTTCTGCGGGGCCGTGCTTCTCGCAGGCTGTCCCTGACTCCGGCTTAGTTGGTGGGACGAGCCCGTGGAAAGCCGCAAGTGCCCGGCCGCAACATTGCAGCGTGGACTCGAGCACACCCGCTGAAGCCGGACGCCGGAGATGTCTTTCCAGGCTTTCCCCGGAAAGCGCGGTCATGAGCAGAAAGCGGCGGCGTGGGTGATAGCCCAGTGGGACGGGCACGCCGAGCATGTCGGGGAGGTGCTGGTGAAGCCAGTGGTGCCGCGCGAAAGCGGATTCGCCGCGCCGGCCGCGGTACAGCTTTCCGTAGACCGAGTGCCGGGCGATGTTCTCCCGTCCACCCACCACGTCGAAGCGGAGCGTGAGCCGCCGCGCCGGCCACAGCTTGACGACCTCTATGCCGAGGATCTGCTCAAAGCGCCACCCGCTGGGCCGGGCGGTTGCCTCGAGCACTCTGAGGGCTTTCGTGGGATTGAGCAGCCGCTCCCTCGTACGGGCGAAGCGTTCGGAACGTCTGTCACCGGGGGAGGCTGACATGCCCGTCTCCAGCCGGACCGAGAGTCGCGGGTTCGATGCGCGAGGCCATCTCCCCCCACTCGGTTTCGAAGAAGGCGGCGTAGCGATCGCCCCGTCGTAACAGGTCGTCGTGTGAGCCTTCCTCGACAATGCGCCCGGCCTCCAGGAAGACGATACGATCCGTCTGCAGGATCGTGCTCAGATGGTGCGCGACGACCAGGGTCGTTCGCTTGCGGGTCAGGGTGCGCAGCGCCTCGAGTACGGCGTGCCCCGAGATCGGATCCAGTCCGGTGGTGGGTTCATCGAGCAGGAGAATCGGCGCTCGTCGCAGGAGTGCCCGCGCGATCGCGATGCGCTGGCGCTGGCCGCCCGAGAGGGTCGCCCCGCGTTCACCGACCACGGTGTCGTAGCCTTTCGGCAGAGCGCGGATGAACTCGTCGGCGTGGGCCGCCCTCGCGACTTCCTGGATCGCCTCGTCATCGGGTTGCTCGCGCTTGCTCCCGATGGCACCGTAGGCGATGTTCTCGCGGATCGTCGCGCCGGTGACGACGGCGTTCTGAGGAAGCAGGCTGATCTGCCGGCGCAGCGAGCGCACTCGGATCTCCCGCACGTTGATTCCGTCGATCAACACTTCTCCCTCGCTCGGATCGTAGAAGCGCGGAATCAGCGACAAGATCGAGGTTTTCCCAGAACCGGTGGGGCCGACGAGCGCCACGTGCTCGCGGCGCCCGATATGCAGATCGACCTCGCGCAGCGTGGCGATGCCCGGCCGGTAGTGCAGGGTGACCCGGCGCAGGGAGATCTCCCCCGTGACACGTTTCAGGACCTTGGGCCGGGGTGGATCCTGGATCCTCGGAACCTCATCCAACACCTCGATGACGCGATCGCCGCAGGCGGAGGCCTTGGCCATGCGTTGGGTGAGCTTCGAGATGTCCCGCAACGGGCGGTAGAGCCCGCGCAGGTAGGCCACGAAGACCAGCAGCTGGCCCGGGGTCAAGCGACCGGCGATCACGTCCTGGCTTCCAAGCCACAGAAACAGACAGATGCCCACCGCCAGGGCGATCTGGACCGCGCGGTTGAGCTGAGCCTCCACGCGGGTGACGCGCACGCCCGAACGCAACGAGCGCTTGTTGAGTTCTTTGAAGCGGGCGGCCTCATGCTTCTCCGCCGTGTAGGCCTGAACGAGGTGGACGCTCTCGAGGCCCTCATGCGCCGCCGAGGCCAGCTGCCCTTCGCGCTTGCGCTGCTTACGCGCCGCCGCGACCAGCCTGAGGCGAAAGACCGACAGGATCAAGAACAGCAGGGGGCAGACCGCGGCCGCGATCAAGGTCAGGCGCACGTTCAGGTAGAGCATGATCGCCAGGATGCTGATCAGCACCAGTCCCTGTGTGAAGATCGTCACGAGCGCCGCCACGACCATCTCGCGCAGCATGACGATGTCGCCGGTCATGCGCATCATCAGGTCGCCCGTGCGCGAACGGTGGTGGAAGTGAAGCGAGAGCGACTGGAGATGCTCGAAGAGCTTCCGGCGGATCGCCATCACGACATCGATACCCGCCATGGCCGTCAGGACGCGCTGATTGTAGTAGAGCTGGCCGCGCGCCGCGGCCAGCACCAGCACCGCGCCCGCCCCGATCATCAGCAGTTTCATCCGATCCCCGGAGACCCAGCCACTGACGTCGAGCCCGAAGATCACGACCGGGGCCTGCAAAATGACGCCGTCGAAGATGATCTGCATCGTCCACGGTTCGAGCAAGGTGGCGAGGGTGTACCCCACGCTCGCGGCCACCGCCAGGATCAGGGTGCGGCGCTGCGCGGCCAGATAGGAGCGGAACCGGCGCAATACGGCCGTGAAACGCACGGCCTCGCGCCACATCTCGGTCAGCGGCTTGAGGCTAAACTCGAGCTCCCGCGTCATGGGGAACCTCCTGGGTCGCGGCGGCGGATGCTGGGAGTGCGGCGGCGGATGCTGGGAGTGCGGCGGTGGATGCTGGGAGTGCGGCGACGGATGCGGGGAACGCGGCGGTGGATGTCCCGGCCGGCTCAGACGCTCTGTCCGGTGCGTCCTGCTCCTGGGTACTACCGCTCGTGTTGGGCTCGGGTTCTCCCCCGGGTGGGTCCTGATCGTGAGCGCCCTGATCGGGCGCGCCACCCGCCGTGTCCGGCAGCGGGATGACCCCGGCTCGTTCGCCGAGCTTCATGAGCGACCAGCGCGGCTCGCCGCGGGCGGACACCCTCATGAGATGGATCAAGACCTTGGCGTTGTTCTGCAGATTGAACCGGTGTTCGAACAGTTGCCGCCCGCGCCGGGCCAGGCGGGCGGCAAGATCGTCCTCGGTCAGGATGCGCCGGGTGGCGTTGGTGAGAGCCTCCGCGTCACCCGCCGTCACGAGAAGCCCGGTCCGCTCCGGCAACACGGCTTCGCGGATGCCCGAGACATCCGTGGCGACCACCGGCAGTCCCACCGCCAGCGCCTCCAGGATCACGGTCGGAATGCCGTCCTGATCTCCATCGGCATCCACGACGGATGGTTGAACGAGCACGGTCGCCTCGCGGTAGTAGCGTCCGACGAGCTGGTCTTGAGGGATCGAACCGGGCAACGAGACCGTCGTCTCGAGGCCTCGCTCAGCGATGAGGCGTTCGAGACGCGAGCGCTCGGGTCCCTCGCCGGCGATCACACATCGAAACCGGACACCTTGCGTCCGAAGCCGGGCACAAGACTCGATCAGCACATCGAACCCCTTCTTGGGGACCAGGCGGCCGACGGCCAAGAGCAGGGGAGTGGTCGCCGCATCGCCTCCTGACGGCGTGGATCCGTTGGATCCCCGGGCTTCGACAGACCGGCCGTCAGAGCGCAGGAAAGGCCAGTGGCGCGGATCGAGCGCGTTGTAGATCGTCACGATACGGCGGCGCGGCACCGTGAAGTTCAACGACTCGATGAAGCGACGGTTGTACTCGCTGATGGTGACGACGAAGGCGGCCAGGCGTACCCGCTTCTTGAGCTTGTTGTTGTCGCCGTGGTTATGGCCCTTCCAGTAGAGGTCTTTCGCGTGTGCGGTGAAACTGAAGGGGATTCTCGAAAGCATCGACGCCAGCTTGGCCTGGCGGGCCGGACCACTGGCGAAGTGGGCATGGAAATGCTCGACCCGCATGCGTTTCGCATGCGCAACGATGAAGGGTGCTACCAAGAACTTCTCCCACGCCGCCCTCGTGCCGCGGGCGCGGGCAAACCGGTAAGTCGAGAGATAGCGCAGAGGGTGTCGCATGCAGAGCTTCGCGTGCCACCCCAGATGGCGCCAGCGCTGCGGGCCCGCAAAGGGGGGGATCACGAACCGGGTTGCGGCGAGCTCTTTGACCCGCGGCTGGCAGAGGATCTCATCGGGAGCCTTCATCGAGAAGACGACGACCCGGATCCCCCGGCGTTCGAGCTCGAGGATTTCGTTCAGAATGAAGGTTTCCGAGAAGCGCGGGAACATCTTGAGCACGTAGCCAACAGTGAGCGGTCGATCGGTCGTGGGCAGAGGTTGGGCGGTCGTGCGCAGCAGTTGGGAGGTCGTGCGCGTAGGTTGGGCGGCGGGCCGGGCATCAGGCATGGTTCCACCCCCATCGCCGGCGGCGTAGCTTCTCTGCATCGCGCAGGATCTGGTCGACCAGGCAATGCCAGGTCCAGACCGGCATGTCGCGTGCGGCTCGTGCCATGCGGTCACGGGCGGCGGGATCCATCGCCAGGTGAGCGAGTTCGGCCGCCAATGCCGTTTCGTCACCCGGCGGAAGGAGGGTGACGGCGCTGGACCCTCCGAGCCTCTCCCCAAGCTGCCCGATCCGCGAGGCGAGCACCGGCCGTCCGACAGCCAGGTACTCGGCTACCTTGAGAGGGGAAAACCAGAACTGATCCACGGGTCCGTAGGGTGCAACCAGCACGTCACAGGCCGCGAGGTAGGCGCCCACCTGTTCGTGCGGCACCGAGCCCACGAAGGTGATGCGCTCGCTCAGTCCGAGTTCGGTTGCCTGCGTCTGAAGCTCCTTGCGGCAGGGGCCGTCGCCGATGACCAGAAGGTGGGCGCTGGCGAGGGCCTGTCCCGCCAGGGCCGAGGCCGCCAGCAAATGATGTAGCCCGTGCCACGGCTTGAGCGTGCCGCTGAAGCCGATCACGAAAGATCCGTCGAGTTTCAGGGTGCGGCGCAGCTCGTCTCCCTCACGGTCCGGATGGAAACAGTCCGGATCGATCGCGTTGGGCATGACGCGGATGCGATCGGCCGCCACACCCGCGTTGCTGGCCTGGGCGCGCAACTGCTCGGAGACCACGATCAACCGGTCGGCCCGGCGCCAGATCCAACGCTCGGCGGCCCGCGCCAGCGCGCCGAAGCGCAGACCCCGGTACCGGGACTCCTCCTCGGCCAAGGGAGCGTTGACCTCCAGGATGTGTGGCACGCCCAGACGGCGGGCGAGCAGAGATCCGGCCACCGCGGTGAGCGCGTAGCGCTCGTAGATCGCATCCGGTTTCCAGGTGCCGAAGAGCCGGCGGAGGGTACGGTACATGTAGAGGTTGTCGATCAGCCGCAGGATGGCCTTCTCCAAGGCGGCGCCGCCAAGACGCTCTGCGCGCCGGTGAACGAGCGCTTTGACTGCCTTGGGGCTGGCGGATTCGATCAGGTGCGCGGCCGGTTGTGGTCCGTCCCCGGGCCCCTTGCGTGAAGACACGATGACCGTATCGATGCCGTGTCCGACCAGGGCCTTGACCACCGAGCGCACGTGAACCGAGGCGCCCTTGCTTCCGCGGACCGGCACGCCGCGATCGGCACTGAGATAGAGGACGCGCTCCAAGTGCATCGAGCGTTGCAGGCGTTCGACGGTGCGTGCCTCATGGCTCGCGGCGCGAAACACGCACTCGA
>CAZZIF010000017.1:0-31976 GCA_964654025.1 uncultured bacterium
GGCACGTCCGCTTGTGCGAGAAGGTAGAAGACGCCGATGCAGCCCACGAAGAAGAGGGTGACGGCGTTGAGAAGCTTGCGGCGCGGCATCCGGCTCGCCAGCCGGGCATAGAGCGGTACGGTGAAGAGCATCAGGAAGGTCTGGCCCGCCGACATGTAAGCCTTCAGCTCAGCCCCACCGCCGGCCAGGATCAATGCCTCGCGTACCGGCTTCATGATGTAGTAGGCCGCCAGCAGCAGGAACACGTTCAGCATCAGCAAGAGAGCTGTGGCGCCCTCGCCGGCATGGACCTCGGCGAAGGCATTCATCAACCGTTCGTACCAGCGACTTGATCGTGCGTTCATCGTCCCGTTCCCTCATACCTCGCGCATCGGCACTACCGTCACTCGATCGCGAGCCGCCACGCGGCGGCCTACCGCTCGAGGGCGATCACCTCGCCCCGAGCTTGCGAAACGTAGACCCGGGTTGTGCGGCTCCATCCGTCACCGTGATCCACCTGCACCTCGACTGCCCAGAACGGCAGGTCCTGCGCTTCCACGGCGATCCGGGGCAATGGAAGCTCCTGCCATGGCGGCCACTCGGGTCCCTGGCGCCCGGCATCCACTCCCCGCACCCGCGCCCGGTAGCGCGTTCCGCTCGCCGGGTAGATACCGCGCTCCACACCCAGGTCACGAAAACAGAGGTCCTCGCCCGAAACGACGAAGAAATCCAGCGGCGGGATCTTGTCGAAATAGGCCCGCGCGATCGCATCCCGCCGTTCGCGAAGGATGCGAATGACATAGGCCTCTTCGGCCGGATCGCGGTACTCGGCCGCGCGGACCGCGGCCGCCAGATGATCATCCGCAAATGCCGAGACGATCTTCGCCGCCCAGTAGGCATCGCGGTGGGTCATGTTCGCGAAGGCACTGTTCGGCTGCATGGGCTTGAAATCCTGGGGATCGAATCGTTCGCTCTCCCAGTAGCCCACCTCGCTTCCCGGTTCGGGATCGGCCAGCCGGCGCCACGGGTCTTCGTGCAACCCGAGGGCGAAGGTACGCCCCAGGACCGGCAGCAGATCGATCGTGTACTCCCACCCATAGCGCGGGACGTTGCCGGCGGCGCCGGTACCGAGGGTACTGGCGAAATCGATCAGGTAGTGACGCAGGTAGTAGCTGTCGCTCCCCTCACGTCGCACATAGGCATCCAGGGTGTTGTGCTGTTTGGTATCGTAGTGGTTGAGCCAGGCGGCGAAGACACGCAGGCCGCGCTGCTCGCGGCGATGTTGATGATCGATGCGATCGTTGGGGTCACTCTCGCGCCGCCCGTGGAAGCTGTAGCAGCCCACAGGACGTCCGGCGATGTACTGGCTGGCAATGGCGAGATAGCGGCCGTCAGGCAGCGGGTCGACCCGGGCCAGAATGAGATCCAGATCCTCCACGGTCATGGGCCGCTTGCTGCCGTCCTCGAGCTTGATCCGGACGTCCTCGTCCAGGCGCAGCGTCTCGGGCAGGAAGGTCACCACGTTGTCATTGGGCACGTGGTAGCCGGCCGCATGAAGAATGCGCGCACTGACCACGCCGGCCCGGGTCGTCATCCCCAAGGCTCCGGGCGGATCGAACTTGATCAAGTAGCGGTCGCCGCGCCGATCCTCGATCACAAAGCCCGGCGAGACCCCTTCCGTCTTGGCGCTCTTGACCGTCCACGGTCCCTCCGTCTCCGGGCCCCGGCCGGGAGGAGCCCCGTGCTCGACCTCCGCCGGCGTCATGGGATAGAGGCCGATGCGGTTCGTGAACCAGGTCGAGTTGGGCACCTCGTCCAGGGGGTTGACATTGACGGCCGGCGGCACGTGCTCACCGCCGAAGATCGTGCCGATTCTGCGAACCAGGCGATCGGGCCGCGTGTGGCGCCCGATCGGCAGCACCACGGAGTCGTGGATCATGTCCCACAGCAGATTGGGATCCCGCTCCTCTTGCGGCGGTGTGGGCAGGCGGCCTTCCTCGTACCAGATGACCGGCTTATCGCGCAGCGGGTCATCCGCCGCGGCGAACGCGGTGGACGCAACGAGCACGGTGAGCGCGGCAAGCACGGTGAGCACGGTGAGCACAGGCAGGACCGTCGGTGCGGGGAGCACCGTAGACGCAGGGAGCACCGCCGGCCGCGGCATGGATGCCACCGGCCTAGCGCGATGTGCCCCGGACCGGCTACCGGAGGGCGATCTGGTCGCGACCATGAAGCAGCCCTCCTTTCTGGAACTGGAAGATCTGGCCGGTCTTGATCCGAATCTGGGTGTCTTCCTCCGACCAGCCTAGTTCCACGAGCCCCTGAAAACCGGCCTTCGTCAGAAGCCGGATACCGAATCCGTAGGATTGGGTGAGCCGGTCGGCGGCGACCTGGTCGTACTCGGCGAAGACCTGTCCAATGTCGGTGAACAGATAGAGGTCGGTACCGAGGCCGTCGGCATACATGTTGTTCCACAGCGGCCAGCGGTACTCGATCGACATGGCCACCAGGCCCCGGTCACGCCAGCGCATGTCGTCGTAGCCCCGCCACAGGTCCGGATCATCGTTGGTCAGAAGGCGCTGGAAGGGCATGATCGTGCCCTTGTCGGGTTCCAGCCAGTTCGTGTAGGCGCGCATCGCCAGCGCGCGCTTCCGGTGCCAGAGGGGCACGAAGCGTTCGATCTCGGCACGGAACGACCAGAAGCGGATCTGGGGGTTGTGCGCCAGACCTCGTGCGCTGGCATATCCGAAGTCACCCTGGTCCCAGAACCGGGAGATCTTGATCCGCTCGATACCGCCGCACTCGGGGCGCGCGTCCTCGCGGGTGGTATCGTGCATCAGCTCCAGGCTCACGGTCCATCCGGCCGACCGGTCGCGGTAACCGAACGGAAGCGGCTCATAGCCGGCGAGGGAGATGTCGTCGTCGTTCTCGCCATCGTCCTCATCCTCCTCATCGTCACCCTCGTCGTCCCGGCTGTAACTCTCGGCCCGGGCGCCGACGGAGGAGTAGAGGACCTGGAACTTGGCGGTGAATGCCTTGCCCAGAACTCGCCGGTAGGCCCCCCCCACCCAGGCGGTCTCCTGGGTGTAGTGGGCCTCGCTGGAATCGGCGGTATCGTAGCCGACACCGAAGAAGCGAGCATCGGGACGGACATGGTACCCGCCACCGAACTCGAAACGGTTCGCCGAAGACCGGTCGAAGGCCATCCCCAGGCTCACCTTGTGCGAGCCGCGCGTCGTCGAGTGCCAGCGCAGCTTGAACTGGTGGTCACCGCCCAGCATGCGGTTGTGCGTTGCCGTCACACCGCCCCCGATCCCGGAGTGGGTTCCCGCCCGCAGGCCGACCGTCACGCCGAACGGGCCCTCCCGGGGACGCAGCAACCGCTTGAGCCAGTTGAACGATTCGTTCTCGTCGACGTAGACGATCACCTCCTCGGCGCCATGACGCACCAGCCAAAACGGTAGGGCCACGATGCGGTACGGCACCAGGAGGGCGGTGGCCCAGGAGGGCCGGGGCGGCTGCTCGAACACCGCCGTGGTGGAGTCGGCCGGGGGTGGAATCAGCCCCCAGTAGCTCCAGCGCCCGGCAACGCCGGTCGTGTCCGCCGGCTGGGCATCAGGAAGGGGAACCGAATCAGAGGATGGTAGATCCGGCTCAGGCCTGCTCGCGGCCTCCAGCGCCGAGCTGGGGGAGGACGTGTTCTTCGGCGAAGACGCCTCCTCCAAAGCGGCGGCCGAAGCTGTCAGCAGGCACACCGCCAGCCAGACCATCGCGAATACCGCCCAGCGGAGGCCAAGCGGCACGCTGAGCGGCATGCCGAGCGGCACGCTGAGCGGCACGCCAAGACGTGAGTCAGCCGGCCGGCCCTTCCGGAGCGTTCGCCTCCGAGGGTCTGGATACCAGTAAATGAGACTTGCGAGCACCCGGGAATCCTACGTCCTCCCCCCTCAGGCAGGCAATGCCGATCCTACCGCGGGCCGGTGCGTTTTTGGTGAGCACCACGCACTGTTTCAGTCGCTTCGAAAGCGCCGCCCTAGCGAATGGGCGCCCCAGGCAGCCAACTCCAGCCACTGACCGAACGGCCATGGTCCCCAGCGTCCCTCCCCGGCGTCTTGACGCCTGGCACCGCGGCTCCTACTCTCGGGCCTTGGAACTCGAGCGAGGCCAACCGGATCCGCGGCTGCGTTCTCGATGAAGGAAAGTTGCGATGGCCACGATTCCCGAGATCGGCAAGCCGATCCAGCCCACGACCACCGCTGGGATTTCTTTCGAGGAAGCCCAGCGGGACTTCCTGTGGCAGCGTTTGATGATGACCACGATCTTGGGGCTGGCCATCAGTGTCATCATGGTCCTCTTTCACCGGGTCATCGTGAACTCCGACGAACTCATCGAAGCCTCGCTCTCGGGTTGGATCCTCGATCTGCACTACGGGCATGTGGGAACGTTCGGCCTGGCCCTGGTCGTCTTCTACCTGGGACGGCGGCGATGGCCGGTGCGCCGGCTGCGCTGCGGCGGCGCGGTCTTGGTGGGACTCAACCTGGTCATCGGCATCGTGGCCGACGTCTTGCTGGCACCCACCACGATCGACTTCTTCACGATCAGCTTGCTCCTGTTCTTGCCAGCGGCTTTCATCCCCTGGCCGGGACGCTTCCAGTGCACCCTGGGCGTGATTGCGCTGGTCACCTTCGCCGCCATGCAGGTGATCGCCTTCCATCACGTCCCGGCCACGCGGGCGATCTGGATGCAGGCAGGCGGCATCCACCCCTTCCGCCAGTTTCTGCTGACCGGCATGGTGGCGATCACGATTCTGGCGGGAGCCTCGGATCTGACGAGCCGAACGCTGTACACCCTCCGCAGGACGGCCCATCACGCCAAGCGGCTCGGGAACTACGACATCCTGCGCAAGCTCGGCAAGGGCGGCATGGGCACGGTGTATCTGGCGCGCCACGCGATCATCTGCCGCCCGACAGCCATCAAGGTCCTCTCCGAGGAGGCGGGCCCCTCGCCCCAGGCGCTGGCCCGCTTCGAGCGCGAGGTACACCTCTCGGCCAGCCTGACGCACCCGAACACGATCAACATCTACGACTTCGGCCGCACCGAGGACAACGTCTTCTACTACGCCATGGAGTATCTAACGGGCATGGACCTGCGCACGATCGTTCAGCGCTTTGGCCCCCTCTGTCCCGAGCGCGCCGCCTTCATCGCCGCCCACGTGTGCGGATCGCTGGGCGAGGCGCACGCCCGCGGCATCATCCACCGCGACATCAAGCCATCGAACGTCTTTCTCACGCAACGCGGCGGGCTCTACGACTTCGTCAAAGTGCTCGACTTCGGTCTCGCCAAGCAAACCAACGCCGACCTCGACTCCCACCTCACGCAGACCGGAGTCATCTTCGGCACCGCCGACTTCATCGCGCCGGAGGCGGCCTATGGAAGCGATACGATCGACACCCGCTCCGACATCTACAATCTGGGCGGCGTAATCTACTGGATGCTCACCGGGCAACCGCCGTTCGTGTCCGAGTCGAGCCTGAGGGTCATCGTCGACCACGTGAAGACCGATCCCGTCCCGCCGTCGAAGATGTCCGAGCTCCCCATCCCGCCGGAACTGGATGCCCTGGTCATGAAGTGTCTCGCCAAGGATCCCGGCGACCGCTATCAGAGAACGGCGGAGATCATGACCGAGCTCGAGGCCATCAGCTGGCCCCGGCCCTGGAGCCACGCACGCGCCGCGGAGTGGTGGGAGCTGCATGGACTGACCTGCGAGATCCCCGATGATTTCAATTGTGCCGCCGAGGGACGCGCGTTCGCGCGAACGGTCCCCGCGGCCGGGATCATCCCTTCGCGGGGGACGGGAGACACGGCCCCCGGCCGGACAGCGTCATCATGAGCTTCACCGACCGATTGCTGCATCGTTTCGACGTCCGCCCCGACGAGGTCCGCACCCTACTGCTTCTGCTGAGCGGCGCGTTTCTGGTCGTCTCCTACATGGTCGTGGCGCGGGCCCTTCGCGAGGCGGTCTACTTGACCACCTTCGACGTCACCACCCTACCCTACATCACCGGCGCGGCGGCGCTGCTCAGCCTGCCGGCGGTGGCGTGGTTCTCGAAGGTGCTTTCCCGGGTTCATCCCTGCCGGGCCATGTACGCCGTGGCCGGAATCAGCGCGATCGGCCTCCTGCTCCTGCTGTGGATCGGCCGCGACACCGCGTGGGGCGTCGTGGCCCTCTACCTTTGGACCGCACTCAGCGCGCTTCTCGTGACGTCCGGCTTCTGGATCGTGGCCGCCGAGTTCTTCACCGTCCGCGCCGCGCGGCGCCTCTATGGGATCATCGGCGCGGGTGGCACAGTGGGGGCGCTGATCGTGGGCGTGTCCCTGAGCTGGTACACCCGCCAGCTCGATGTGCTCTACGTCGTGCCGCTGCTCGTGGCCCTGCTGCTGCTCTACGTCCTCCTGCAATCGCTCCTGCCAGGTTCGAAGGAGGCCGCATCGGCCACCACGACCACGACGATCCAGCGGCCGATGAAGGAGAACTTCTCGCTGGTGTACAACACGCCGCACCTGCGGACGATCGCCTGGATCGTCTTCCTCGCCACGATGGCTTCGACCCTCGTGGACTATCAGTTCAAAGAAATCGTCAGCGCGCGCTACACGGATCAGGCCAGCCTGACCAGCTTCTTCGGCGCCTTCTACGGCTGGACCGGCGGCGTGGCGCTTCTCATCCAGCTCTTGCTGGCCGCCCGCCTGATGGCGGTTGCCGGTATCGCGGCCAGCCTGACCGTCCTGCCGATCTTTCTCCTGCTGGGCGCGGGAGGGCTCTTGATCGCCCCCGGGATCGTCTTGGCCGTCCTGGTGCGCGGCGGGGACAACTCCCTCCGCAAGTCGATTCATCGCCAGTTGCTCGAGTTCCTCTACGTGCCCCTGCCCGCCGCGCTGCGACGGCGCACCAAGACCTTCGTCGACTCGGTGGTCGACAGTCTGGGAGAAGGGGCCGGTTCCCTGGTCATTTTCTTGTGGGTCACCCTGCCCGGACTGCCCTCGCGCTATCTGGCCCTGTTCGTGATGATCCTCTCCGGACTGTTCATTCTCGTGAGTCAGCGGATGGGCCGGGAGTACTTCAGCACGATCGTGGCGCGCCTGCAGGACGAGGAAGCGGAAGCAGCCGAGCGCAGTAGCCGGGCGATGGTCAAGAATCGGCATCTGCTCAGCGCCAGTTTCTCCCGCATGGACATCGAGGCCCTCTTGACCAGTACCGGACTCCCCGAGCTAGCGGAGCTGGCCGATCTGCGCAAACAGCGGCGGTCGGGCGGACCCAGCGACGGGCAGGCCGTGGGCTCGGCCGCGGGCCAGGCCGAGGGCCAGGCCGAGGGCACGAGGGGCGAACGGGCTCCAGCGGAACTCTCGCTCGAACAACAGATCCTCCAGGCGCTGCACTCACCGGAAGACTCCGAGGTGCTGCGCGCGCTGTCGCTCCTGCGGGAGAAGGAGGAGGTTTCGCCAGAAGACATCGAGGCGGTGATTCGTCTGCTGGCCCGCGACAAGCTGTACAACCAGGTCGTCGCCGGCCTCCAAGAGATCGGCGAGCCGGCCGTGCCGCTCTTGGCCGCGGCGCTGTGCTGTCCCGAGACCGACTTCGTCATCCGGCGACGGATTCCGGCCGTGCTGGCCAGCACCGGTGGGCCGGAGGCCGACGACGCGCTCATCGATGCGCTGCGAGCCGAACGCTTCGAGGTGCGCTATCGTTGCGCGGTCGCGCTCGTGCGACGTCGCAAGCTCGGGCTTCCGGTTTCCCGGCGGGCCTGGCGTCCCCTGGTCTGGAAGGCCATCGCCGCCGAAGTGCATCGGGACCGGCCGATCTGGGAGTTGCAGAGGTTGCTCGACGGCCAGGAGGCCGACGACGAACTCGTGGTTCAGCGGGTGGACACCCGAGGGCTCACCAGTCTGGAGCACACCTTTCGGATGCTCACCCTGGTGCTGGATCCCGAGCCGGTCCGCGCGGCGTTCCACGGGGTCATTCTTGATGAGGAACGTCTGCGCACCTACGCGCTCGAGTATCTGGAACACGCCCTGCCGGCCGAGATCCGTGAGAAGCTCTGGACCTTTATCGGGGACATCTCCGAACGGCAGCGCGCGCGCGACATGCGTCCGCTCGACCATGTCGTCTCTGACCTCGTATCGACCCGGGCGACGCTGTTCGCGGGAGAGAAGGAGCGCGACGCCCTCAAACGCATGCTCGCCGATGAGAACCGGAAGGGCTAGGAGGCGCCTGGCATGCGTCGCCACCGCTGCCGGAGCAAGAGACGGGGCCGCCGGCATCAATCGACGCGGCGGCCCTTATCTGTCCACAGTTCTCAGAAGCTGCGGTTCGATCCGCCCGGATCGATTGGGGTGCGTAGGGTAGCACCACCTCGTCGATCACATGGATGATCCCGTTACCGGCGTAGACGTCCGGCAGAAGGATTCGTCGCGGACTGCCGCCGGACGGTGCAACTGCCACCACTCCTGGGCGGCCGCCGCTGTCCAGGGGCAGCACGGTTCGATACGTGCCAGCCGGGCCGCCACCTCTTCGGCCGTTGCCGGACGCTCGCCCGGATCCTTCTTCAGCAAGTCGAGGACCAGTTCTTCGAGGCTATCCGCCAGTGCGATCTCACTGCGCTGCTTCGGCGGCGTGGGCGGCGTCTTCACGTGATCGGCCGCCACGGCCATGGCGGAGGGTCCATCAAAGACCGTGACCCCCGTCAGCAGGTAGTAGGCCACGCACCCCAAGGCGTAGAGATCGGCGCGGCCGTCCAGAGGGCTCTCGCCGGTCAGGATCTCCGGCGCCAGGTAAGCCGGTGTTCCGGTCAAGGTTCCTTGCTGCGTAAGCCGGGTCGACTCTCCCCCGTCGAATCCAAGCCCTGCGGTGCTGAGGACGAGACCGAAGTCGAGCACCTTGATGTAGTCGACCTCGGTGCCGATCCGGCAGGTGTAGAGGTTGGCCGGCTTGATGTCGCGATGAACGAGGCCCCGCCGGTGCGCCTCGGCCAGCGAGCCGCACACCTGCTTCAGGAAGTGAATCACCCTGCCATCGGGCTGGGGGCCGTGCTTGCGCACCAGCGTCTCGAGATCCAGGCCGTCGAGCAGCTCCATGACGTAGTAGAAGGTGCCCTCGTCATCAACGCCGTAGTCGTAGATCGTAATGGTGTGGAACGACTGCAGCGCCGCCGTCGCCTGCGCCTCGCGCTGGAAACGCTTCAAGATCGTGGCAGCATCGCCATGCACCGAATCCGGACGGATGAGCTTCACCGCAGCCGGTCTCGCCAGCATCTGGTGCTCGGCGCGCCACACCGTGCCCATCCCGCCTTCTCCCAGCTTCTCGGTGAGCCGGTAGCGGCCGATCTCCTCGGCTCGCCGGATCTGCTGACCCATCGAGTAGATGATGCGGCTGACCACAAACGCGATCAGCGCGGTGAGATGGGTGGTGAACAGGTCAGACGATAACCACATCCGCGCCAGATCGAGGTCGGGTGAGGTCCGCCCGCTGGCTTGAGAGATCGCCAGCACCCCGATCCCGGATAGCGCCGCGAGCTGGGACGCGATCAAGATCTTGACCGGCTTGTTGGGCACCAGGACCGGGTAGATCAACAGCCACAGACACTCGAACGGCACCCCGTACGGAACGCCCCACTCGTGAACCTGCGCCTGGATCGCCGGTCCAACGTGCGAGAGCGTACCGAACCGCGTCTCGAAGGCGATCCCGAAGGTGGCCAGCACCATGTAGATCAGACCCAGATCCAACACGCGGGTGGGCTTCGAGTCCAGGCGCGGCAGCAGGGCGGCCACGATCAGCGACAGCAGGATCGAGCCGATCGCCGCGAACAGATTCGGGTTGATCAGATCTGCCGGGGTGAGGTGGCCCATGTTGATGGCGGTCACACGTCCCCAGGTCCCCATGACGAGAAAGCCGGCTGCGTAAATGAGGGCCGTCGCGCGCAGGCGCCGGGCGCTGCTGCGCTCGACCGACAACGGCAGCCCCGTGCGGGTGCCGGCTCCCGGTCGCTTCGAAGAGGAACTCGTGGCTCTGCCGGCCAGAATCCTACGTGTCACGATGAGCCCTCGAAACCCTGCTTGTGCATGATCAGCCTACACGTACCGCCGGCCCCACGCCGCCAGCATGTGCCCCACCCAGATCGCATCCTCGGCCTCATCGATCAGCAAGTGATCGGCTTCCCCGAGCGAGACGAAGCTCTTGGGATGGGGCGCCAGCTCGAAGAGCTTGCGCGCGTGCGCGATGTCGACAACCCGGTCGCTCGGCGAATGGAAGATCATGAGTGGCGCGGACAGCGACGAGACCTTCTCATGGAGGTTCTGTTTGCGAAGATCCTCGAGCAATCCGGAACCCAAGCGAATGCGCCGGCCACCGATCTCCACCTCGAAGGCGTCCTGGCCGTTCGGATTCGGCGGATCGGCGCTTTGGTCACCGGTATCGTCCCGATCGCCATCCGGACCGGCGGCTCCTCGCGCTGTGCGCCCCCGGGCATCGTCGAGCTTGCGGGCAAGTTGCTCGGTGTCGCTGGGCGCGGCAATCGTGGCCACCGCGCGCACACTCGGTATCCGCTCGGCCGCGGCCAGCACGGCGGCGCCACCCAGACTGTGGCCCACCAGGAGCGACACCTCACCGGCTTGCTGCTTCAGGAACGCGGCCGCTGCTTCGATGTCCTCGAGGTTGGAGCTGAAGGTGGTGGAAGCGAAATCTCCGCGGCTCTCCCCCAGACCGGTGAAATCGAAGCTGAGCGCGCCGAAGCCATGCTCGGCCAGCGTCTCGCTGATCCGGCGCATCGACTTGTAGTCCTTCGAGCAGGTGAAGCAGTGCGCGATGAGCGCATGGCCCACGGTCTGTCCCTCGGGCAGGTGCAACCGGCCGGCCAAGGGTTCTCCCGTCCCGCCGGTAAACTGCAAACGTCGCGGTTCGCTCATCGCCTTCCTCCATGCATCTTGTCGAACACGTAGCCGCCCGCCACCGCGCCCCAGACCTGCCGGCCTTCGTCGTCGAAGCCGCGATCCCAGCTCACGAGCCGGTCGGGATGCACGGTCACCTCGCTGGTGGCGTAGGACGCACCCCTCAGGTCGCTGCCGCACGCGCGCCCACGCGTGGATCCCACGAAAGAGAGCGGGTCCGCGCGATGGAGCACGATGTCGCAGCCTTCGCGCAGAATCAGATCATCGGGCGTCAAGGTCGCCAGTGGGCGCTCTCGTTTCCAAGCGCCCACGACCGCGTCCGGATCGGGCAGGGTGTAGACGACACTACGAAGATGCTTCTCGTCCAGACGCTCCACGTGATAGACGCGTTGCCGGTAGGGCTCCTGCTCGTGCCCTGCCACCGCCTGCTCCACATACAGCCAAACGCCGTCATCCCGCTGAGGCCACACGGGCCACATCTCGAGACGGATGTCGAAATAGGTGGTGTCGGAGGCCGCCTGTGCCTGGCTGCTGAAAGCGCCGGTCATCCACCGGGCCAGGGTGTGCAGCTCCTCATCGTAGTGTGGATCCGCTCGAGCGGCGGCCCGGGCGATCGCGGCATCATCCGCCGGGCCGGGCACGCCGCTTTCACCTCCCGGTCGGCATGAGAGCGATCCTGTCGCCAGAGACAAGATCACGAACGAGCCCAGCGTGATCAGTGCCGGTATGCGCATCCCAATGTCCCTCGAACAAATGGCTGCAATGAAGCCGGCCGGTGCATCCCGGACCGGCAGGAGCGTCGCCCGCTCCTTCGGCCTCAGGATGCCACGGCCGGCTTCCTCATTGAAGGGCTTTCCGACGTTGCGGCGCTACGGCGCTGTGGCGCTACGGCGCTGCGGCGCTGCGGCGTTGCGACGTTGCGCAACGCCGCCAGGCCGCACTCCAGTTCGACCCTATCAGCGCTCCACGGCCGCCGTCGTCGGCTCAGCGGGCGCTACGGGAACCTCCTCGTCCCGCGCAGCCGGCATCGCCTCTGCCTGCCAGCCGGCCACCTTCTGCTCGAAGCGCTCCATGTGCCGCGCCAGATCGAACGCGGGCGCATCCGACGCCGCCGCCAGGGGCAACACCCGGTCCAGGCTCACCGCCGCCCGCACGTAGGTGCTGTCGATCGCCAGGGTCTGCCGGTAGGCCTCGGCCGCCTCGTCCGGGTGGCCCAACCGTTCCAGCGCCACGCCGAGATTGTTGTGGAAGACGGCCTGCTCGGGCGAGGACGCGGTGGCCTTCGCCAGGGGCCCGACGGCCTCGAGGAAGCGCTCCTCCTCGATCAGAATCAGCCCCATGTTGTTCATCGCCCAGGCGTCATCCGGCCGCAGGGATAGGACTCGCTGGTAGACCTCGAGGGCCCGGTCGGCCAGACCGAGATTGTGCAGCGCGCGGGCCAGCACTCGCTGCGCATCCGCGTTGCTCGGTTCCAGCACCACGGCGCGCCGGGCCGCGTCGTGCGCTTCCTGCGGCCGCCGGGCATCGAGACAGACGCGTGCGAGGTTGAGGTGTGCCTTGGTCAAGTCCGGCCGCTGCCGTGCGGCCTCGCGCAGGGCTTCGGCCCCCGCCACGTACTCCCCGCGCTTCCAGTGCGCAAGGCCCAGCATGTACTGCCCCCACGCGCTGCCCGGGTGCTGCTCGGCGTAGGCGGCGAAGCCGCGGATGGCCTGATCGTACTCGCCCCGATGGTAGAGCGCCTCGGCCTCTTCATAGGACAACACATCCTGGGATCGAACGTCTCGAGACACATCACTCGGGTCCGGTTCAGGCTCCGTCACATCACCCGGGCCCGAATCCGACCCCAACACGCCACCCGGGCCCGGTTCCGGCTCCATCACGCCGGCCTGCTGAGACTGCGTCGCTACGGCGCCACCGTCGCTCGCGACTGGGCTGGTCGTGTTCGCGGTCTGAGCGCCGGAGCTGGCCCCGTCGTCGCCGTGCTCCTGGACGGTGTTGAAGTCGTCGGTCCCGCAGCCGGTCGGACCCACTGCCATGAGCAGCCCCCCCAGGAGAGCCAGGAGCGTGGCGGTGAAGGGTACTGGTTGGACCCCGCGCCGGGAACGGTTCGACCGATTGGCATCGATTCTGGCATACATCATCCTCCTCCTTGCCTTGATGGCCCTCTTCCGGAGGGCTCGATACGCGATGATCATGGGTGACCCATCGGATCACGTCCGAGAGAGGGGCAAGAAGGGGGCCGGAAGCGGAGACGGCACCGGCGCGGGCGGAAGGATCCCGGCCAAGTCGTTGTGACACAAGGAATTGAAAGTCAGGCTCATCGCCGGATCCAGCCGGCGGCTGAGGCGGGCTCGTGTCCGCAAGGACACGTGATCAGGTGGGCATCTCGACACGTCGGCGCCTGTTGCCGCCGGGGCTTGGAGAGTTCTTCGGGGCCTAGCGGCTCAGGCGTTCCGTTTCAACCGCCTATGCGGCGGGAACCCTGAGGGTCACCTTGGTTCCGCCTCCGGCGCGGGTGTCAATGTCCATGCGCCCACCCAGGTGGGAGATTCGCTCCTGAATGCTGAAGAGCCCCATGGTCTGATCCACCGACCGGCGTTTGTGCAGTAGGTCCGGATCGAAACCCCGGCCCTTGTCCTCCACGGTGATCTTGATTCCGGCGGCTTCGCGCGTCAGCGCCACGGTTGCCTCTTCGACTCCGGCATGTTTGGCGGCATTGAGCAAGAGCTCCCGCGCGCAGCCGAACAGCATGCACCGCAGATCCTGATCCGCCGGTTCGGCATTCTCATCCAGGTTCAGATCGACCCGAAACTGATCCGTCAATTGCATTCGCCCCGCGAGCCAATGCAAGGCGCCGATCAAACCGGTCTCGCGCAGCACCGGGGGGCTCAGGTCCCCCGCCAGGCCGCGCGAGGCATCCAGCGCTTCGGCCAGAATCGCATCCACCGCTTTCCGGGGCTCTTGGAGTTCGGCCGCGTCATCCTGTCCTCTCATGCCATCCAGCTGCATGCGCGCGGCGACCAGCAGTTGCTGCACGTGCTCGTGGAGCACCGTCGACAGGCGCAAGCGTTCGCGTTGCTCCAGCCGATCGATCTGGCTGGCCAGCGCTCGCAGCTGCGTGGCCTGCTCTTGCACCTCGGCGGTTCGCTCGGTCACCCGCTGTTCGAGCTTCTCATTCAAGGACTCCAGCGCTTCCTGCGTCCGCCGCCGAGCCGTCACATCCAGAACCGTCACCCGAAGTGCCGCATCCGTGCCGGTTGCCTGGTCCCGGGTGCCCTCGATCTCGACCAACCCCCAGAACGTCGTATCGTCCGATCCACGAAAACGCAATTCACAGCTCCGGCGGGTTTGTGTAGCCGCCGCCTCACGCATCCTCGTATAGCAGGCATCCTGGTCGGAGCGGGTCACCAGCTTCTCGATGCGCGTACCCAGTAGATGGTCCCGTTCCTCTCCAAATAGGATTGTAGCGGCGAGATTCACGCGCTGGATCGTTCCATGCGCATCCAGAATGAAATAGCCAACCGGTGCGCGTTCGTAGAGTTCGGCATATCGATCACGTGCCTCGGCCAGTTGCATTTGCGTTCTGCGCAGCTCCTCGTTCTGCACCTCCAGCTCGGCTTGCTGGATTTCCAGCTCCTGAACCAGACCTTCGAGTTGGCTCGGCCGTAGCTTGGATGCATCCACGGAACCGGCGTCCACCCGTTCGAGCGCTCGGGCTCGCAAGCCCGCCCATCTGTCCCGAGACTCCTCTGATGCCGACTTCGTCATGTTGTCTCCTTCGTATCTTCTTCGATGGCCAGCAAGAGCATGGCCGGGCCCCCTTGGCTACTCTCCAGGCGCCTCGCATTGAGCAGAAACCTCCGGAAGCCGATCCGCGGAAACTGGCGCTCCACGGCAAAGTCACTCACCATCTCCTGTGTCGTCAGGACCGTCTTCAGACGCTGGCGCAACTCCGGGATGTCCCACTGTCCATCGCCGAACTCATGGAAGGGCTTATCTGCACTGCATTCGATGTCGGTCTCGAAGGCTTCACAGAAGGCTTGATTCGCCTGCACCACCTGCAGCTGGTGATCCAGCACCACCAGGGGCTGGCGCACGGTTCGCACCATATCCTCGAAGAGCCTGCGCTCGCGCGCACTCAGCTCGTGCCGCTTCGCGCGGTCGATGTCGACGACCGTGACCACGACCCCATCAATGACATTCTCGCCCGTCCGATACGGGACGATTCGCACCAGGAAATAGCGGTCTTCCGAATCCTGCACTTCGGCCTCGATGGGCACCAGGGTGTCCACGACCTTGCGCAAATCCTCCATCAGGTTGTCGTAGCGCAGCGTGATCTTGAGATCCGTGAACGGCCGGCCGATGTCGGACTCGATCAGGCGGATGACCTGGCGGGCCTGCTTCGTGTAGCGTTTCACCCGCAGATCGGTGTCGAGGAAGATCGCTCCCACCTGCAAGCTGTTGAGCAGATTGGACATGTCGTCGTTGGCGTGCGCCAGCGCATCGACCTTCGAAGCGAGTTCGGCATTGACCGTGTTGAGTTCCTCATTCAGCGATTGCATCTCTTCACGGGAGGTCTCGAGCTCTTCATTGGCGCTCTGCAGTTCCTCATTGGTCGACTGCAGCTCTTCGTTGCTGCTGCGAAGCTCCTCGTTGGATGTCTCGAGTTCTTCGATGGTCGTCTGCAGGGTCTCCCGGGTGTACTGCAACTCGTGCGCGAGATCATCGCGATCCATGCTCCCTGTATCCGGTTGCGAATTGGGCGCGGTAGGGGCCGCGATGGGTGTGTCTTGCGAGGGACGCAGCGTCACCAGCAGAAGACCGCGCAGGGACTTGGGGCTCTTCAATTGGCTCACAGTGAGATCGAGCGGTATGGTCTTCCCGTTGGTGCGTACGCGGAGGCCGAATTGAACCACCTGCTCTCCCGTCTCGCGCGCCTGCCGCAACGCCTGAGCCAATGGCATTCGCAATCCCTCGCGAGCCATGTCCACGACTCGGTTGCGGGGCTGACCTTGCTCTGGCTGGAAATAGAGGCCCGCCGACCCGTGCATATACACGACGATGTCGCGTTCATCGACAACGACACTGCACGGTGCGAACTGCTCGAGAAGCAACCGTTCGACGGTCCTGTTCAGATGCTGTCCTCCGACCGCAAGTCCCTCTTGGGCGTCAGTGGAATCGTCCCCTCTCACCCGAGTCGGTCTTACCTTGTCCATACTGGGTAGATAGACCGCCTTGCTCGTCTTCCGGCGCCGGAGGATCTTGTACTTGCTGTCCACCAGTTCAAACAGATCCTCCGCACCGGTCACCGATTCGGAGGATCCCAGGAAGAGCAGGCCGTCAGCGCACAGAGCATAGTGCAGCAGGGGCAGCAGTCGCCGCTGCGCAGCACTCGTCAGATAGATCATGAGGTTGCGACAGACGATCAGGTCCATGCGGGTGAAGGGCGGATCCGAGATCACGTTCTGTACCGCGAAGACCAGCATGTCGCGAATATTCTTGTGGATGCGGTAGGAACCGTCATCGTGTGTGAAGTAGCGCCGCAATCGTTCCGCTGAGACGTCGTTGGCAATACCCTGCGGATAGAGACCCTTGCGGGCGATTTCGATGGCGTGGCGGTCCAGGTCGGTGGCGAAGATCTGGATCTCATGCAGCCGGTCGGCTTGGCGAACTTGCTCATCGAGAAGGATGGCAATCGAGTAGGCCTCCTCCCCCGTCGCGCATCCCGGGACCCAGATTCGAACGGTGTGGCCTTCACGGCGATGTTGCAGCAGCTCCGGAATGGCCTTCGTTGCCAGCGCCTCGAAGGCTTCCGGATCGCGAAAGAAACGGGTGACGCTGATCAGCAGTTCCTGCAGAAGCAGGTTCACCTCCCGGGGCTCCTCACGCAGATAGCGCAGATAGGTCTCGGGCTCATCGATGCGATGGACACTCATGCGCCGCTGAATCCGACGAGCCATCGTACTACGCTTGTAGTAGGTGAAATCGTGTCCGGTGGCTCCGCGCAACCGAACCAGAATGGCGTGCATCGCGCCATCGGGGAGTTCCGGGGCAGTGTCACGCCGTCCGAGCTTCAAGTATGGTCCCCGGCAGTACTCCATCAGCGCCGCGGGGAGTTCACTGGCCGGCAAGACGTAATCGGCCAGGCCTGTTTTCCTGGCGCTCTCGGGCATCGAGGGATGCTTCGCTGTCTCCGGATCCTGGACCATGGCCATGCCTCCGCAGGCCTTGATGGCGCGGAGCCCCAGGGTGCCGTCATTGCCCGATCCGGAAAGCACGATGCCCACGGCACGCTCGCGTTGATCCTCGGCCAATGCCCGAAACAGACGGTCGATGGCATGGTGTACCCCAGCGGCAGGGTGGGTCCCGGCGTCCTCTTCATCCGTCTCCACACTCCGCAAGACACCTTCGTCCACACTCAGTAGCGTGTCCTTGCCCACCACCACCTGGTTCGGTCGCAGAGGGGTTCCATCCTCGCCGTCGAGGACGGGCATCGAGGTGACCTTCGACAGCAACTCAGCCAGCATGCTGTCGCGCTTGGGCTTCGTGTGCGTGACAACGAGAAAGGCGATGCCACTATCAGGGGGCATCTTGGCGAAGAACTGCTGCAGCGCTTCGAGCCCACCGGCCGAAGCCCCTAGAAATGCAATCGGGCGGACCTCGTCTGCCGGTGCAGTGTCCTGGGTGGTAAGCCCTTCTTGTCTTTGGCGTGACCCGAGCTGTTCGTTCTGCGCATCGTCCCTCTTGTTCATGACAAGAACCTCCTCGGGTGAGACAAACGCTGACCGGGTCCACCGTCTTCGCCAAACACGTCAATCAACGGCACCGTCCACAGCTTGGATTCTATTGAGCCAGACAGGCGAGCATGGCGTCAAGCCCCGCACCGGATGCACGATCCCGCTGGCACCCCGCCCCAGGCTGACGGCTCTCGAGGATCGGCTCGCCATGTGCTTCCAGAAAGGGTAATCACGCCGATCATGCAGAACAAGGCGTGTCAGTCCCCGGCTATGAATCGGGGATTTCCCCCGGGGGAGCGCGGGGGGAGTTAACCTGATAGCGGCGAGAATGGGCCGGGGCGGAGGGTGCCTATCCGATCTGCGCACTCGCGGCGGGGCCGCTCAGTTCGAACACCGAAGAAGTCCAGATCGCCGATGGGCAGCAGCTGAACCTACTTCTTCCGATGATCGCCTGAGTAGCCCCCACCGCAGGCGCGGTGCCGCGCGCATTCCCACCGAGCGGGCGAGTCGTTCTCCGCTTGTGGCGCGGAGTGGGAGATCACGGACCCGCTCTCTCGCCCGGTGTTGGCCAGTTTGCGCCGGCACCAATGGAAAGGCGCATTCAGGAAGTCCTGTCCGCACCCATCCGCTAGAACCCGTCAGCGTAGCAGTCTTCCCTGAGGAAGCGTCTATGGACGAGAACAACCGCTACGGGCTTCCCGTGTCATGCGTTGGGTGGCGCATAACCAGCGTTGTACTCGTCTGGCAAAACGTCGTGGTGAAGTCTTGGCGGGTCGTCCCGTCCTGCTTCCTCGTGATGCGCTCGGCCCTGCGGGCCTGGCCAGAAACTGGAACCCGACAGGAAGTCCTGCGGACGGTTCCGCTCCTATGTCTCGGGAGGATGCGGCCCGGGCTTTAGGAAAAAACGATGCTTTGCGCCATTTTCAGGTAGGCATTGGGGAGCGGTTCGGGTATGCGGCCGGGGGGCTCGCGGACGAGATGGTGAGAATCGGCCACCTTCACGGTGCGGTCGGCATGGGAGGCCGCAGCGGGCCGCAACGGGCCCTGCGCGCGGTCGGCGAGTGCCTTGATCGGCCCAGGTGAGCAAGCTGGTTCTCAGGAACGCTTGATCCCGTGCCGGCGCATGATCTTGAGCAAGCTCGAATGATCCGCCAGTCCCAGCGCCCTGGCGGTGCGTGTGATCTGCCAGTCGTTGTTTGCCAACGCTTCGAGGAGAATCGCCCGTTCGGCCGCCAGTCGACGGTCCTTCAGCGAGCCCCCGGCCATCTCCGCGGACGCTACCGACGACCCTGCCGAGCCGGCTCCATCCACCGGGTCCGCCGTCGCCACCGTGGCCAGCTCCAGCGGCACGTGTTCCGGTGTGATCAGGTCCTCATCGCACACCGTCACCATCCGGGCGATGGCATTGCGCAGCTCCCGCACGTTGTTGCGCCGCCAGTCGTAGGCCTGCAGCCGGGTCACGACCTCTTCGGCGAACCGCTTGGGACGCCTTCCGTACTCCTCACAAATCCGCGCCAGAAAGTGCTCGGCCAAGAGCGGCACGTCCTCGAGCCGCTCGCGTAGCGGGGGCACGGACACCACATGGATGTTGATGCGGTAGAAGAGGTCCGACCGGAACCGCCCCTCTTCGGTGTCCCGCGCCAGGTCGCGATGCGTGGCCGCCACGATGCGCGTGGCAACCTCGATCTGCTGGGTTCCACCCACACGCAGTACCTTCTTCTCCTCCAGCACGCGCAGCAGCTTCGCCTGCGCCGCCGCGGGCAGCTCGCCGATCTCGTCGAGGAAGAGTGTTCCGTCGCTGACCGTCTCGAAGGCCCCGCGCACGGTGCGCGTGGCCCCGGTGAATGCGCCGGCCTCGTGACCGAAGAGCTGGCTCTCGATCAAGTCTCTGGGCAACGCGGCGCAGTTGACCGGCAGGAACTTCTTCTGTGCCCGCCCGCTCTGGCGATGCACCTCGCGCGCCACGAGTTCCTTGCCGGAACCGCTCTCGCCCACGATCAGTACCGGGGCCGGCAACGGCGCCAGGCGGCGGATCTGTTCGTGGAGAGCCCGCATGGCCGTACTCTCTCCGAGGAGCCGGCCGGCCCCCAGGCGCCGGCGGAGGTCGCGATTCTCCTGGGCCAGCTCGTGGGCTTCGAGAGCATTCTCGATCTCGCGGATCACCCGCTCCATGGGCTCGGCCTTGTCAATGAAGCTGTAGGCTCCCAGCTTGATCGCCCGCACGCAGCGTTCATAGTTGCCCGTACCGGTATAGACGATGACCGGAGGGGCGTGCTCCTCCTGACGCAGCCGCTTCAGCAGCGCGAAGCCGTCCATGCCGGGCATCTCCAAGTCCAAGATCATGCCGTCGACCGGCCGTTCGCGCAGGATCGCGAGGGCCCGCTCACCGCTGGTCGCCGTGACGGTGTCGTACCCACCCAGCCGCTTCAGATCGTAGGCGTACTGCTCGCAGAACGCCGGAATGTCATCCACGATGAGAATGAGGCTCATTCACCCACTCCTTGGTCGCGGGGCAGCCAGATCCGGAAACACGCTCCTCGGCCCGGCAGGTTCTCCGCATGGATGGTCCCATCGAAGTCAGAGACCAACCGCCGCACGATCGAGAGACCCAGGCCGCTGCCCTCAGGCTTGGTCGTGAAGAAGTCATCGAAGATCCTGGACAGGACATCCTCGGGAATACCGGGCCCCTCATCTCGTACCTCGATGAGGACTCCCGGTTCGCCCGATTCCCCTTCCTGCGGCCGCGTCACGACGCGGATGTCTCCAGGCTGCCCACGGAGGCTCTCGGCGGCATTGCGCATCAGATTCTCGGTGATGCGGCGCAGCGCGACCGGATCGACCGCGATCTCTCCCACCCGCGGATCCAGGTCGAGATCCACCTTCACCCGAGGCGCCGCGCCCATCGAAAGGGCGGCCTGCTCGATGACCTCGTTGCAGCGGCATCGGCGGCGGCCGGGACGCGTGGAGATGCGCGCGTAGTTGGCAGCCAGATCCTCCAAGTAGGCGATGCTGGCTTCGAGCACCGCGCGGCGCTCCGAGAGCACGCGCGGGACCTGCGCGGGATCGGTGCCCAGCAGATCGGTCAAGTGGCGTAGGACGTTGCGAATCGGGATCAAGCCGTTCTTGATGTCGTGATTGACCTGGCGCGCCATCTCGCCCAGCGTGGCGCGCCGTTCCACCTCGCGCAGGCGCTGGGCGCCCGAACGCAGACGCGACATCATCTGGTCCAAGACGCGGGTCAGAAGACCCACCTCGTCGTCGCGGCGGCTGGCGAAGCGGGTATCGAGCGTCTCCAGGTCGATCCCGCGGGTCTGCTCGGCCAGGTCGGCCAGCGGGCGGCTGATCTGGCGCGAAAGCCACACGGCCAGAAGCAAGCTTCCCAAGGCGAGCACGGCCATGATGATCAGAAGCCACTGCCGGAATCCCCCCAGAAGCTGCTCGAGGGGCGCGAGCGGATAGCGCAGCTCGATGGCGCAGGAGGTGGGGCGATAGGTGTCGGCCATCTGCACCAGGAGCGGAAGCTCGAGAGATCGCACGATGGCCGGCGCGCCGGCGCGACCGTCTCGGGCGTCACCAGAGGCGGGCTCCCCCGTGAATCCTTCGAGCTCACCCATCTCCCGGCCAGATAGGAGCCCTTCGGGTAAACGAAGACGAATCATGAGATCGGGATCGCGCGTCACGCTGTGCACGTACGTCGGCCCAAACTCGATGCCTCCGATCAAATACAGCGTGTGTGCCCCAATCCGCAGCGAGTCCAGGCGGACCTGCGCGAGGAAGCTTCCCTCCTGACGCGGCGCTTCCGCGAGGACGCCCATCACCCCCGGACCTTCGACCGTGCGCAGCAAGGGCACGAGACGTTCCTGGCGTGACCCGTACATGTTCCAGAAGTGGCCACAGCTCAGGATCTCGCCATCGGGGATTTGGAACTGCAGCATGTCCAGACCGAGCAGATGCATCGACCGCACTGCCCGATCGCGCAAGGCCTCGGCGGCGGCCGGATCGGCGCCCTCCAGGCCCACCCTGAACCGGTTGTCGTCGAGCAGCTCGGTCCGCAGCGCGGCCAGACGGTCGGCCACGAATCGGTCCCGGGCGGCCACATCCTCGGCAACCACCTCGACGAGACCCTGAATGCGATCGTGATACTGCCGGGTGAAACGTCCTTCGATCCACTGGCTCACGAGCTGTCCGAGCAAGGCCAGCGGCAGTAGGACCAGCAGCGCGGCGCCGGCCAGGATCCGTAGGCGGAGCGTCATGGCCGGCCTGCCCGGTCGGCGCGTGACGAATGACAGCGGGTGAGGGCACGACGGCCGCAGCTCTCCAGCCCGATCCTCGGCGGATGCATCCGTCCGGTCCTGTTCATGCCTGTTCCCATCGGCTACCTCGTGCGCACGGCGGCGACCCCTACCGGAAGGTAGCGGGATTGGCCCTCGGGGCGCAAGCGTGCCCCTTGGCGCCCGCACGGCTGCTCCCCAAGCGCCACTCCCCAAGCGCCGCTCTCCAGGTGGGACTCCCCAGGCGGGGCTTTTCGCGCACCGGGAAGACCGCTACTATCCCGCTCGGAGCCATCCATGAGCGGCTCTCGCGCAAAGACCGCCCCCGAATCTGGAGGACCATCATGTCCCATCTGCTGCTACCGGCCATCCGCCTTTCTCCGGTCATCACTTCCGGCTTGATCCTGGCCGGTCTCCTTACTCCCCCGGCGCACCCGGCCACATCCGTTCATGCCGGATTGGTGCATACCGGATCGGTGCATGCCGGAACGGTGCATGCCGGAACCGCCGACGCTGCCTCCCTGCACGCGAGGGCAAACGCCGGCGCCGAACGTCCGTCCGATACACCTCTGTACGAACCCGAGTACGACTACCCGGTGCTCGATGAGCTCCGCGAAGAGCGCGAAGCGCTTCTGGCCGAGCGCGACTCGCTGCGCAAGATCATCGATGACCGCTACGCCGAGGAGGCCGAGAAGGAAGAGGAGGAGCGGCTGCGCTTGCGGTTGGACTGGTCGGCGATCGAGACGCCGTCGGATCCCGAGCAGTTCACGAGCGCCTTCCACTTCCCGCCCATGCCGCAGTACGCCACCGGTACTTGCTGGGCATTCGGATCGACCTCCTTTTTCGAATCGGAGGTCCATCGCTTGACCGGCGAGCAGGTGAAGCTCTCGGAAATGTGGACCGTCTACTGGGAGTGGGTCGAGAAAGCACGCCGGTACGTGCGCGAGTACGGTCACTCCAATCTCGGTCCCGGGTCGCAGTTTCACGGCACGCGCGAGGTCTACCGGCAATATGGCGCGGTGCCGCTGGAGGCCTATCCGGGCATCCTTCGCGAAGACGGCCGGCATGATCACAGCCTGATGACCAAGGAGATCCACAGCTATCTGCGCTGGGTGAAGGAGAACGACTTCTGGTTCGAGGAGAAGGTGATCGCCTACGTCCGCATGATCCTCGACGAGTACTTGGGCCCGGCCCCCGAGCGTTTCGAGTACCGCGGTCGAACCTACACGCCCGAGGCGTTTCGCGATGAGGTCCTCTCGCTCGATATGGACGACTACATCGAGATCTGCTCCACGCTTCGCGAGCCCTTCGGCACCTGGATGATCTTGGATGTGCACGATAACTGGCGCCGCCGGAACGACTACCTCAACTTGCCCCTGGAGGACTTCTACCGGGTGATCGAATCCGCTCTCCAGGAGGGCTACACCGCGGCGCTGGGCGGCGACACCAGCGAGCCCGGAGTCGACGGTATGCACGATGCCGTCGTCGTCCCCAGCTTCGACATCCCCGGGGAGTGGATCGATCAGGCCAGCCGCGAGTATCGCATCTACAACCGCACCACCACCGATGACCACGGCTTTCATCTGGTCGGCTATCTGGAACTCGGCGGCCGCGACTGGTTCCTCGACAAGGACAGCAATCGCAGCTCGCGGCTGGGTGAGCACGAGGGCTACTTCTTCTACGATGGTGACTACATCCGCCTCAAGATGCTGAGCGCGATGGTGCACCGCGACCGGTTGGCCGGGCTGTTGCCCGAGGAGATGCCCGAACAGGCCCGTGACGGGGACCGGGGCGGCGACTAATCAACCGTCCGCCAGCCGGCAGAGGAGAACCGGGGCGTGCCGTCCCAATCGAGACCCAGTCGAACGAGCCCGCGGCGCGCGATCAGATGCGGGCGGGCCGCGGCCACCCCGAACGCACAATCGTGATGCCATGCGCCGTGGTAGTCGCGGTCGATCGCGCAGACGTAGCCGAGTTCATCACCCCGGACGAGCAGTTCGGCGAAGGCCTCGGGGGCAACGCCCGGGGCGATCGGCGCCGGCCCGGTCTTCGTGGGGCGCAACCGATGCTGCAGCGAAGCGACCGTCTCCCCGTAGCGGTCGATCAAGCGGCCGCGATCCCAGTTGAGAAGCACCGCCAGCCGTCCGGCAATCCGGGCCGCGTCGGCATCGCCTGACGGATAGACGACACGGGGCGGCGCGAGCGTCCGCGACGCGAACTCATCCTCGGAACCGTCCAGCCTGCCGTCCAGCCCAGTGACCGGTCCGTCATTCCAGAAGGGAAGCCGATGCCCTTCCCAGTAGACGCGCGGCGGCGTACCGGCTCCTCCGGGGCGGCTCAAGCGGCGCCGGGCCGCATCGTCCGCCCAGTCGTAGAGCGTGTCGCCGGCCACCCACTCCAGGTCGGGCGCGGGACGGGCGTCGGAGATCATCACCTCTCCGGCCAGCTCCGCGCGTAGGGGCAGGGAGAAGCCGGGCGCGCTCCGCAGGCTGCCCCGGCTCAACGGATCTTCGCTGCGCAGAAGGGCATCCGGACACAGCTCGGGCGACAGGAAGACATAGAGGCGGTCCCAGGGCAAGGGCACGCTGGTGTAGGCGGCCAGTTCCGAGGCCAGCGTGTGCACATTCCGCTGGCGAGACACCAGCACATCGACCCCCGCATGAAGCAGATCCCG
The DNA here is from genome assembly GCA_964654025.1 of uncultured bacterium. Lineage (GTDB taxonomy): Bacteria > Eisenbacteria > RBG-16-71-46 > CAIMUX01 > WJJG01 > CAYQJL01. The sequence continues at coordinate 24,600 of CAZZIF010000017.1, forward strand.
GGGATCGTCGCCGGCGGCGGTCGTGATGACATCCACGGCACACATCTTCTCGAGCGAGCCACCCGGCCAGAATGAGGAAACGCGGCTTTGCCGGGCCGAGACAAGCCGGAGACCGTCATCCACATCCGGCCGATAGGGACCGCTGCCCAGCGGAAAGGTCTCGCCCGGGACGGGCTTGGCCACGGCCAGGGCGGGATGGGCGAAGATTGCCGGGAGCGTCTCGACCTCGGTGGACAGGGTCACCCGAAGCGTTCGGATGTCATCCTCTTCAGGCCACGGAATCGACTCGATCCAATCCCACGGATGGTGCCTGCCCGAGGCGAGTGCCCGCGCGTGCCCGCTGACCCAGGCGGAGCGGACATCATGGGACCGTACCGGCGAGCCATCCCAGAAGGTGGCCTCGGGACGGAGTTGGAACACCCAGGTGCGCGCATCTTCCCGGCGCCACTCGACCGCCAAGGCGGGCCACATCTGGCCGGCGGTGTCGATGCGTACCAGGTTCTCGTAGAGCTGGCGAAAGAAAACGCGCTCGGCGTCGTTGGTCGGCACCGGCGCATGGCGCGGATCGACCGGGCCCGTCAAGCCCAAGCGAACCGGTGTCCACCGCTCGGGCGTGCCCGGCAGTAGCTGTGGCTCGGCCACGCGGGACGGCAGGCCACCGTCACGGGGCGGCACCCCGCAGCCATGGGTCAGGAGCAGGGCCAGAAGCAGGACCAACAGCGAGACCAGCGACAGAACCAGCGGCCGGACCGGCGGCCGCCGCCGCCCGCCTGCCCAAGCCAGCTTCCGCGCACTGAATCGCTTCATCCCGTCGTGCCTTCCTGGCATTCTCCGCCTCGGTTCCGGTGGATTGTCTTCTCGATGAAAGGTAGCGGGTATCCAGCGTGGGGCGCAAGCCGGGTGCGTGCCCGATCGCAAGAGAAAGCTCGCGCCGATCCACATGCATTCTCTAGACTGTCGGGCGAACCTCGCGAGCGCTGGTGTGCTGACCTCGCTGCGCACGAGCGGTGGACGCACGAGCGGTGGGCGCGCGCGCGTAGTAGACGCGCGCGCGGTAGACGCGCGAATCGGCCCCAGTTTCCTTATGGCAGATCACAAGTCCAAAGCCGTAGCGTGGATGCTCTTCTCCACGCTGAGTTTCGCCGTGATGGCCGCGGCCGTGCGCCTCTCCGGCGAGTTACCCCTGTTCCAGAAGGTGCTGGTCCGCAACCTGGTGAGTCTCTTGGTGGCCGCCTGGGTGGCGCGCAAGGCCGGCCGGCAGGGCCTTCTCGGGAAACCCCAACACCGCAAGCACCTGCTCTCCCGCGCGCTCCTCGGGCTGCTGGGCGTGGCCACCTACTTCGTGGCCATCGGCGGCCTCTACCTGGCCGATGCCACGATGCTCAACAAGCTCTCACCCTTCTTCGTCACGCTGTTCGCCGCCTCGTTCCTGGGAGAACGGCTCGGCCGGGCCCGGATGATTGCTCTGGCGGCCGCCTTTGCGTCGGGCATGCTCATCGTCAAACCGCGCTTTGATCTCTCCATCCTTCCGGCCGTGGCCGGATTGATTTCCGCGATCGCCTCGGGCGGTGCCTACACCCTGTTGAGGTACCTGAGGGAGCGCGAGGAACCGGCCACCATCATCTTTCAGTTTTCCCTGCTGTCGGTTCTGGCCACCCTGCCGTTGCTCACGCTGGGGGTACGCATGCCGACGACAGAGCAGGCGTTCTATCTGCTGCTGATCGGTCTGGCGGCCTCGGCGGGCCAATTCGGCTTGACCTTGGCTTACCGGCACGCACCCGCCGGGGAGGTCTCGATCTACAACTACACCGGCATCCTGTTCGCCGCTGGGCTGGGGTGGTTGCTATGGGGCGAGGTCCCGGATCTGCTCAGCGTGCTCGGCGGGCTGGGCATTGTGGCAACGGCGGCGGTCATGTTCTCGTGGGAGTCCGAGCGGGCCACGCGCTGGCGGTGGCGTGCGGGAGCCTCCTCTCCGGGTGAACCCTCGACCGGAAGCTCCTCACCTGGAGCACCCTCGAAGGGGGCCTCTCCCGAGAAGGTGGACTGAGGTATGCCTTGGCGTCGGGCAAGGGGGACGCTGATAAGAGTTCGACCCAGGACAAGGGCGGATACGATCGGAGCTATTTGCTCTGGATGGATCCGGTCACGAAGGTGGGGCTGCTCGAACCGATGCATACCGAGGTCGGCTTCCAACGAATGGGGCTGGGATCGGCCTTGGTCGGGGAGGGGCTACGGCGGCGCTAGCGCACCCGGCCCCAGCCGAGCACCGGATGCGGAGCATTGACCACCTCGGGATGCCAGAGCGTGAGTTCGGCATTGCCGCCGATCAGGTGGCTGGCGGCCTCGAACCCTTGCATGAAGGAGTGGTCCATGTTGCCAACCTCGTAACGCCAGGCGCCGAAGCGGCCGCGCGAGAGGATGTCGTGCTCATAGAGTTCGGGCAACAGACGGTTCAAGGTCGCATCGCGGCGCTTCGAAGGAATGGGGTAGCTCCGCTCCACACGGTAGGACCAGCTGTGAACGACTTCCTGGGGACTCTCGATCAGACCCGCAGCCACCAGGCCGTTTACCGTATCCTCGACCACACGGTCGCCCCGTACCGGCTTCTCCGGAGACTCGGAGACCTCGCACATCAAGGACCAGTGCTGCTCGATGTCATCCACGTTGTTGGGGCTGTATAAGCTGAAGTGCGTGACGCGGTAGAATGGGCAGTTCGCCTCGGGGAAGTACATCCAGCACTTGGTGCGCAGATGCTCTGGCGTGCTGCCCTTCAGCCCGATGCCCACGATGTAGGTGGAGCTGTAGAGCAACTCGGAGGCGGCTTCGGACCACGCGCTTCGGCCCGTCGCCTGGGTCAAGAGGTCCAGCGGCATGGTCGAGATCAAGGCGGCGTAGTCTTGGGTCGAACCATCGTTCAACCGGATGGTTCGTTTGTCCGGGTCGATCGATACCACTTCCCGGCCGGTGTGGATCCTCTCCTGCGGCAGCCGCGCGGCCATGGCGCGCCAGATCGCGCCGGTGCCCCCGTGGCGCGGGAACCGGAACATGTTGTTCGGTCCCCAGGCGCAGTCGTCGGTCCCCAGGGCGAGATTGCGGACCACGCGGACCGGGTCGGGCACCGACACCCGATCGGCGATCCACCCGGCATCCATCATCGGGGGCGGATAGGCCCATACCTTGTAGTTGTAGGGCCGCATGAAGAGGTCGGCGATGCCCTCACCGAAGACCTGCTCGATGAAGTCTCCGAAATGTTCGAACGGCGGCTTGGGATCAGCCAGCTTGGCGCGAATCAAGCCCTCGGCGCAACGGGCTGCCTCCTCGGGCGGAAGCCGATGAATGTTGTTCTGGAAGGGATAGGGCACCCAACGTTCCAGGACACGGATCCAGCTTTCCCGCTCATGCTCGATCCAACCGGTCTCGCCCAAGAGATCGTCATAGAGCCGGCTCACCAGATCGTAGTGGGAGAAGGCTACGTGGCCGCCCAGATCCCAGGTATAGCCCTTCTCATCGGTGAAGCTGGTCGCCAGGCCGCCCACGTGCTCCTCGCGCTCGAAGAGCACCCAGTCCGGGTATCCCGCCCGATCCAGCATGTACGCGGCGCCCAATCCGGCCGGACCGGCGCCGATGATGACGATGGGACCTTTCTGGACCTGGGGACCTAGATTCACGACCGGCTTCCTCTCTGCTGGCGATGTCTCGAGTGGTGGTCTCGCGTCCTAAACACGCGGTGGCCAACAAGTTTCCCACGAACAGATCGGCAAGGGCAAGTGGGATCTGGAGTTGGGGGGCACCACTAACTCGAGGATCACGTCCGCAATGAATTGGCACGCACTCAGATGCAACGCCTCGCCTGCGCGATTCCTCGCTCAGCTGGACCGCGTTGTCAGGATGTGCGGTTCGACCTTGACTCTCCCAATGAATCCTCGCGCCGGTGGAAGAATCGTGACAGCACCCAAGCCGTGATCGGGAGTCCGATGCCGTAGCCGAGTATGCCTATCCGCTGGAGTGCCATGTCTCCAACGATGGGGCCAATGGCGCCAAGCAGCGATAGACCACCTGCCAGAAGGAGAGACCATCGGGCAATAGCCCGGATTCCGGAACCAACGAAAACAAGGGCGGCGCAGACCAGGGACAGTCCCAAGAAGACATCCCATGCGAGAAGCTCCATAGCGTACAGCGTCGATGGCCATTCCAGAACGGTGAAGTCAGTTTGACGTCCGGCCGTCAGCGCTACGAAGTGAACGGCACTGGTAAGGCCTGCCATGATACCAGCGAAAACCAGCGCCATGAGGCCAAACATTCTGCGATCCCTGCTCGCGGTTTCATAGATCGCTGCCATGACAGCAACCAGGAGAGGAGCCGCCAGCAATGTAAGCGCCTCCATCACGGCGAGGGTCGGATCCACGATCGGATCGTCGAAACCGGCCTCAACAATGCCGAACGCCACGACGACCACGTAGGCGACACTCACGACGCAAAGGCCGATCGATGAGGCATGTCCGATTCTATTGGCCAGACTCTTTCGTGGTCTCACGGATGTCGCATCCTAACGTTGGGCGCCACCTGCAGCGGCATAGCCGCTGGCACGTGCCCACCCTGGCCATGCCATTCCCGTTCGCAACTACGCACGCGCCGATGGCTGTCAGCGCAATTGTAGACCAGAAGGCCCGTCAAGGCGTACAACCCATCTGCCTCAGTCCTGGGCTACAGCCTGATCCTTGCAAGGTGGGCGAACCGCTGAGCTCGGATACAGGTCCAAATCGCAGCCGTCCTCTTCCCAGATGATCGCATCCAGGAGGGCCGTCCCGTGACCTCCTATTCCAGGAGACTGTGTTGCCCAATCGTGTATGGCTGGTATGCGAACTTGCATTTATGGTTCGAGTTAGCGGGGCGCTGGCCGATCACGTGGTTTGATCCCGGCCAAGCTTGACGGTGACTTGAGTACCCTTGACGAGGAACCCCGTCGTGACTACAATGTAATCACTTTCAAGGAGGGCTATCCATGAGAGGCAGGATTGTTCGTATCGGCAATTCCCAGGGGATCCGTATCCCCAAACCCCTGCTCGAGCAGACCGGTCTCACCGGCGAAGTTGAGATCAGTGTCGAAGCGAACCGGATTGTGATTGAGCTCGCTGCGCCCGACCCAATGCCTCCACGACACGGCTGGGCGAAGGCGTTCAAGGCCATGTCTCAGGTTGGCGACGACGTGTTGGTGGATGGTGACCATCACGTTCCTACCCAGTGGGAAGAGGAAGAGTGGGAATGGTAGTCAGCCGCGGGGACGTCTATCTAGTCAGTCTTGACCCGACGACTGGCAGCGAGATCAAGAGGACGCGGCCGTGTCTGGTGATCTCACCCAACGAGATGAACCGCCACATCCGGACAGTGATTGTCGCACCGATGACCACCAAGGGTCGCCCGTATCCCTCGCGGATCCTTTGCCGCTTCAAGGGACGTGAAGGTCAGATTGTACTCGACCAACTGCGGACAGTTGACAAGGTCCGGCTAGTGAAACGCCTGGGTAGGATCTCTCCCAAGACATCTGAAGCCGTTCTTGCGCTCTTGCAGGAGATGTTTGCCGCATAGGTGACCTTCTCGACATCGACTTGATCTCGCATTTCTTGCAGGGCGGCACTTTGAGGACTGGCTTTCGGGTATAGCAGAACGACAGCGGTCAGCTGCGGGCGGCCCTGGCGCGGCGGTGGCGGAAGCCCAGCGCCGTGACAGGGGCGCTCTGGCAGCTGCAGCGCTCTGTTCGGCTGGGCCACAACCCTCACGCTTCACTCGGCACGAGCACCAGATCCCGGTCTGGCGAGACCGCACTGAATAGCTCTGTGAGCTTCTGAACGGATGGCGTGGACCGGCCCTGCTCGTAGCGCGCGTATGCATTCACCGATGTCGACCCCAACCGCCTTGCTACCTGTGCCAAACTCAATCCCGATTGCTGGCGCGCCCGGCGCAAAAGCAGTGCTGTAAGCGTAGATTGATCGGTTGACCCTACCTCGAAGTACTCGCCGGAGCCTGGAAACACATCGACCTGGAAGCCAGGCCTGTTCGCGAGGGCCTCGATGGCGTCCCCGATCATCTCGATCGCGCCCTTCTTTGTCCGACCCTGGCTGACTACGTCGAGTAGGGGCACTTCGACTGCCCACTGACGTCCAACCTTGAAGACTCGACCAGCGAACCGCATCTAACGGTCTCCTCGTGCCTGACAACCTGCCAACCGAGCTGGCGGAGCTTGCTTTCGAGGTCACGACGCTTCATCGATCCAATATACACCTATGCGTGTAATCACGTCAAGCCGTATCTCGTCTGGCAATTCCAGCCGAACGTAGAATTCAGCGGCGGGCCACCGCCGGTGATCTGGCGCGCGATGGGCGGAAGCCCAGCGCGTGCCAGTTTGCCAAGCGGGTTCCCGTCCGCTGAAATTCGCTGTTGGCGAGCGGCCTGTCGGAACCGGATCGGTTGATCCAAGGATCACTCACCCAGAATCTCACTGAGACCTTCCACAACTTGGGCAAGCTGCTCGGGAGTCGCTTGGCCAAGGCGACGTCCTATACGTTCCACAGCCAGAGTGCGAACTTGGCTGATCTTGACCCAGGAGGGCTTGGGCAACTGGGCGTCGTCTAGTTGGAGGGTCAATGGAAACCCAGCTCGCTGAGGTTGACTAGTGATGGCGACGGCGATGACGGTGCCCGAGCGTCGGTTGAATACGTCCTGGCTAAGAATGAGCACCGGACGAAGGCCGGCCTGTTTGTGACCGCGGGTCGGATTCAAGTCGGCCCAACGGATGTCGCCCCTCAATAATTTGGCCATTCTGACAGCTCCTCGGACATGCCCTCCTCGGCCATGGCCCTTTCGAACTTCGGGTCGAGTTTGGCGCATTCAGTAGCCAAGCGGCTATGTTCCATCCTTTCAAGCTTTTCCTGGATAGCTTCCTCAATAGCTTGGCTTCGATTGGCGAAGATGGCGGCCCGAACGAGCCGGTCGAGGCGGGCGAGGATGGACTTGTCCAAGGAGATCGCAACCTTTGACCTGGGCATGTTTCACCTCCGGGTATGAAGATACGTCATACTCGCGCAGCGCGTCAAGGTTCCGTGAGGATGCACCGCACCTTGGAATGGAAGCATGGGTCTGTGATGCCCGAGCGGGGCGCAGGGGGCTGTGGCGAGGATAATGAGTGCTTCGGGCAGAAGCGTGATGCGATCCTTGTTACCCTTCCCGGCTCGGACGTGGATCTCCCCGCGGACGAACTCCAGGTCCTTGGTGCGCAGGTTCAAGCACCCGCCCAGGCGCATTCCCGAGCCATAGAGGAGGGAGGCAACTAGCCACGACACCCCGTCGAGTTCCAGCAGGATGGCTCGGACCTCGCCGGTC
>CAZZIF010000018.1:0-30973 GCA_964654025.1 uncultured bacterium
TCTTCGCTTCTGCCGAGCGCCGCATTCCTCTGGGGGGGGGGCAATGCGCATCCGAACCCGCATTCGCACGGGGCCGCTACTGATCTTGATCTTCTGCTTGTCGGGAGCCAGTGCACTGGCTTTTCAGGTGTTATGGAAACGTCAGCTCACACTCCTGCTGGGGGGGTCGGCGATCGCCGTCAGCACCATCCTGGCTACCTTCATGGGTGGATTGGGCCTCGGAGGCTGGCTGGGGGGGAGGCTGGCGGACCGGGTCAAGCAGCCGCTGCGATACTACGCGTTGGCCGAGTTGTTGATCGGACTCTCCGCACTGGCGACACCCTTCCTCTTGTCCGTGTCCGGATCGGTCTACCTGGGTCTCTACGACGCTTTCGGCGGCGATCGGACGTGGGTGACCATGAGCCGGGCGTTCTCTGCGGGAATCATCCTGTTGGTCCCGACGACCCTCATGGGGGCCACGTTGCCATTCATGGCCCGCTTCTACATCCGGCGAATCGACACCCTCGGCCGGGGACTGGGATCCCTGTACGGAATCAATATCTTTGGAGGTGTGTTGGGCGCCGCCCTGACGGGCTACTACGTCATCTTGGCGGTCGGCGTATGGAACACGTTCCTGCTGGCGGTCGCCGTCAGCCTGGTGGCCTCGCTGGCGGCCTTCGCGTTGTCGTTCGTGCGCGTGGAACCGGGAGACAGCGGCGCACAACAGGTTCCGGCGGCGGCGGATGCGAGTTCCGGCCGAACCGGGCTGGCGGTCGGCTCGACCGTGCGGCTGGACCCGCCGGCGCCAGGGCCCGCGGGACCCTCTCTTCTGCTACCGCTCACGCTCGTGGCGTTCTTCATCTCCGGCTTCACGGGGTTGGCCTACGAGGTGCTCTGGACGCGGGCCTTGCAGTTCGCCATCGGGAGCAGCGTATTCGCCTTTACGACCGTGCTGGTCGTCTTTCTCCTGGGCCTGTTTCTGGGATCGGTTTTGGCGGGACGGATTGCGGACCGGCTCGAGTCACCGCTGGGATTTGTCGGCTGGGTGCAGTTGTTGGGCGGCGCGACGATGGTTGCCGCGTTTTTCTTCGTCGACAACCTGCCGCACCTGACCAAGATCGTGGTCGACCAGCTGGGCGCCGGCAACGTGTTCGCCGATGCCGTGACCAAGATCGTTCCCACGGCAGCAGTATTGATCGTGCCCACCGTGCTGCTGGGATTCTCGTTTCCCATACTCATGAAAATCAGGGCTGACCATCTGTCCACGCTGGGACGCCGGCTCGGGGTTGCCTATGCCATCAACACGGCGGGCGCGATCCTGGGATCGTTGCTGGCGGGCTATCTGTTGCTGCCCGCGATCGGCTTGACGAAGAGCATCTATGCGATCGCGCTCTTGAACGTCCTCATGGCGATGGCGCTGTTTGCCTCGGCCGCTCGCTTCTCTCAGAGGAGGCTTCTGGTGCCCGCGACAGGCGTCGCGGCGGTGGCCCTGGTTACGGGGATCGTGCTGGTCGATCCTCGGCCCTTGGTCGAGAACTTGGCGGTCGTGCAGGAAGGAGAGACCGAGACCCTTTACTACGAAGAGGGCCATACCGCTACCGTGGCGGTGTTGCGTGAGGAAACCGAGACAGGCTCCTTCAAGAATCTGCAGCTCTACATCAACCTTCTGGGCGCAAGCGTGACCGATTGGCGCTATCACCATCAGCAGTACTACACGATGCTGGCCATCTTGCCGACCGCCCTGCATCCCGATCCGCGTCATGTCTTCGTGGCCGGATTGGCATCCGGGGTGACGACCGGGGCAGCCGCTCTGGACGAACGTACCGAGAAGGTGACCTGCGTGGAGATCTCTCCCGAGGTCATCCGTGCCGCGCCGTTCTTCGATGAGTTCAACTTCTCGGTGTGCGAGAACCCGCGCGTGCGGATTCTGGCCGATGATGCGCGAGCCTATCTGGCCACGACGCAAGAGAGCTACGACCTGCTGATCAGCGACTGCTTCCTCTCGGCCGTGACCGGTACGGCCGCCCTCTACAGCAAGGAATACTTCGAACTGTGCCGGAGCCGGCTCGCCCCGGGAGGGTACATGAGCATCGGCGTGGGGGGGTTGGGTGGCAGCGACCGAACGGTTGCCCGGACCTTCTGCGAGGTTTTCCCCTATGTGGCCACCTTCTTCCTGCGGGAGGGCTCCTGGTACAATCGCACATTCCTTCTGGGGGCCAACGAACCCTTCGCCTTGGAGGAAGACGCGATGAATGCGGCACTGGCGCAACCCACACTGCGTGCGGAGATGGAACGGTATGGCATCGGTTCATTGCGGGAGCTGAAGAGCGCGTACTTCTGCGATCGGGAACCGCTGCTTTCGATCATCGAGGACAGCGAAGTCTGTACGGATGACCTTCCGGTCATCGACTTCCGGGCCGTGGCCTGGGCCGAGGGATTCGTGATCGGCTTGCCCCATGAAGCCCGACGAGGATTGCGTTGGCTCATTCGCACGGGTGAATGCCCGATGCCGTTTCCCATGGCGGAAGCGGCCATTGTGAGGGATGCAGGGCCCGGCACGTCCGGCGCGCAGAACTCCCATTCGGACGCCGACACGGATGAGTAAGTGCGGAGGGTCTCTCTCTCTCTCTCTCTCTCTCACTCTCAGTCAATCAGTCCGTTTCGCTGCCGCGCCGCTCCCGGCGAGCTGCGCGGCGCTCGGCCGCGGTCGTGCCGCGGCGGAACAGGACGCGTTCGAAGCGTGTGCTCTGGTCCGGGCCAAGAACGACGCGATGACGCTCCAGGAAGCGAGCGGCTTCTCCCCACAGCTCGAGTCCGATCAAGGCTTCCAGATGCGCCGTCGCCGAAGATGTGCGGTCGTGGTCGGGCTGAACTCCGGCTCGCTCGATCCTCGTGATGGACTCACGGAGCGCCTCGAAGGTCCGCGAGATGCCGATGGCAGCGAACTTCGATTCCACCTGGTCCACCAGCAGAAGCGCCTGGCGCGTTCGCCCGGCCCCCGTGAACGCGGCGATCTTCTGGCGCGCGTGACCCAAATCACCCAGCGAACTGATAGGCACGTGTTCGTATGCGTCGCAGGCCTCGTCGTACTCCCCCACCGAAAGAGCGGCCTCGCCGAAGGCCAGCCAGGCGTTGACATTGGTGTGCATCGAGGCCTTGTGAGCCCGCAGCCATTCATAGGCCTCGGGCCTCCGGCCGAGTTCGAGCAACGCGAGGCCTTTGCCGAGAATGGCCTGCCGGCTACCCGGGTGGTCACGCAGGATGATCTGGCTGGCGTCGAGTACCTCATCCCATTGCTGCGCAGTACGTCCGTCGCGCATCCGCTCAAACTCGTTCTCGAGATGGATGTATTTCTTGGGATCGGGAAGCCCCGCGAAGCGTGACCCGATTGTCCCCGGCGTGGCCCTGGCGTCATCGCCGTCGTGCGCGGAACCGCCGACGCGACCGGTGCCATCGCTGTCGCCGGCGCCAAGCCGGGCTCCATGACCGGCGCCATCGCCGGCGCCGTCGCCAAGCCGGGTTCCACCGCCACCTTCCTCGCCGGCGTCCCACGCGGCCATGCCCGGGTCGGCCTTCGGAGGTTCGTTGATGATGTAGCCGAGGCTGGCCATCTTCTCCTGTTCCTGTACCGAGAGGGTTCTGGCGCTGTTGAACATGTCCACTCGATCGTGCTCGGCCATGTAGTCGCTCAACTGTTCCCGCATTCGGGCTGCTATCTCTGGATCCCGTAGCACCCGGTTGTCGAGTTCGCCGGGATCCGACGTGATGTGGTACAGCTCAGGCTCCGGGCAGGCGATGTACTTCCACTCCTGCGTGCGCCAGGCATGCAACGGACTCCACTCGAAGGCCAGGTACGGAACCAGCGACCCGAGGTAGAGACCTTCCCGCTCAGGGGGCCGGTTCTTCTCCATGGTTGGGCGGAGCGATAGGCCTTCGAACGTTACCCCGGGATTCAAGCTCAAGTAATCGCAGACGGTGGGCGTGATGTCGACGCACCCGACGAGTGGATCCGCCGTTGTACCGCGCGTCTGGCCAGGGCGCTTCCACAAGAATGGCACTCGCACGGTAGAGTCATAGATCAGCAAGGAGTGGAATTCTTCATCATGATCGAACAGACCCTCCCCATGATCGCCGATCATGATGATGTGTGCCGGATCGTAGCGGCCTTCCGCGCGCAGCGCGTCCAGCAATTGTCCCAGCAGCGAGTCCATGTAGCTGATCTCGGCGTCGTAGGGCAGGCCCTTGGTGGCGGAGGCGAAGGGCTCGGGCGGGGTGTAGGGATCGTGTGGTTCCCAGTAATGCACCCACAAGAAAACCGAAGAGGAATCGCCGCGCTCGGCAAGCCACTCAGCCGCTTGTTGCGTCGTGATGCGGCCGTCCTGCTCCTGCTCGGGACAGAGGTAGACGTCGAACCCCTGCGTCAAGCCGTATTGCGGCGCCAGCGCGTAGCTACTGACGAAGGCGGCGGTCTCATACCCGGCTTCCTTCAGCAGCTCGGCCAGTGTCTGGAACTCATCGTGCAGGAGATAGGACGAGTTGCGGTGGACCCCATGCTCGAGCTGGGTGAGGCCGGTGAGCATCGTCGTGTGCGAGGTGAGCGTCATGGCGATGTGAGCCGTGGCATCGCGGAATCGAGTGGCTTCTCCGGCGAAGGCGTCGAGGATGGGGGTCGCGGCGAAGTCGCACCCGTAGCAGCCGATCCGATCGGCCCGGGTCGTATCCAGCGTGATCAGGATGACATCGGGACGCGGATCAGGAGTCCGGCCGGATCGGCAGCCCGCCCAGCCCGCCCAGATCGCCGCCAGGCAAGCTGCAACGACCAACCAGGCCGGTCTCCGGGACCGGCGATTCTCGAGCGCCATCTCGTTCCCTCCGGTTGCGACAGATGAAGCCACGCGAATGAGGATACGCCGGGAGGGGGGGATTGGGCACCAAGAGAAATCCCGGCCCGCGAGCGAGCCGGGACCGGGATGTTCTCAATCGTCACTACGAGACTAGCTGCGAGACTAGCGGAACAGGGACTTCACGCCGCCCCAGGTCGTGTCTTCGGCCGGCGAAGGCATCGACTCGACATCGTAGAAGACGACGGTATCGACGTCCGACTGCATCAGGATGACGAGGACGTGACCGAAGCGCGTGTCGGCCATCGTGCAGCCACCATGAAGGTCATAGCCGCTGAACACCGTGGAGTAGGTGTCGATCGTGTTGCCGTTCATGTCCAGCTGGATGACATCGCCCGTGTAGTTGGCGGTGGACATCCACAGGCAATCGTTGCCTTCATCGTAGGCCAGGCCATAGGCGCCGTCGAAGGGACCACTCAGGATGGTCGCATCGCCGGTGCTGCCCCAGGTGCCGTCCCACTCGACCTTGTAGAGCATCTCGCCGAAGCCGCTGGTGTAGAAGGCGCTGCCATCATAGGCCAGGGCGCGGTTGGGGTTGATCGGACCGTTGAAGGAACCGCTGTAGGTGTTCCAGTCCTCGAAACCGTTGATCGGCATGCCGTAGCTACCGAACATGTAGGTGCCATCAAAGGCCAGGTCCCGGTTGCCCCAGCCGGTGGCGCCACCGGGCTGATGGATCGGACCTTCGACCAGCGTGCCGTACTCGTCAAAGATGTAGAACTCGCAGAAGCCGGTCGTGGCGTCACCGGCGGTGACCCACAGGTACTCGCCGTCAAAACCGATGCCGACGCAGTGAAGGTTGTCCTCGATAGGGAAGGAGAACAGTTCGTCGAACATCTCGTCGGTACCGCGAGGGGTACCAGGAGCAGCGGCATCCTCGAAAGCGAATGCCGGAATAGCGATCAAAGAAGCGAGCGCGAGGGCCGCGAAGATAGATTTCATTGCCGTACCTCCCATTTCACAGCTGCCATGCGCTCCCCCTCCCCTGTTCATTGGCCGTCGACGGACTCCTTACAATGAGGGGGGGAAGCAGAAGACTCCAAAGATGTTTGTGTGTTGACTGATGCAAACGAAAGTCGTGTTTCAACTGCTGTCGGGGCACCTCCTTTCTCAGGGCGCGTCTTGCGCTCGTCACTCTCAACGGATTAGCCCTATCTAGAAACAATTGTGCATCTCATCACCCCGAGTCGTCAACCAGAATCAGAAGGCCTGATGCGCCGCAACCGGAATCATCCGGTTGCCGGACCCTGGTCCCCGGCGGTCAGGGCCGCCCTGCTGTCAGGGCCCCCCGGCGGTCAGGCCCGCTCGGCTCAGGCCCGCTCGGCCCAGGCCCGCTCGGTCCAGGCCCGCTCGGTCCAGGTCCGCTCGGCCCAGGCCAACTCGGCTCAGGCCCACGGCGCGCCGACACCCGAAGTCCGCTCCTAATTCCTTTTCCATATTGGACTTGCCTTGTGTGGCCCATGCGATAGTCTTGAGTGGCCCTGGAGAAGGCCGCCGCCGGTCGCGAACCGCTTGCCGTGGAGGGAATCATGGTGCCAGTCCCGCAGCTGCCACCGGCAGCTCGACTCATCCCCCAGCGCTCGCCAGGGCGAGGGGGATGGGCGTACGTGGTCCAACGCACTCTATTTGTGTCGGTTGTGCTCACCGTCCTTCTGATGACGGCTTGCTCGCGAGAGCCCGAGTTCGAGATCCCTGAGGTAGGGGAGTCTCCGCGTCCCTGGCTGGCCGAGAACGATATGTCCAGTGGAGGGCCGTCACGGCCGCGACCTGCCGGCCGACCAGCTGCCGGCGAACTGGTTGCCGGCGAATTGGCTGCCGGCGAATCGGCTGCCGGCGAATCAGCTACAGGCGAATCGGCTGCCGGCGAATCGCCCGCCACCGAATCGGCCCTCGGCGGGAAACCGGCGAGTCTGTTGCTCATCACTCTGGATACCACCCGGCGGGATCGCCTGGGCTGCTACGGCGCCACGCGGTCCCTGACCCCCCATCTGGACCGGCTGGCGCGCGAGGGGGTTCTGTTCGAGAACATGGTGACCCCGGTGCCCATCACCTTGCCGGCGCACGCCACCATCCACACCGGTCGCAATCCGCCCGAGCACGGCATTCGGCACAACGGCCTCTATCATCTGCCAGAGGAGGAAGAGACCCTGGCTGAACTGCTCGCGAGGGAGGGGTACGAGACCGGTGCGATCATCGCGGCTACTCCTCTGGAGCGCCGCTACGGCCTCGATCAAGGCTTCACCACCTACGACGATGCGCTGGCCGAGGGCGCAAACGAAGATGCCCCGGGAGCCCTGGGAGAGTGGGCGGCCGTGGAGAGGTCGGCCGAAGAGGTCACACAACGGGCGCTGTCCTGGCTGAACGGGATCGATCGGGGGCCCTACTTTCTGTGGGTGCACTATTTCGATCCCCACGCGCCCTATGCTCCTCCCGAGCCCTACCGGGAAGCCTTCGCCGAGCCCTACGACGGCGAGATCGCTTACATGGACGAGCAGATCGGCATCCTGATGCGCGGCGTGACGACGACCCACACCCGGGATGATCTGTGGATCGCGATCATGGCCGACCACGGAGAAGCGCTGGGCGCGCACGGTGAGACCACCCATGGAATGCTGCTGCACGAAGTTACCCTCGGGGTGCCCTGTCTTCTGATCCCCCCGAGGGGTGATGGAGGCGCGCCGTTCGCTTCTTGGCACGGCCGTCGCGTCGGGCAGGTTTGCTCCCTGCGGGATGTGGCGCCCACCCTGGTCAATGCGCTGGGTCTGGAGCCGGATGCACTGCCCTGTTCGGGACGGAGCCTGTTGCCGCTCATTGCGGGCGAGACCAGCGCACAGCAGGTCGTCTATACCGAGACGCTGGCTCCGTTCCTCGACTATGGCTGGAGTGCACTGAGGGGTCTTCGGTGGGACGACTGGAGCTACGTCAAGTCTCCCGTTCTCGAGTTGTACAACCTGGCGAAGGATCCTGCGCAGGAGCACAACCTCAGCCTGGACTTCGCCGAGCGGGTGTCTCGGCTGGACCAGTGGGTGGACCACTACGCGGCCTCTGGAAAAGAAACACTGGGCGAGGAACCATCGGACGGCCCGAACCAGGATCAGCTTGCGCGGCTGATGAGCCTCGGCTACCTCTCGGCGGGCCGGCCTACCGGCCCGGCCTTCAATCCCAAAGCGCCTCAGCTACGCATGCACTTGGTCGATGAGATCCACGCCGCCCAGGTGGACCTCTCATCGGACCCCGCCGGGGCGGCACAACGGCTGCGGCGGGTTCTGGAGGAGGATCCGGAGAATCCTGCCGCCTGGCGACTCCTGGGGCTCAGTCAGTTGCGGCGCGGGCTGTGGGAACCGGCGGCCGAATCGTTCCAGACCGTGCTCGCCCGCGTTCCCCAGGACGCCGAGGCGCGCCTTGACCTGGCCTGGGCCATGGTGATGTCGAGCCGGCCGCGGGAGGCCGAAGATCGCCTGCGCGAACTGCTGGCCGAGCTACACGCCGAGGATCCCAGACGCAACCGAGCACGCGGCTTGCTGACCGGCGTCTACCTGCTGACCGATCGGGGGAGCGAAGCTCGCCGGATGCTCACCGAAGCCACCCGGGAGACAGGCGAATCGGATGTGGCCGCCGCCTACGCACAGCTGGCACAGTTCGAGTGGCAGGTGAACCGACATGGGCCGGCTCTCGACACTGCCCGGGAAGCGCTGGCCCATGACTCCACGGAAGCGGCCGCTTGGGCCATCGTGGGGGAAGGGCATTGGCTCGACGCCCGGCGGGCCATCGAGGCCAGTGAACAGGCCGCGGCCGTGGAGGCCATGGAACGTTGTGAGCATGCCATGCGCACCGCCCTGCGCTGGGACCGCAATGAACCGGTGGCGGCCTTCCGAATGGCCTTTCTGTCCCAGCAGAAGGGACACCCGGAGGAGGCCATCACCTTCTACCAACGGGTCCTGGCCCGGCGGCCGGATCACGCGATCGCCCATGTCAATCTGGGCCATCTGTTGCGCCAGAGTGGTCAGCCGGGGCAAGCCCGCTCTCACTACGCCAGCGCCCATAGGCTGGGACATGAAGACGTGCGTTTCTTGATGGCCTACGGGGACCTGTTACGTGAGCTGGATGAACCCGGTGAGGCGGAGCAGATCTGGCAGCGCGCCGTTCAGGTCAACTCGGATCCGGCGGCCCTCAAACCGTTGTATGAACGGCTGGAGTCGGTGGCCACACGATAGCCAGAGGGTTGTCCACCAGATCATGGGCGGACGGCAGCCCGATCTGGATGCTCAGCGGGTTTCCGCCGCGAGGGACTATCGGTGACGGTCGCCAGTCGGTGGGTGAGATTCGGCTGCTCTACGGCGCCGTGACCCAGGGGAGAGGATGGCGTGAAGCCGGACCGCAGGAAAACAGCCCAGATCCGGGAAGAGGACCTCTTCGAACCGCTGCGCGACCATCTGGATGCGCAGGGTTATCGCGTGCGCGCCGAGGTGGGATACTGCGACGTGACGGCTACGCGCGGCGAGGAGCTGATCGTCATCGAGCTGAAGCGGCATGTCAGCGTGGACCTGCTCATTCAAGCCACCGATCGTCAGCGGATCACCTGCTCGGTCTACGTGGCCGTGCCGGGACCGGCCGACTTCTCCCGCGGCAGTCGCTGGCACGGAATCAAGCGCGTGTTGCGCGCCCTCGAACTCGGCCTGATCGTCGTTACACCAGGCCGCCACGGATCACGGGTCGAGGTGCTCTTTCATCCCCTTCCGTACCAACGGCGGAAGCTCGCGCGGCGCCGGCGGGCCGTGCTGCGGGAGATGGAGGGCCGCAGCGATAACCACAATCGCGGCGGCGTGACACGGCGCAAGCTGATCACCGCGTATCGTGAGACGGCGCTTCGCATCGCATGCGCGCTCGACCAGCTCGGTCCGACGACTCCTCGGCAACTACGCGGGATCGGCACAGGGCCCAAGACGCTCCGGATCCTTGCGGACAACCACTACGGTTGGTTCGAACGCATCGATCGGGGCGTCTACGCGCTTACCGGCCAAGGCCGGCGTGAGCTCGATTCCTACAACGAGCTGACGCGGCGTCTACGAGAAGAGGTCTTGGCCGCCTGCGACGCGTCGGAGCCGGCAGCGCCCGAGCCGGCAGCGCTCGAGTCGGCAGCGCCCGAGCCGGCAGCGCTCGAGCCGACAGCGCCTGCCCCAGCTGCGCCCGAGCCGGCGGCGCCCGCCCCAGCCGCGCCCGAGCCTCGCTAGCCGGCTGCCTGGCCGCCAAGGCCCACTGGTTGGCTGTGGTATACTTACCGGACGTATGCCGCTGCCAATGCACCTGTGGGAGGCCGTCATGCCAACGAGATCATCCGTCCGCCTCTGCCTGGCGCTGCTGGTCTTGGTCTCCTTCGCCGCGCCCGCGGGGAGCGACTGCCTGGTGAGCGACCTGATCGAGGTGCCGGCGGGGACCTTTATCATGGGAGACGGCGTGGCACGCTGTGGCGTCGATGAGCGCGAGGTGACCCTGACCCGCGATTTCTACCTGAGCCCCCATGAAGTCACGAACCAGGCATACATGGAAACTCTGCAGTGGGCCTTCGATCACGGTTACGTGACCGCGGATTCTTCGGCCGTGTTCGATGGGCTCGACGGAAGCACCGAGGAACTCCTTCTTCTCGACAGCGAGTACTGCGAGATCCAGTTTGACGGCGCAGGCGCATTCTCGCTCCGGCAGTCTCCGTCCGATCAGGCGCAGGGCGCCTATCCCGGTGGTTATGATCCGGCGGACCATCCCGTCAAGATGGTGACCTGGCGTGGGGCGGTTCGCTATTGCGATTGGCTGAGCATCCAGGCCGGGCTGCCGCGCGCCTATGATCTGGTGGACAATCCTGGCTGGGGTGACTGGGTCTGCAATGGTGGAGATCCGTACTCGGCGGTTGGCTATCGTCTCCCCACCGATGCCGAATTCGAATACACATCGCGCTTCGACGACGAGCGAAGCTATCCCTGGGGAGAGGAGGCCCCGACCTGCGAGAGGGTCAACTTCAAGATCAGCGGCTACTGCGTCGGCTGGAGCACACCCGTGGGTAGCTATCCTCCGGCTCCCGAGAGCCTCGGTCTATATGATGTGGCCGGCAATGTCTTCGAGTGGTGCAACGATTGGTACGTGTGTGATGTGGGCACCGAGCCTGTGACCGACCCGACCGGACCCGAAAGCGGGGTGTCGCGGATTCTCCGTGGAGGGTGCTGGTTCCACGAGCCGGTGACTTTGTTGTGCGCGGGCCGATACCACTACCTCCAACATCACGCGAACTGGGACATCGGTTTCCGGGTGGCCAGGACGGTTCCCTCCAGCGCCGGCGTGGGGGAGGTTGGTCGAGCCACAGACCTGCGCCTCGTAGGCGTCCATCCCAATCCGGCGATTGGGGAAAGCCGCATCTCTTTCTCATCGCCGCCGAATGAACCAGCGACTGCCGCGATCTACGACGCTACCGGGCGTCTGATTCGCACGCTGGAGACAGGCATCTCCGATGGTGAGCGCACGATCACCTGGGATGGCAGGAATGACGCTGGCCAGCCGGTCGCTGCCGGCACCTACTTCGTTCGACTGGCCGCCGGCGCCGAGTCGGTCACCAGACCCATGCTGCTGCTTCGTTGATGCCGCCGCTTGGCCCACCGTCGTCCGGCTCCCTCCGCGGACATGCTGCGGCGGGGAAACAGTCGCTCGGCCCCCCCCCGCTAGTCTGGGGCCGGATGAATCGGTCTGGCCGGCTCGCGGGAGATGCTAGTCGACGAGAATGCTGCCGCGCATGGTCTCCTGATGATAGTAGCACCGGTAGCCGGTCAGGGCGGCGGCCAGGACTGGGGAAACGGTGAAGCGCATGTTGGTTGCGCCGGGATCGGCGACCCAGTCGATCGTGCTTTCCTCTTCTAGTGTTCCTGCGGACTCTTGAGACAGCAAAATCACATCGTCGCCGGCCACGCTGCCCAGTGTCACGAGTTCGAGGGGGTGATTCGCAGCGGCGTCGTTTTCGATTTCATACCGCCAGCCGGCCTGAAGCATGAGGGTCGGGTTCTCCTCGCTCGATCCCACCGAGTCGCGATAGGATTCGGGCTCGACATCCCCGAGCTCGTATGCGTTGATCCCGACGTTGGTGAGATGGAGCCTCACGGCGGGGACATCAACGGGAACCGTGACCGTAAATGCGCTCACCACGATCTCATCCTCGGCATTGACGGCTGGGACATCCTCTCCGGGGAACTCGTAGACCCCGACTTCACCTTCATCGACATGCAACATGGCATGGAAGGTTTCCTGATCCTCTGCCGGCCGATCCAGGATCACGCGTACATCGGCGGTCGTCGCCGACTCCACATGCGCATATCCCCGCACGGGACCGGGCTCACCCTCACCGGGCTCACCCTCACCGGGCTCACCCACACCGGGCTCACCCTCGACGTTGGCGTGAATGACGACCCAGCCCGAGCCCGAAGAGACGACCTGCGACACGATGACGGCGGTGGAGAGATCTGAAAGCGTTTGATCGTCGACGGCGAGCGACGGTTCCGGTGGTGGAAGGACGGTCACGCTGAAGGGGTCGGTGACGAACTCCCCCCGGCTGTTGACGGCGGGGACGTCCGGCCCCGGATACTCAAAGACATTCGGCACACCACGATCGAGGTGGATCATGCCGATGAACTCCTCTCCATCAACGGCTTCCCGTTCGAGTTCCAGGGTCACATCGAGGGTGGTGCCGACGGGTACGGTGACGGTCCCAATCACCGCGCCCGGCTCGTCGCTCTCGTCTTCGTGAATGGCCACCCAGCCATCCTCGAGCATCTCCACCTCATGAACGACGACCTCATTGGCCGGATCGACGATCTGATTCTCGATCTCGAGTTGTGGGCTGACCGTTGGTGCGGTAGTGCCGTCATCGTCATCGTCGCTGCAGCCTGAGAAAAGCGTGACGACCGCCAAAAAGGTGGCGAAACCGATGTGCTGCAGACACTGCAAGCCGACGGGTCCCGATCCCCGGCGGATTCGGCCTTCTGTCGGTACAGGTGGGTTTCCGTGAGCAGCGCTTCCCTTGGGCGGGTTCTCTACCTCGTACATCTAATCTCCCCTTCGATCTCTACTTCGATCTCTACTTGGATCTCTACTTGGATCTCTACTTAGGTCTCTACCTAGGTCTCTACCTGGGTCTCTCCTTAGGTCTCTCCTTGAATCTCGCCTTGGACGTGGATAAGGCTTCACTCTCCACCATGCTTGATCACGCGCCAGCAGTGGTGCACCAGGGGTGTTGAGGCTTGGGTCCCGGGACCGAGAGCGATTTCGCTACACGGGTGATCCCGCGGAAGACTAGGGGGAACCCCCGAGACGAAGCATCCGGCGAACCCCCGAGACGAAGCATCCGGCGAATCTCCCGAGACTGAGCGATGGGTGAATTCCCCGTGTCCGGTTCGGGCTGCGGGCGAATCGGCTGAACCATTATCGTGATGGCAAGCGGCGATTGTCAGCGCGATCGTTCAAGGCCATCGCCGCCAACCCGTCGACCGAAGCATCACTCCGAAAGGAGGCCAATCCATGAAGAGGGATCCTGGACCCAGACGTCAGAGGCTGCCTAGCGGCAAGACACGAATAAACGATACCGTGTTCGAAAGCAACATGCGGCGGAGCGTTGCCGGCGCTGCCGCGTTCAAAAGGGATTTCAAGCCGAACAGGCTGTTGCTCTGGGCCCTCTACGCGGCCCTCCTGGCAGGGCTCTGCGGGGGGCAAGCTCACAGCATGCCAGCGTACTCGCCCAAGCTCCAGTCGGCCGCACGAATCTTGCGGATGCCGGTCCGCAGTCCGGCGGACCAGCATCTGGGAGAGATCGAGAATCTGATCTTCGATGTATCGGGAACCCACCTATCCTATGCGGTCGTGTCCCAGGGCGGCGTGTTGGGCATGGGGGAAGAACGCTATCTGGTTCCCTTTCACGTCTTCTTCTTCGGCGAAGCATCCGACGCAGCGACCCTGCGAGTGACGCGTCAGGAGCTTGAGGACGCGCCCCGCTATCGTGAAGGTGAAGAGGTCGATCTGTCCAAGGCGACCGTGAGGGATCGGATCGATGCCTACTACATGGATGCTTGCCCAGCCTATCAGGCCGCCTACGAGCGATACCATCGGTCCGCGGACGAGCCGGGACAGCGATCCACTCCCGAAGAGCCGCGCAGGCGCATCCAGAAGTACCGGATGATGACATCGTTCTTGGGAGCGGATGTCCAGTCGATGAAGGCCGAGGAGATCGGGTCGATCCACGATGTGATTGTGGATCTCCACAGCGGCCGGCCCGTGCTCGTGGAGGTGGAGTATGGTGGCTTTGCCGGAATGGGCAGCAGCATGACGGTCCTGCCATGGAGCACCATTACCAACGTGCGCAGCGGCGAAGAGGTCATCTACCACGGCGCGCGGGATGCCTTCGAAGCCTTCTCGTACGAGGCCGCGGATCGTCCCGACTTCGAAGACACGGCAGTCCTGGACCGCGTTTTCCAGGTCCACGACTCCGCTCCCTATTGGGTGCGCTTCGGATACGGCGACGAGCCCTGAGGAGCCGGGGCGGGGTGACCTTGGCCAAGTGAGGTCATAGCCAAGAGAGCCGTGGACCAAGAGAGCCGTGGACCAAGAGAGCCGTGGACCAAGAGAGAGTTTCTAAGGGTCAGCCCTAATGATGAACTGGCTTCATCCCCATGGGCAGGGGTTGGGCCTTCCCGCTAGGGTGAAGGACATCGCTGAGGCATTGAGCGCATGTTGCAACGCATGTCGGACCGCATGTATCAGAGTTCCTGTCAGAGTTCCTGTCGGAGTTTCTGTCGGAGTACCTGCCGGAGTTCATGTCGAGGCACATGTGGTAGCTCCCATCGCGCTCATGCCGGAGTCACGTCGAGGTCGAGATAGAGCCTGATGGACCCTGATGGATCAGGCCAGATCAGAACGGATCAGGCCAGATCAGAAAGGATCAGGACGGGTCAGGACGGGTCAGGACGGGTCATGTTGAGGTGATCAGGTCTGGATGAAAGGTCAAACTATGAATAGACGCACGGGTCGAATGCCGGTCGCGGGCTTGTTCGCGGGGACGTGCTTCCTGTTGGCGCCGGTCTTGCTGCTGCTGGGGTTGTCTTCCTGCGGCACCCAGACCGCTCTGGAGACCAATTGGGTGTTGCCCGACTATGAGGGCCGGCCGATGGAGAAGGTGGCTGTGATCGGAGTGATGAGAGAAGAGGATCTCAGCACAGCCTTCGAGTCCTCCATGGTGTCCCATCTGAAGGAGAGGGGCATCGAAGCGGTGCCCGGGTTCACCTTCTTGCAGGGGGATAAGAAGAAGCTGTCGAAAGCGGATCTGAGCCAGTACCTCGACGGCACGGCGGCCGACGGGGTTCTCCTCTTCCGCGTCGTTGGGATCGACCGTAGTGGCCGCTATGTACCGCCCACCACATACATCTCTCCCGTGGATCCGGCCGCCGCGAGCTGGTGGGACGATCCTTACTGGGGGTATTACAACCCCTATCCCCATGGGTACTGGGAGTACTGGTACCCCAGCATTCAGGTGGTCTCGGCGCCCGGATACTGGGACTTGAGCGAGACCTATCGCGTTCAGAGTGCACTCTACCGGATCGAAGACGACAAACTCGTCTGGACCGCGGTATCGAGCACCTTTGATCCGGTCAGCGAGACGGACCTGGCATCATCGCTGGCCGAGGTGGTGGCGAACCAGCTGAAGAAAGCCGATCTGGTAGACGCTCAGACGCCGGCCTAGACCGGATGCCGGCGAGCGTTGTCCGGCTACCATTCGGGTGCCATTCGGGCCCATACGGATCGGGCCCGTACGGATGCCATTCGAGCGCTATTCGTCCGACAGAAGGGATGGCTCGGTTGCCTGGTAGCCTCCTGCTTCCCGGTAGGTGACGACCAGCAGGCCCTCTGATGGGATGTGTCTTCTGGGCACGCTCACCGTGTCGGCGGGAAGCTCGGCCGAGAACAGATCCAAACCGGGAAAGGTCATGAACCAGGCGCGCAGTTCCTGATTGTCGGCGGGAATCGTGCTGCGAACGGTCTGGCTGGGTGAACCCTCCCGGTCGAGAACACTGATCAAGACCAACCGATCACTTGCTGCCGGGACCCGCGCGGCAGTATCCGGGCCAGGCGTGGGGTCGGCCAGAAGCAAGAGACGTCCATCCCGCCACTCGACCCGCCGGCGAAAGCTCTCAATGGCCGCGCCGACCGCCTCGGGATGCGGTGCGGATGTGGCCTCGCCGCTCCGCAGGACGAGGGGTTCGAAGGTTCTCGGCACAACGGATTCCTCAATCAGGTTCCATTCGGTCACCCGGGGACCCGCTGGGATCTTGCGCCAGCGGCCCACCTGGGTCAGTAACAGGATGGCGAGCACCGCTGCCGCCAGCGCAAGCGAGATCCAGACCGTTTGCTTGCGTGCGGGCCGACCGATGCGGTTCTTAGGCGGCTCTGGGGACGAACGCGCGCCGGCGTCGGCGGCTGCGAAACCCTCGCCTGCACCGGCCTGCTCGATCTCGTCAAAAACCTGAGACAGTCCGGCGATCTCTTCGCGGAACTGACGCGAGGCTGCCAGCGCCCGCTGCACATCCTCACGTTGTCGTGCGTCCGCCGTTCCATGAAGGTAGGCGAGGACGGCCTCTTTGGTCGGCCTGTCTTCCGGTCTCAGCGTACTCCGGCCCAGCTCGCCCAACGCGTGGTTGATCAGGCGATCCTCGGGATCGGGACGAGATGTTGGCGTATCGGTCATCGTGTCAGCGAAGTCCTCTGCGCGGTTGCCTCGGGTGTGTTCCCGTACTTGGGAGAAGATCCTCCCACTCTATGCCCAGCTCTTTCTTCAGCGCCCTCCTCAGGCGGGTGCGGCAATAGCGCAGCTCATCCGAGAGCTTCTTGGCCGCGCTTTGCGGCAAACCCAGCAATGAGGCCAAATCGCGCGGGCGGTAGCCCTCTGCGCTCGCCAAGAGCAAGATCTGATCGCGCAGCTCCATCTGTCTGATCAAACGCATGACCACCTCCAGATTCTGGCGCAAGAAGGCGCGATCATCCGGATGCATCTCGACCCGCGACTCGCGGCCGAAGACCCACGGTTCGAGTTCCTCAGCGGACTCGAACGCACGACGCCGGTGACGGCGCTTCAAATCCAGCACACGGTACTGGGCTACCACGAGAAGCCAATGAGCGAACGGGCGTCCCCGATCCTCATACCGCCGCAAGACGCGCATGTTCTCCTTGAGACAGTGGAGGATGACTTCCGAGATCGCATCCTCCCGATCCTCCTTCGACATGGAGCGCATCGCGGGAGGTGGATAGGTGGTGAGGAGTCGTCGAGCGAAGTCGTGAAAGGTGCGGAAGGCCCGAATCGGATCGCGGTCGAGGTCATCGAGAAAGCGAGGTCTCGACGAATCCAGGGAACTCCTGTCGGGAGCATCAGGTCTGATCATGGACGAGCTTTCCACGTTATCAGAAGCCGGTCACGGGTCATTCGCTACAGCCATCGCTGCAGATCAGTCTACCCCCGATCGCGGACAAGATGTAGTGGAGATTGCCTCCGAAGTCCTGGTATTCGTACGGCACGCCCACGCCGGGGAAGAAGCCGGCCTGTGCTCGCAACGGCGTCGGAGCGGATGACCAAGGTGGGCTGTGCGGCTTGCTGGTTTACGGCGGTTCGTTCTTCTAGCCGGATTCGCCCCCTCTGCCCAAGAGCCCGGCGTCCTCGGTGTCGAGCCGGCTCCGGGCAAACGCGGCATCGAGCCGGTTTTGGATGAACTCTGCCTCGGCCCTTTCGCGAGCGAATTCAGCTCGAAGACAACGGGTCTCGGTTCGCTCCCCAGCGACCGAGACATGAAACCACCGATGGGGAGCTTCTCCCGAATGGTCTAGGAAGGGTCCATGGACGTTTGGCCAGGCAAATCCTTCCCGCTGGGAAGTCACTACGATGGCGAGGGCACGAACTTCGCGCTCTTCTCCGAGATCGCCGATCACGTCGAGCTATGCTTGTTCGAGAAGGACGGGCACGAAACCAGGGTCCGTCTGCCCGAGGTCTCCGCCTACGTCTGGCACGGCTACCTCCCTGGAATCAAGCCCGGTCAGCGGTACGGCTACCGGGTTCACGGCCCTTGGGAACCCAGAGTGGGCCACCGTTGCCTGCCGGCGAAGCTCTTGATCGATCCATATGCGAAGGCCCTGGAGGGCGAGATCGACTGGCACGACGCCCTGTTTCCGTACGAGATCCACGGTGACCACGACACGCCCAGCGAACTCGACAGTGCACCCTACTGTCCCAAGAGCGTGGTCATCGAATCGGCCTTCGATTGGGACGGTGATGTCCGTCTGGACATCCCGCTCGAAGAGACCGTGATCTACGAGGTGCATGTGAAGGGCGCCACCGCCCGGCACCCCGGCGTACCCGATGCGCTGCGCGGAACCTATGCGGGACTGGCCCATCCCGCGATGATCGAGCACATGACCCGTCTGGGTGTGACGGCCGTCGAGCTGATGCCCGTGCATCAGTTCATTCACGACCGCATCCTGGTGGAACGTGGTCTGCGGAACTACTGGGGCTACAACTCGATCGGGTACTTCGCCCCGCACAACGCCTACGCGTCGCAGCCTGGCGTGGGCGAACAAGTCCGCGAGATCAAGCAGATGGTCCTCGATTTTCATCGCGCCGGGATCGAGGTCATCCTGGATGTGGTTTACAACCACACAGCCGAGGGAAACCATCTGGGGCCGATGCTCTCCTTCCGAGGAATCGACAATGCCGCCTACTACCGGCTCGTCGAGGATGATCGCAGGCACTACATGGACTACACGGGGACCGGCAACAGCCTCAACATGCGCCATCCCCACGTGCTTCAGCTCATCATGGACTCGCTCCGGTACTGGATCGAAGAGGTTCACGTCGACGGTTTCCGCTTTGATCTGGCTGCCACGCTGGCGCGGGAGCTGCACGACGTGGACCGCCTGTCCGCCTTCTTCGACATCGTTCAACAGGATCCGGTGATCAGCCAGGTGAAGCTCATCGCCGAACCCTGGGACGTGGGTGAAGGGGGCTATCAGGTCGGGAAGTTCCCGCCGGTCTGGTCGGAGTGGAACGGACGCTACCGTGATTTCATCCGCGACTTCTGGCGAGGGCAGGACGAGACGCTGGGACAGCTGGCCAGCAGCATCACCGGCAGCTCGGACCTCTACGAGGACACGGGCCGCCGGCCCCACGCGAGCGTCAATTTCGTCACAGCCCATGACGGATTCACCCTGCGGGATCTGGTGAGCTACGAGCGCAAGCACAACGAGGCCAACGGAGAGGAGAACGGCGACGGCAGCGATGACAACCGGTCCTGGAACTGCGGCGTCGAAGGTGAAACCGACGATCCCGAGATCAACCGGCTTCGCGACCGCCAGGTGCGCAACTTCCTGACGACCCTGTTCCTGTCCCAGGGCGTCCCCATGCTGCTGGGAGGCGACGAGATCGGACGCACCAAGGGCGGCAACAACAACACCTACTGCCAGGACAACGAGACCACCTGGCAGGATTGGGAGCGGGCTGACCGGGCACTCTTCGAGTTCGCGGCCGGTCTCATTCGCCTGCGGAGGGAACACCCCGTGTTCCGGCGACGAAAGTGGTTTCAGTCACGACCGATCCGCGGCAGCGCCGCGAGCATTGCCTGGTTTCGCTGCGACGGCGCGGAGATGAGCGACGAAGACTGGGAGACACCGCGAATGGAATGCGTCCAGGTCTATCTGTCTGGATCGCTGGACTACACGGACCATAGAGGCGCGCCGGTTACCGACGACGACTTTCTGATCCTGTTCAATGGCTGCGCTGAAGAACGGACCTTCACGATTCCCGAGGGCTGTGGTGATAATCCCTGGAAGAGGTTGCTGGATACGAGGCATCCGCAGCCGCCGGGACACGAGCCGGCCGGAGGCGAGTCGGCCGGAGACGAGCCGCGCGAACATGAGCCGGCGAACGGTGGCGCTCTTAGAGCCGCCGGTGCGGAGATCGAGCTTCTGTCGCGGTCGGTCGTGCTGCTGACCCGTGATCGTTGTTCTCAGAACGAGGGAGCGGACGCTCAGACCTCGAAGGACTGACCCGCCCCCACCACGAGGCTGTTGGTCCCGAAGGCTTCGCGGAAGAGCATCTGAGCGGTTTCCCCGGTGCAGTGCGTGGGCCCCACCTGAACGACTCCGATCCGCTTGAGCCCGTCGATGACATCGCGGATCGCCTGGGGTTTCTCCTTCATGAGGTGGAAGCCACCGATGGCCAGGTGAATCCGCTCTTGAGGGAAGGTCCGCCGCACCTCCTCGGCGATCCGAAGGATGCCCGGATGGGAGCACCCGGTCACGATCACCAGTCCCCGGCTGGTTCGAGCGATCAGAGATTGCTCGGCCAGATACTCACCCTTGTAGTGCGCAGCTAGCTCACCGGTGAGATAGATGTCCGGCGCGATCTGCGTGTGACCGGCGACTTCCCGGAGTCTAGCCCCGGCCTCGCCGACACGACGCTTGAAGTCATCACCGAACCCCGGGCAGGCGAAGACCTCGATGCCCTCTCTTCGCTCGAGGATGGCCCACAGGCCGCCCGTGTGGTCCCAATGGTCATGAGAGATGACGACCATCTCGATCGAGTCGACCGGGACATTCAAGAGCGCCATGTTATGGAGCAGATAGCTCCCCTGCTCGCCCGTATCGAAGAGAATGTGCTCATCGATGAGAGCCGAGAGTCCCCAGCCGCCAGAGAACTCCTCGTTCGCGGTCTCGTTGTCGAAGAGGATTTTGATGTTCATTGGTCCGATTCCCTCATCTCGCCAGAGTGGTCAGAGCGCGCATCGCCATCACACGCATCCCCGGCACCCTCGGCAACGACGAGTCTACAGCAATGGGTGCCGCCCTGCAGCGTGCAAGCATGACGTTTACAGAGAACACAGAGGTCCGTGCTCCAGTCACCTGCGGCGGATGCCGATGCTGATGATATCCCAAGGCAATCAGCCGGGGGGACGGATCCATGGGCAGCTTGCAGGGGAGTTACGACATGGATGCATCGCATACGCCGGGCATGCACGGCAACCGGAGGCAGTCGGTCCGTGTACCGGCCAACCTGGCGATTCAGTTCTCGATCGTCAATGGAGATGGCGAAGAGGACAAGCGGCCCAAACTCGGCAATGTCATCGACCTCTCGCAAGGTGGAGTCCAGTTCCGTTGCAAGACCACGACCTGGGAAGGCGCGATCATCTTGTTTTCGATTCTAGGGATCAATGCC
The DNA here is from genome assembly GCA_964654025.1 of uncultured bacterium. GTDB lineage: Bacteria > Eisenbacteria > RBG-16-71-46 > CAIMUX01 > WJJG01 > CAYQJL01. Next base: position 21,154 of record CAZZIF010000018.1, read on the forward strand.
GAGCCGGTCATTTCCGGCTCGGCGAAGATCCTGCATAGCCACCTGGCCAACGATGAAACGATCGCTCGGGCGAGCTTCCTGGAGACGGTGTTGCACAAGGCGGCCTGACCGCTGCACCAGCCCGAGCCGTGGTCGTCAGGACACCTGTGATTCGTCCTGTCTCACATCGTGCTCCACACCGTCTCCGCCGCTTCCCGGGAGTCCCGCCCCAGTGGGGGAGCGGCGTTCATTGAGTTCACTCTTCGTCTTGTAGTAACGCCAGACCATGTAGATGCCTGCGCCCAACAAGCCCAGCGGCCAAACCTCTTCAACCCACTCCATGTTGACGTTGAAGGTGATGCCCAGCGTCAGGAGCAAGCCGACGATGATGAAGACCACGCCCACCGCGAGGGGGCTGTCGGTCGGTGGCTGGGCAACTTCGCTTCCCAGCAGATGCTGGTTGTAGAGCTTTGCCTTCTTATGAGCGTCGATCATATTGAAGATCCAGAAGAAGGCCAGGAACGGGCCCAGGAAAGGACCGACCATGGCCCCGGTCTGCGCGAGGATCGCGATGATCGCGGCAACCACGAAGATGTTGATGAACCCAGCGCGATAGTACCCGACATAGATCTGTCCAAGGCCGGGCATGAGCGAGAAGAACGCCGCCAATCCAGGGGATTTCCGCATGGGGTGGTCTCGCGTCTTGTCCACTCCCTGGAGTTCCAGGCACTTCTTGCAGATCACACCCCCTTGCCAGTGGATGGCGCACTCGCTGCAGAGCGGCTGCTTGCATGTCGAGCAGACCGTGACGGCCGGGGTTTGCGGGTGATTGGCGCAGTTCATTGCGAACCTCCTTCGCTTGTATCAGCCTTCGGCGAGGGCTCCTCCGCCGGTGAAGCCTGCGAATCTCCGTCTGGGTCCTCCTCTATCAGGCCGAGGGTGCCCAGTGTATGACGAGCCAGTGAACGGACGAGCGCGACCGAGGCGTTCTCGCCCAATCGTGCGCCCACCAAGTCCTCTAGCGAGGACTCGATCCTCTCGCGCGCAACGGTCCACTCCTTCTCGATCGCGCGAGTTTGGGTTCGATGGAAGGATCCGAGACGGTCACTCAGGTCATCGGCCTGCCGGGTGACACCGGGTGGAGTCTTGCTGCTGACCACCTGCTCCTGGACCGAGGATCCAGCGGTCAAGATCGATTGCGCGATCCTGGTCGTGGTGTTGCCCGCCAGGGGCGTCAGCAGCAGCGCACACACCACCGCCCCTTCCCACATCAGGCTGGGTCTGGCCAACAGCGCGCGCAGAACCTCCCGGAAGCCGGCCTTCGGGCCCCAGGTCCGCTCGATGACCTCGCGGGTGAATCCGGCATCGGCGCGCAGGCGCGGCAGGACCGCGTAGTGCGCCGGGAGATCCTGTAGAGTGTCTGCCATGGCCCGGCAGTGCTGGCAGGATTTCAGATGCTGCTTGATCAGTCCCGGCAGTTCGACGGGCCGCGCCGTATCCAGAGCGGCCGCGAGTTGCAGCTCGATGTAGCTGCAATCGGCTCCGACGGTCTTCGACAGGGTGTCGCGCAGCCAGGTCTCACCCGCCGCAACGCTTCCGGTGTCGCTGCTATTGGCGGCGAGATCGTTGCCTGCGTTGTCTGCGCTGCCTACGCTGCCTGCGCTGTCTGCGCCCTCGGCGTCCATCGCTTCGCAGGCGGCCCGGTGGCAGGCCTCGCATTCGGCCTCATGCGCGACCATCTGGTCGAACCGGTTTGGATCGAGGCGTCCCTGCACGTACGCAGCGAGCAACGTATGGAATGTCCTACAGTCCATTCGATGCCTCCGGTTGCGTGCCAGGCTCCTGCATCTTGAGGAGCGCTCGCGCCAGGTCGATTCGAGCGCGATGGACCCGAGACTTCACGGTGCCGATCGGCAGCTCCAGCATGGTGGCGATCTCGTCCAGAGACTGCTCTTGCAGATCCTTCAAGACGATCGCCTCCCGGCTGATCTCGCTGAGTGTGTCGAGGGCACGCATGATCCGTTCCTTCTTCTCCAGTCGCTCCACTCGCCGTTGTGCCGATTCGGTCTTAGCGGTGAGGTGGGGGAACTCCTCGACCGGGGTTCCGACGATGACCCGCTCCCGCTTGCGCTGCCGGTAACGGTCGATGCACAGGTTGCGCGCCAGGCTGTTGAACCAGGTCTGGAACGGCCGGTCCGGCTCGTACTGGTTGAGCTTCTTATAGAGTCGGATGAAGATCTCTTGGGCCAGGTCGCGAGCCTCCTCGCGATTGCCGGTGAACTGGAAGGCCAGGTTCAGGATCCGATCCTGGTGGCGCCGGATCAGCGCCTCCCAGGCCCGTCCATCGCCCTGACGACACAGGGCAACCAGCTCCTCATCCGCCCTCAAACCGTTTCTCTCCCGTCGAGTTGTCCCGTCAAGCTGCCGGGTCGTCCGTGCGCGTGCGACTGCATCCCCATTGTCGGCCTTTCCTACGAGGTCGCAAGTAGCAGAGTTCGGTGGAATAGGCGCGTTTCGAGGCGCCATCGAGCGGCCCCGGCGACCGGGGAGGAGACGGGGGGATCCCGCGAGCGTATTCCGTAAATCCCTTTTTGACAATAGATTAGGACGCGGGGTCTGGTCCCCGGACACCTGCGCCCGCTCTGGCCCCGCCGTACCCGCGCAGACCTGCGGCCGCTGCCGGACTCGGCTACTGTGGCCGCGCAGGTGAGAGGCCGCTGTCGGACTGGGCTACGGTAGCCGGGCAGGTGAGAGTCCGCTGCCGAGCTGGGCCACTATTAGACTCGAAGATTCTAGGCCGGAAGGCCGATGTAAACGTAGGAGTTCCCGCAGGAGGGAGAAGGCGAGACGACCTAGTCGATCCGGAGGCCGAAGACCATGGGCCGGCGCATTCGTGCTCTCATCGTAGAAGATTCCGGGGTCACCCGAAAGGCCATCATGCGCTCGCTGGATGCCACCGGGCTGGCTGACTTCACCTATGTGGAAGCCAGCGACGGCATCGAGGCGCTCGAGAGATTCGATCCCACCGCGATCGACATGCTCTTTGTCGACATGCACATGCCTCGCATGGGCGGCATCGAGTTTCTGAACGAACTGCGCAAGACCTATCCCCAGGTGCCGCCATCGGTCATGATCACGGCCGACACGAATCAGGACCGGCTACTGCGGGCCGTCAATGAGGCCGGCGTTGCCGCGGTGCTGCTCAAGCCTCTGAAGAACGAGGGGATGCAAGAAGGGTTGCGGACGCTCATCAACGGCATCCCCGATCCCGAGAACGAGGAGAGGATCGCCCACGGAGACTGTGCCCCGCAAGCCATGGAGGAGATCATCAAGCAGGTGACCGGCGTCGATCTCTTGCGCGCGAGTCCGACGCCGAATGACGCCGGTGAGGGAGAGGATGTCATTCTGGCGCTGATCTCGATCCTGGGTGGCGTGAACTGGTCGACCGTCTTTGGCTTCGATGCTCGAGCCGCCGAGCAGGTGGCGTCCAAGCTCCTGGGCAGCCCGATTACCTTCGACGACCCCGACATCGGAGACGCGATTGGTGAGGTAGCCAACTTCATCGTGGGTGAGCTGAAGCGAAAGCTGTCGGACCATGGTGTGCCCGTGCACTTCTCCTTGCCCAGCGTGGTGAGCGCTCGCGGACTGCGTTTCCTCGTCCAGCAGAGCCAGAGTACCGCCACGATCGAAACCCACTTCCAATCCGAACTCGGCCACATGTGGGTGCGGGTTAGCGTGGGCGTCGGTGGGGGCTTGATCCTCTAAACGAGGAGACGCCGTCCCGGCGACTCGCGACCAAGACGGCGTCTGCCTTGCACTGGGCGGTAGCTGGTCCCGGCCGCGTTCTAGTTGTGTGGACGCAAACCGGTGATCAGGCTCCCATCAACGAAAGAGCGACTTGACCTCGCCCCAGCTCGTCTCGTCCGCCGGGGTCACCCCATAGTTGCCCTTGATCTGCAGGATGGCGGTCCGTCCCCAGCCCTGGTCGGGATCCCACGTGTTGTTGTACCACGCCCAGGTCTGCACACCGTTGAAATCGGTCTGACCACCGTTGCCGGTGTTGTCATACCCGAAGCAAAGGTAGGTGCCATCCTCAAAGACGATCCCCTCACCCGAGATGTCAATGTAGGTGTACACCGTTGGCGGGAATGTTTCCGGGTTCGGGTCTACGGGTGTGAATGGGCCGTAGTAATCCGCCGTGTAGGCATCTCCGGACGGAGGCACGATGCCGCCCACATTCGTCCAGACCAGCCAGCCGAATTCCTCGGTCGGGGGACCGCAACAGGGGAAGCCGAGTTCGGCCAGAGTGATGTCATAGCCGGTATCGTTGTAAACCGTGGTGACGAACCATTCGCCCCAGCCGTCATGCGAACCGCCGGTTGTCGGCACGAAGTCGATCGTGCCCCCGGTGTTGTACTCGTAGTCGGTCCGAATGTAGCTGGGAGCACTCTCATCGCCGGGGTTCACGATGACCGGGCTGCCGTCCTTCGAGGCGGTGTCGGAAGCGGCCGGCGCGATCGCGAAGGCGAGCAGTGCTGCGAAGACAAGGATCATTCTCATCATCTTCCACTCCTTCCTACTCCATCTGAGTTGTCATTGAAGAGGCCAGTCGACCATGAGCAGAGGTCCGGATGGCGGATCAAAGGCGTGTCATCGGACTCCTGCTCAGCGTTGCCCAAGTGACTTACTCCAATCAGGAATTCCCACCCCAGGATTTTCCCACACATGCAAGCGACTGGCAACTGGAAACGGTCTTCTTTGCGTCGGCGTCCTCGTCACGCCTCACCATCACCATCACCACTACCATCGCCACCCGCACGCCTGCCGGGGCGTGTTGGGGGCTTCGCGACAGCTCCGGAATCCCTTCAGGATGCGCTCAGGTGCCTTCAGGATGCCTTCAGGATGCCTTCGGGATGCCTTCGGGATGCCTTCGGGATGCCCTCGGGACGCCTTCGAGACGCAGTAGTTACGAGTGAGCTGGTTGCCATCGTTCGAATGAGAAACAAAATGCCGGGCAGGTAGTCTCTAAGCGGAAGACCGTTCACGAGTCACGAGTCACGAGTCAGCGATGTGGTCGCTTGCTCCCTACACTCACGATGAAATCCAGGTGTACGCGTGGTAGAATTCAGACCGAATGGATTTCGATGGAGTGAGATGCGCCCAGTAAGGGCGTCTCGCGCGGTGCCGGCGAGGGATCCTACGACAGGAGATCCTGAGACGAGAGATCCGAGAGGAGATTCGATTCATGTGTCTTCGCTTGCCCAGCGTTTGCCGGCACCGGGATGGTGGACACTCACTCGGTTCTGGAACGGCAGGCTTGCTCGGCGGCCATGCACTGCTCCTCGCCCTCTTGGTCTCCACGGGTGGCCTTCTGTTCGAGGCTCATTCGCAGGGACCCCGGCTCCACGGCTATGAGTTGACCTACAACGATGAGAGTTCTCCCTACCTCATTCGCGTCTGGACCTGTCCCGACAACTTCATCAATACCGACCTGTCCTACGACCCGCAACGGCACGTGCTCTACTGCGCGCACTTCACATGGGAGCAGATGGGGGAGTCGATCGAGATCTTGCGCAAGCGCGACGGGGTACGCGTAGAGGACCCGATTCCGGTGAGTCCTCACATGGTGTGGATCCAAGGATTGGCGTACAAGTCCTCGGACGATACGTTCTGGACGTGGGGCGATGACGGCGACCCCGAAGACCGGTGGGCATACCACTTTGGCCGCGATGGCGAACTCCTGCCCGGCGACTTCAACATGCCCGGCCAGCCGGGATCCCTCGACTACGACCCGCGAACGGGCTGTCTGTGGTCGAAGTCGAACTGGGATGGTCAGCTCAATCGCTATAGCGAGACCGGCCACTTGATCGAGACCTGTGCGACCGGCGTCGGTGGGGAGGGCCTGGCGCGGGATCCCTTCGACGGCACGTTCTGGTTGATGGCCGACCAGACGATCTGGCACCTGAAGCTCGAGACCGGCAACCCGATCGTGCTGGGCGCCTACCCGAATCCCTGCTCCTACTACCCGCCGGATACACTGATGGGTTACTACGAAGATGGGGAGTCCGAGGGTCTTGCGGTCGACACCTCGGACCATACGATCTGGCTGGCTGCCGACCAGACCGTCCACGGGGGGATCCCGGACGGGAACCGCTGCTGGCAGATCAATCCGCTCGACACGTATAACCGCAGCGTAACCGTACCGGGCGGCCTGGTGTGGGCGGTTGGCAGATTGGTGAACACGGAAGTTCGTGAGAACGTCCTGGAACTCGAACCGATGGCGGCGACGGGATTCTATCTCTCCCCCGTGGTGGACTTGGGGGAGTATCCGGCATTGCGCGACACGACAAGCTGGGAGGGACCCGGGGCCGTGTGGATCGAGTACCGCGGCGGCGACACGGCTCCATCTGGCTTCCCTCTCGACAACCTCACCCGGCCCTATTACGATGCCAACGGCCCGCAAGATGGGTGGGGCAGCACGCAGCCGCCGCCCTGGTCAAACGAGCTGCCCGGCGCGAGGTTCGTTCAAGTCCGCATCCATCTGGCAGACGTCTCCGCGGCGCCGGCTTCCGGGTGTCACGACGAAGTGCCGCTCTTCGGCCTGCAAACCAATCCAGCCCTCGGGAGGGTGTACTTGCACCTCTCGGACCAGGCGTGCAGCGGGTCGTCTACCGATGGCCGTTCGGCCGCCGGCCAGGTGGGCACGGCGATGCGGATCCGGGACGTGGGCGTGTTCTCGCTCACCGGACAAATGGTACGCCGCCTCTCTGTCCTCCCGGATGGGGCCAGGGGATCCCTGCTGTACTGGGACGGGCGCGACGATCACGGGTACCCCGTCCCAGCCGGCCGGTATTGGATTTGCGCTCACTCGGCGCATCAGCAAACCGTTCGCTCCGTGCTTCTGCTCCGCAGGTGAGGTTGCTGGGATCGCCCCCGCATGAGGTTGCTGGGATTGACCCCGCATGCTGTAAGATCGGATCCTGATGCGACGGGTATTTGACATCGGGCGCACTCGGCTGGCCCTGCGGTTCTCGGCTGGGCTGCTGCTCTTGCTGCCCTCTTTGGCCGAAGCCAGCCACACCCCCGATGTCGTGCTGCGAATGTGGGACGACGCGCAGGTCGGCCCTGCTTCAGATTGGGCGCATGGTTTGCGCGACGGGTGGTGGTACCGGTATGAAGCGGCGCCCGCGGATCGGGCGCTGCCCCGGGATTTGCCCGAGGCCGTGGATGAGGCGCCGGGGTGGCTCCCGCGCGCGGGGGATGTGCTTGCGCAGAACAGCGCGGATGAGCGCTGGCTGTGGTGGCGGCGGGAGCTTCCCGCAACGCCTTACCCGGACAAGTCCCTGGTCCTGGCGAATGTGCAGTGTGATGCCTTCGCGCTCTATCTGGGCGAGGAACGAATGTACGCCTCGGGCTCGTTGTCATCCGGGCTCGGTTTCTCCCGCCCGGCCAACCGTCTGCATTTGATCCCTCTTCCGGGCGATTCCGGCGGACGAGCGCTACACATCCTCTTTCACAACAGCGATGCGAGTCGCTTCCCCATGGAGCAACCCGTCATTCTGCACGTCGCCCAGTCGGCGTTCATGCGCCGGCTGGTGAACGAAGCGTGGCACGAGCTGGCGTTGGGCTACCTGTTTCTCTTCGTCGGGTTGTACGCGCTCTTCGCCCATCGCGTGCGTCGCCGTTATGGCCTTTCCTTCTCGCCCTGGTTTGCGTTCATGACCATCACGCTGGGCCTGTCACAGCTCTTCTCCCGCAACCCGGTGCTGATGCTCTCGGACAGCGCGGGGTGGTACTACCATGCGGGCCTCCTCGCGGTGCTCGTCTTTCCCATAGGCCTCTGGCGGTTCGCGGAAGTATCCCTCGGCCCGGGTTGGAAGCATCTGATTCGGCGGTGCTGGCAGCTGCAGATCGTGGTGGGCCTGGCCATCTGGGTTCCGGATGCCGCGGGGTGGCGTACATTCGGACCGGCTGGGCAGGTTCTCGGCAACGGGGCGCTCGCCCTGCAGCTCCTGGTGGGAGCGGGCGAGGGATGGCGCCATCTTCGGCGCGGGGTGGCGTCGACCCATCTGATTGCCCTCGGTGTGTTCGTCTTCTCGCTGGCCGGGATCCTGGATATCGCTCTGGCCTTCCTGCCCGTCTCCCTGGGGTTCGAGCTGTATCCCTGGGGCGCGCTGGCCCTGATCATCCTGTTGGCGCTGGGCCAGGAACGGGCCGCTGGAGAAGCGCAGATCAAGCTGCGTCGTCAGGCCGAGGCGCTGCAGCGGCACCAGCAGCATCTGGAGCAACTGGTCGACGAACGCACGCAAGAACTCCGGGCGGCCACCCGTGCCGCTGAATCCGCCTACCGGGTCAAGAGTGAGTTCCTCGCCAACATGTCCCACGAACTGCGGACCCCGCTCAATGCGATCCTGGGGTATGCCCAGCTGTCGGAGAAGGATTCGCAGTCGACGCCGCAGAACCGCGAGCGCGCCGCCGTCATCCGCACGAGCGGCGACCACTTGCTCACGCTCATCAACGACATCCTCGATATGTCGAAGGTCGAGGCGGGCAAGCTGGACATTCAGCCCGGCACGACGCGGCTGCCCCATCTGATCGAAGCCGTCGTTGCCATGATGGCTCCCCGTGCGCAGGAGAAAGACATCGCCTTCCACTACAAGCACGCCGCTGATCTTCCCGAATGGGTCGTCACGGATCAGAAGCGTCTTCGGCAGATTCTGCTCAACCTGTTGAGCAACGCGATCAAGTTTACCGAGCAGGGTTGGGTGGAGCTGGCCGTCGCCCATGAGGACGACCTGCTTGGCCTCACCGTCACGGACACGGGCATCGGGATGGCCCCGGACGACATGGAGACGATCTTCGAAGCCTTCCAGCAGGTTCAGGGTTTGGCGCAGCGTGAAGGGACCGGCCTGGGCCTGGCCATCAGCCGGACGCTGGCGCGCAAGATGGGCGGCGACATCACGGCCGAAAGCCAGCCGGGGCAGGGCAGCGTGTTTCGACTGGTCTTGCCGTGCCGTGCGGCGGTCCCGCAGGAGTCCCCGGCCGTCTCGCCAGCCGAGGGGACCGGCGAATCGGCCCCGCCCGTGGTCGCGCCCGAGCCTCTGCCGCGCGACTACGACGTGATGCGCGAAGCGGCCCGGATCGGAGACGTTCAAGGAGTGCTGGCAGAGGCCGACCGTCTCAAGACGCTCTTTCCGGAGCAGCGTGGCTACATCGATCGTGTATGCCGGCTCGCCAGCTCTTTCGACATACCGGCCCTGCAGCGGCTGCTGGCGGTCAAGGACGGCTAGCGGCGGCTCGCCAGCAGCGGCTCGCCAGCAGCGGCCCGCCAGCAACGGCCCGCCAGCAACGGCTCGCCCGCAACGGCCCGCTCAGACGGGGCGGGAGATCTTCATCGCCTTCATCCGCGAACGCAACGTCGTGGGACGCAAGCCGACCAGCTCCGCGGCGCCGCCGGGTCCGTCCACGCGCCAGGCGGAGTTCCGGAGAGCCCGCAGCAGGTTGTCTCGTTGCATCGTCGCCCACTCCTCTTCGCGGATGACTCGATCGGGTACGTCGCTGCGCGTTGCCTGGCCGGTGCTTGCCTGTGCGGGCAAGGCCAGGCGGAAGGGGCCGCTGCGCGCGAGAATCATGGCACGCTCGATTTCGTTTCGAAGCTCACGGACGTTGCCGGGCCAATCGTAGGCCTGGAGTGAAGCCACCATCTCACCGGTGATCTCGGGCACGGCCAGTCCCAACTTGCGCGCGCTCAAGGCCGCGAAATGGCGGGCCAGCGGGGCGATGTCCTCACGGCGCTCGCGCAGGGGAGGCATGATGATGGGGAAGACGCTCAGTCGATAGT
>CAZZIF010000019.1:0-29024 GCA_964654025.1 uncultured bacterium
CCCGGCCCTGGAGTACTACTCGGATGTCACCTATATCCTGACGGTCAGCCCCGGAGGGCACCCGATGGGGGATGCCGCCGATCAGGAGCCAGCGCAGTCGACGACGTGGGGACGCATCAAGGCTCTCTACGAGTAGGCGCTGAGGACTCGCCAGCGTCGTCACGCCGGCTGCCGCGCGGGGCTAGGGCGACGCAGGCCTTGGAAGCAGCTCGAGCGGTCCGCCCCGGGCCTGATACTGCTCGGTCCACCGGGCCGCCTCCTCCTCACGCCCGGTGACCGTGAGGAGCCGCGCCAGCTCGAGCGCCGGCACCGGATCGCCGGGCGCCTGCTGGGCGGCGGCCTGGTAGGCGCCGGCGGCCTCGCCGGGCTTGCCGGCCGCCAGTAGCAGGTCCGCCTGCGCCCGAGCGGGGGAGGTGGCCAGTGGCAGGCCGTGCGCGGCGCGTTCGTTCAGACGGTGCAAGAGGAAGCGCGCCCGCACCCCCATCGGATCCTCGCCCACGCGCGCGAGAAGGTCGCGTGCCAGCGCGCGGGTGCGCTCCAGATCACCCATGCGGTACTCGGCCGCCATCAACGATTCCAGGGCGCGCACGAAGGTGCTGTCAATCGACCAGGCCTGGCGGTAGAGTCCGGCGGCCGCGGCCAGGTCGCCCCCGACCTCCTCGATCTGCCCCAAGGCCAGCAGCGCCCGCGCGCTGCGCGGATCCAGCCTGGTTCCCCGTTCCAGCAACTCGCGGGCCTGTTCGAGATCGCCGCGCCGGGCGGTCAGGACGCCCAGATTGATGTTGGCGCGGGCCACGTTGGGGTCGATGGCCAGGGATGCCTGGTACTGCTCGAACGCGTCCCGGTCCCGGCCCTCTCGTTCGGCGATGACCCCCATGCGGTAGTGATACTGGGCGAAGGTGGCGTTCTTCTGGATGCCCGCCCAGTTGGGCACGAAGAGCAGGCCGGTCAGGATCATGACCGCCGCCGCGCGCACGCGCTCGGCGGTCGTCAGTCCACCCAGGATGATGGCGACCGCACCGCCGGAGGCCAGGGCCAGGAACAGGTGCGCCGGTAGCCGGAAGCGACCGGTCACGAAGAAGGCTGCCATGATAAGGGCCGTGAGAATGACTCCGCCAAGGAGCCCCCACAGCAGCCGATCGCGGGGACGGACCGCCAGGCCGGCGGCCGAGAGCAGCAGCAGGGCGATCCAACCGGGCAGGAAGGGCAACCGCAAGAGGACGGAGAAGCGTTTCTCGAAATCGAACGATTCGATCTGTGGCACCTCGAAGGCGCCCAATGCGGCCCAGAGCTTCATCGCCACCAGACCGGCCACCCGGGCCGGTTCCCGGCCGGCGGCCTCGATCGCCGCGTCCACCCAGAAGCGGTTGGCTTCGACCGCATCCAGGGGCTCGCCCGCCAGACGCCCGGCCTCGGCAATGCCGCAGGGGTCGACCTCCCCGCGCATGCCGAAAGGGGATCGATAGAAGCCGTTCGCTTCGGGGCCATTGCCGATGTAGAGGTTGATGCCCGTGTTGGCCGAGATCGGCACCCAGTGGCCGGTGCGCACGAGGTTGTAGACGGTCGCCGGCGCGATCCCCAGCGCGATGCCCACCACGAACGCGGCGACCGCGCGGCGGCCCGGCCAGCGGAAAAAGAACCCGTCCAGGGCAGGGGGGAGGTGGAACTCGGACGCACGGGCGGGGGCCGTCCCCGCCATCACGAAGGCGATCAGCGCCGTCCCCGGCAGGATGGTGGGGTGGGCCAGGCCCGCCAGTCCGGTGGCCAGGCCGGCCAGCAAGCGGCGGCGCGGCGCAAAGTAGAGAGCCGTCGCGGCCAGTGCGGTGGCCAGCACCGGCACCAGAAGTACGCCCGTGTAGAAGATCGCGGGTTTGTAGAGCGCCATCGCAAGGCCGGTGGCCAGAAGGCCCCGGCGGCCCCAGTAGCGGTGGGCGATGAGCGCCGCGAGTGTGACCGTGCCGGCCGCCAGCACCGCCTGAATCCAGAGGGGTGCGATCAGGTCCGGTCCCAGGACCAGGTAGCAGAGCGCGAGGAAGTAGGGGTAGAGCGGGGCCTGCAGGAACGGTCCGGTGCCGAAGGCTTCACCCCTCAGAATCGTGAGCGCCCACTCGTGGTAGTTGCGCGGGTCGAGGTCCAGGTGGAACCGGAACGGGTTCTCGCCGCTTTCGATCAGGTAGATCGCACGCATCACGAAGGCCAGCAGGCCCAGCAGCAGCGCGAGTGTGATGGGTGAGGTCCAGGAAAAGCGCCGATGGTGCGATGCGGCTTGGCGGACTACTCCCCGGCGTCCGGCGTCTATACGCTCCCTGCCCTTGCGTTCCCTGCCTTTGCGGTCAGTGTTTCTGCGCTCCGTGTCTTTGCGGCCTGTGCCTTTGCGCTCCGTGCCTTCGCGCTCCGTGCTCTTGTGGCCGGTGCCGGCCTCACCGGAGCGGAGATGTCCCTCCCTCTTTTCGTCTTTGGACCTCGATGTGCTCATGCCGCTTCCAGTGTAGCCGATTTCCATCAACAGTCAGGGCCGCACCGCTCGTCACGGTGCGGCCCTGCAAGAGACCTTTCGCGGGCCGGTCGGCGCCAACCCAACCTACCTCAGCAGCACCATGGAACGTCGCAGCGTACCATCATTCGTGCTGAGACGGTAGAAGTAGAGGCCGCTTGTCACCGACCGGCCGGCGTCGTCCCGGCCTTCCCAGCCGATCGAGTGACGGCCGGCGGTGAGCGGCTCGCTCACCAGCGTGCGCACCAGGCGGCCGCTGGCGTCGAAGACCTCGAGCGAGACCGGGCCGGCCTCGGGCAGCGCGAAAGCGATCTGCGCCGAGCCGTGCGTGGGGTTCGGATGGCTGGGCGCCAGGCTGAGGCGCACCGAGCGCGGCGCCTCTTCCTCCACACCGGCCATCGATCCCAGGCCGAAGATTTCGACGTCGTCAATGAACCAGCCCTCCCGCGTGTCCGCGCCGTCGCTGCCGAAGCGGAAGCGGAAGACCACCTCGCCGTCCATGGGGCCCAGATCGCAGGTGACCTGCGTCCAGTCCATGGCGCCGGAGAAGACCGGGGTCTCGTCGGGGAACGGACCCGGGACGCTGCCCTCGCGGATCGTGTGGGTGTAGCCGCCCACGGGGGTGATCTGCTCGAAGGGTCCGCCGTCGAGCGACATCTCGATCAGAGCGCCGTCGTAGGCACGGCCCGCGTAGTAGCCGCTCTCCTCGGCGTCGATCCACATCCAGAAGGTCATCGAGACCTCACCGGCCACCATCACCGGCGGCGTCACGAGAGCCGCGTCGAGCAGGCTGGCGTAGTCGCCGGTTCCGGTGTCGCCGCACTTCCAGCTCTGCGCGCCTCCCGGCGTGTGGTTGCGCTGGCTGGAGACATGCCACTGGTCGGTGAAGCCCGGATCGGTAACGGCGTAGTGCGCCCAGTCGCCCGGTCCGTCTTCGATCGTCTCGTAGAACCCGCCGATCGGCAAAAGGATCGGGAAGATCTGGTCGTAGTCGTTCGACCCGGTAATCTGCAGATCGAGATCCGCATCGTAGGCCAGGAAGTTCTCGTCGACCATGACCTCGAAGACCGGCATCAAGAGGCCGCTCTCCCCCGTGCCGAGCCCGCCGTGGCCGCCCTGGGCCTGCGTGATGTGCACGCGGGGATGGCCGCAAGAGAGCAGGCCCATGATATCGTTCAGCTCGCCGCTGCCGGCATTGTGCAGCATCACCGATACCGTGGCGTTCTCGCCCGGATCCAGCCGGTAGTTGCCGTCGCCGCCCAGCGTGTCGTCGATGTCGATCGACACCAGCGAGATGGCCGGCGCATGGACGAGGAACCCCAGCGTGGAATCCCACGTGATCCGCTCGTCGCCAGCGATCGTCATCGGAATCGTGATCGAGGTCATGTCCGGGCAACCGGGATCGACGGTGAAGGCATACATGCCGTCGGCCCAGGCCGACTGGTCCGGTGCCAGGTCGGGCCAGGTCTGGGTGTCGACATCGAAGGTGATTTCATCGCCCGGATCGCTCAACGTGGCCGAGATGCCGACGGCGGTCTCGATGCCCACATTGCGCAACTTGACGTGCGCCATGACGGACTCGCCCGCGTCGATCAGTCCGTCATCGCCCTCGTCGTAGTAGACGACCTCATCGACGATCAAATAGGGACCCTCAGCCGGCACGACTTCCACCGGGCCCACGTAGGTTTCCTTGTTGTAGGCGGTGACGGTCAGGGCCAGCGTCATCGGCTCGGCCGGCAATGGGTCGAGCGTGATGGTCGCGCCGCCGGCGCCGTCGGCGGTGGCTACCCCGTAGAGAATGCCGTCGTTGTAGAGCGCGCAGGTGGCACCCGCCACCCCGGTCTGGACTGCGTACTGGTTGTTGCCCAGGAAGAGGGTCCCCGGGTGAGAGACCGCCATGGCTTCGGTCATCTTCGTACGCACCGGCACCGATGGATCGCCGAAGATGTGCCAGGTCAAGAACATGTTGTATCCGGCGCTGCCCGGATTCGTATCCATCATGTGGCAGGAGCCGTTGAAGAAGAGGCCACCCACGGTGCGCATTTCATCGGCCACGAGCAAATCGACCGTCTCGTCCTCGGCGTACATCGGCGGATCCCAGGACTGGTTGATCGAACTCATGTAGGTCGCGATCGCGCCGGTGGGGGCATCGCCGTTGGTGGCGCGCAGCCAGGCCTCGCCGAAGCAGGTCGAGCCGGTGAAGTTGCCGTTGACGCAGGCCACGCTGTTGATGAAGGGCAGCATGTTGTCGTTGACCAGTGCGTTGACGTGCGTATTGCTGAAGCCGGAGGAACCCCAGGAAGTCGTGCTGCCGTGGCCGCAGTAGTTTCCGATGCCACGGCCTTCGTTGAGCGCATTGGCGACGTCCGAGGCGGAAGCGTACGGATCGTAGATCTGGTCGACGTGCAGGTATCCGTAGCCCAGAAGGTCGTCACGGATGTAGTTCATGTGCTCGTCGTCGTACTCGCCGAAGTGCCCCGGACCCTGGTTCGAGGCCACGCCCATGCCCGACTGCATCCACACCTCTCCGGCGGCCACATCGCGCTCGTAGTGGATCGTGCGCTCGACCTGAGTCGCCGCGTGTGCCGCGGTTTCGGCCGAGAAGCGGCCCACGAAGAGCTCTGGGTAATAATCGCTGCCGAGGAGGCAGGAGTAGGTGGGATCGGAACCGCCCCCGGAGTGACTGAAGGTCGGTATCTGGGCCGCGTCGCCCACCAGCAGCACCGAAGCGATCCCATGGGTCAGGAACGCGTTGTTGATGAAGTCCTTGATCTGGGTGGTGCTCGAGCCGGTCTCCGAAATCGTTACCAGCTCGGTGGGCAGGCCGCGTTGGAGCTTCCACTCATAGAGCGGTACCATGGCGTCGTAGAACCCGTCGTAGGTGATGATGAGCAGGCCACCCTCCTCGAGAACCGGATCGTAGCGCGTGTTGGCGTAGTTCAGGAAGTGCTCGCCATAGAGCTTGTGGAACTGCGGATCGATCGTCGCCGGCTCGGCGGCGTTGAGGGGATTGATGCGGGCCGGTCCGACCGGCGCCACCTCTACGACCAGGTGTGTATAGACGCGCAGCGTCTGCTGGGCCGGCATGTACTGGAAGACGTTGAGATCCACGACCATGCCGCGATAGTCGCGCAGGATGTAAGGTTCCCGGCCCTCGGCCACCTGGGCGGGGTAGGCATCATCGCTCTGGTAGAACGGATCGAACGTGTAGGGCACCGAGGCGGGATCGACGGTTCGCAGCAGGTTGCCCTTCGACGGGGCGACCGGCATGTTCGGCAGATCCACGAATGCCTCGGCGAGGATGCGCACCTGCATCTCCCGGTCCCCCGGGATCAGCACGCTGCGACAAACGTCCGGCAGCGCGGGAAGACCTGCCTCCAGTGACCGGCTCTCGCTGCCCAGGAAGATGTGATGATAGGATTCGCCGTCGATCTCGACCGGCAGCGCATGGAATCCGCCCAAGCTCAGCTCGATGACCGTGCGCTGGCCATCGGTCTCGATTGCTGAGACATCGAGTGCGCCGCCGCCCAGGTCGACCCATTCGGCGTTGGCGGCCGGGAAGACCGCCGCGACCAGCAGAGCCGGCAGAAGCGCGAGAAGACGCAGCGAGGTAGAATGCCAGGAGTGGGGAACGACCATGGGTGACCTCCGTCCTGTTGCAGGCCAGGTTGATTCGAATCCAAACAGAATCCGACTTCGAGTCCTTGGAATCCAACACGTCCAAGTGTACCAGAGCCCCGGCGCGAGGCACAAGCGCGCGGGGGATGCGACTAGGTCTACAAGTTGTCTGTTCGCAGGGAGTTGTCTGACATGGCACCCTACGGGCTGAGGAGGCCGCCCCGCGCTCCTGGGGAGGGTGGAAGGTAGAGCCCGGCGGCGGGTTGGTCTATAGTGGCAGAATCGGCCGGGCCAGGAAGGCCCGGCCACCGACCATTGTGGAAAGGACTTCGAGCCATGCAGCCGCCCACATCCGAGGGGTTCACGATGCGTCTTGCCACCCAGCTCGTGGCCGAGGCCGAGAAGATCGTGGCCTTCACCGGCGCCGGCATTTCGGCCGAGAGCGGGATTCCCACCTACCGCGATGCCGATGACAGCCTCTGGTCACGGTACGACCCCTCGAAGTTTGCCGACATCGACTACTTCATGCGTGATTCCACCCTCTTCTGGGAGTTCTTCCGCGATGTGCGGTATCAGGCCATCCGCACCGCCCAGCCCAATCCGGGCCACCTGGCGCTGGCGGCGATGGAGCGAGCCGGACGCTTGCGCGGTGTGATTACCCAGAACATCGACGGGCTTCACCAGGAGGCCGGGTGCCGGACAGTCGTCGAGCTTCACGGCAACACCCGGGTGATCGGTTGCCTGAACTGCTCGGCCGACTACACGATGGATGAGGTCAAGGCCCAGTTGGTCAAGCAGTTGCCACCGCCGTGTCCGGCGTGCGGCGGCCGGCTCAAGCCGCGGGTGGTCTTCTTCGGCGAGATGCTGCCCGAGGCGGCCCTGGAGAGGGCGGCCGAGTTCACCCACGATTGCGATCTGCTGCTGGCGATCGGGAGTTCGCTTCAGGTTTACCCGGCGGCAGCGTTTCCCGAACGGGCCAAGAGTCGCGGCGCAAGGCTGATCATCATCAACAAGACGCCGACGGCGTACGATGGTCTGGCAGACGCCGTGCTACGCGAGCCCGCGGGCAGCGTCTTGCCGCAGCTGGCCGAGACCGTAGAACGCCATTGCAATGAACGAAACATGGAGTAGTGATGGACCGAGCGTGGTCGAGGAAGCACCCCAGGCGCTAGGAAGGCCCAGACACAATGCAGGTTGTCATTCACGGACATTTCTACCAGCCACCCCGGGAGAACCCCTGGTCCCGGCTCCTGCCCCGCCAGGAGAGCTCGGCGCCGGCCCATGACTGGAACGAGCGGATCAAGGACGAGTGCTACCGGCCCAACGCGCGCAGCCGCCTGATGGGTGAGGGGAATCTCATCGAGGAGATCTGCAACAACTACGCCTTCATCAATTTCGACTTCGGTCCCACACTGCTGACCTGGCTCGAGAGGTATGCCCCGAACACCTACGAGAGCATTCTCGAGGGCGACCGGTTGAGCATGCAACTGCAGGCCGGCCACGGGAACGCCATCGCGCAGGTCTACAATCACGTCATCATGCCGCTGGCGAACTACCGGGACAAGCGCACCCAGATCGTCTGGGGCCTGCGTGACTTCGAGTGGCGCTTCGGCCGCAAGAGCGAGTCGATCTGGCTGGCCGAGACGGCGGTCAACCTCGACACCGTCAAACTGCTGATCGAGTTCGGGATTCGCTACATCATCCTCTCGCCGTTCCAGGCGCTGCGGACCCGGCCGCTCGACCGAAGCCGCGGGTGGAGCGATGCCTCGGGGGGGAAGGTGGACCCCCGCAAGCCCTACCGCTTCTATCTCAAGGATGCCCGCCGCCATCGCCGGCCCGACCGCTACATCGATGTCTTCTTCTACGACGGCCAGCTGGCCTCGGACGTGAGCTTCGCCCATTTGTTACGCTCGGCGGGGGGATTCCGGGAACGGTTGCAGAAAGCCTCGGGCGGACTGGGATCGCCGGGCCTGGTCAATGTGGCGACCGATGGAGAAGTCTACGGCCATCACGAACCATTCGGCGACATGTGCCTGGCCTACCTGGTGCGGCGCGAAGGGCCGGCTCATGGACTCGAGTTCACCAATTACGGACGCCGCCTGGAACAGCATCCGCCCGAGGATGAGGTGGACCTGAATTTCGGCACCCACGACGAAGGCACCGCCTGGAGCTGTGCGCACGGGGTGGGACGCTGGGAACGCGACTGCGGCTGCCAGACCGGGGGATTGCCGGAATGGAACCAGCAGTGGCGTACGCCCCTGCGCCGCGGCTTCGACATGGTGCGTGACCGCATCATCGAGACCTACCTGGAGCAGGTCAGCCCGCTGGTGGACGATCCGTGGGCCACGCGGGACGACTACATCCTTGTTCTGCTCGATCCGAGCGCCTCGGCACGTCAGGCGTTCATCGACCAGCACGCCCGTCGCGACCTCACGCGGGAAGAGCGCCAGCGGATGTGGTGTCTTCTCGAGTCCCAGCGATTCGCGATGTTCATGTTCACCAGTTGCGCCTGGTTCTTCGCCGATGTCTCCGGCATCGAGACGGTCCAGAACATGGCCTATGCCTGCCGCGCGATCGAACTGGCGTCTCCCTGGCAATCCTACGACCTGGAAGAGATGCTGCTCGAGTACCTGGCCGAGGCCGTCAGCAACGTCCCCTCGATGGGGACCGGCGCCGATGTGTACCGGCGTTACGCCCGGCCGCAGCGGATCCGGCCCGAACGTGTGGCCGGCGGCATCGCCCTCGGGGCTGCGGTGCTCGACGAGGAACCGGGGGAGGGAGAACTCAACTACACGGTGAAGGCCCTGGCCTTCGAGAAGCACACCTTCCAGGATGAGGAGGGAAGCGAAGGCACCGGCTACCGGAGCCTGCTTGCGCTGACCCACCGCGATACCGAGCAGACCTTTCACTACATGGTACATGTCTTCCAGCGCGTGCCGGGGCGGATCCGCTGCTATGTGCTTCCACTGGAAGAAGATCCCTCTGAGTATGCCCAAGCGCCACCCGCGCTCGGGGAAGAGGATCTGCGCCGGATCGAGGGCATCCGTCGCTACACGCTGCGCAACCTCGTGGCGGAGGGGCGCGAGCGGATCATCCGCACGGCGTACCAGTCGATCCTGAATCGCCAGGAAGAGCAGCTCACCGAGTTTTTCGAACATGGCCGCGACCTGATCACCACCTGCCGTCACGCTGGAGTAGAGGTGCCGCCGGTTCTCGCCGCGGCCGCCGGTCACGTCCTCGAGCGGATGCTGGTCGAGAAGGCCGGGCAGCTCGAGGGCAGCTTCGCGGTGGGGGTCCGCGCGGCCGAAGATCACGTCTCCGAGCAGGAGAGCCTGGCCGCAGGCGAATCCCGCCGCGAGTTGTTGGCCGAGATCGGTGAGATACTGACGTTTGCGCGCGACAACGCCCTGCAGGTGGCCCACGAGCCACTGGTGAGGGCCTATGACAGGGTTCTGTCAGAGCTACTTCAGAAAATCGTTCACGAGCCGCGAGCCGAGTATGCGCGCGAGTGCCTCGGCATCATCGAATCCAGCTACGCGCTCGAGTTTCCGCTGGACCGCCGGCCGCTCGAGGAGTTAGCCTTTGTCGGCTTCGGGAAGCATCGCGCCTATCTACGTGAACTGTCCGAAGATGAGCGAAATGAAGCGAAGCGCAATTGGGAAGCGTTTCGCAAGCTGGCGGAGGCGCTGAAGCTGAACATCCAATGGATCCTTGCCCAGGAAGGCTTAGGGTCTCCCCGCATCGAGTCCCCCAGTAAGACCTGATGGGCACCGCGTCCGCTGGTGGGGTAGCTTGAACCCCGCAGGGCGAATGCGTATCGCGAAACATGCAACTCGCCGGACCAATGCGTGTTTGAGCATACTCCTGGCCTCGGCGTGTTGAGGGGCGTCCCCCACAATTGGCCTTGGGTACGACAAGCACACGGGAGCAATGCGATGAGGCGTGCAGAACTCGAAGCGATGACCAAGGCACAAGTCCTGGCCTTGGCCCGCGACCTGGAGGTGCCAGGGCGCAGCTCACTGTCGAAGGACGGGCTCATCGACGCCGTGATGAAGGCCCAGGCTCGCAGGCGCAAGTCACCTTTCGCATCGCGCTCGCGGAGCCGGACTGCGGGCGCCCGGAAGACACCGGACGCCTCGGCGACGAAGAAGGGCCCCGCGGCCAAGCCGGTGAGAAAGGCGGCTGCGAAGAAGACCGCCCCGAAGAAAGCAGCCGTAGGCACTGCCAAGAAGCCGGTGACGAAGAAGGCGGCGGGAACGAAGAAGACGTCGGTGACGACCAAGAGCGCCCCGAAGAAGACCGTGGCCGGCGCCAGCAGGAAGGCCGCCGGCAAGAAGACGAAGACCCGAGAAACAGCCACCGGCCCGAGCGCCGGGGCCGGAGCCCGTACCACTATGAACAAGAAGCAAGCCGGGAAGAAGGCCGCCACCGCGAAGGCCGCTACCCCGAAGGCCGCCACCCCGAAGGCCACGAGCAAGCCAGCGGTGACCAAGAAGGTCCCGAGTAAGCCGGACGTGCCCAAGAAAGCACCCGCGCGGAAGACGCCGACCAGCGAGAAGGTCACCGGGACCCGCGGGGGACGGGGCGAGATCCCGGCCGCCCGGCGGGAAGCCCTGCGGGAGCACCCGGTCAAGCGGGCAATAGAACGGGGAGCGTCCCCTGTCCCGGAGCAGACGCCCTCGGCTGTTCCCGTGACGCCTGCCTATCCGCCACAGGTGACCCGGGGTGCCCAGCCCCACATCCCCTCCGCCTACGGAGAGGACCACGTGGCTTTGCTGGTGCGTGATCCCTATTGGCTGCACGCCTACTGGGAGGTGACCGAGTCGACCGTCGAGAGGCTCCGCAAGCAGTTGGGTGAGGACTGGCACGGACACCGGCGGGTGTTGCGTGTCTACACGTTCGATCCCGGCACCTCGTTCGATCGGGCCCACGAGGGCAACGGCGAGGACAGCTATGACATCGATCTGCCGCCTGGCTCGGCCAATTGGTATCTCAATGTGGGCCGCCCCGACCACACGTATCGTGTGGCCGTCGGCGTGATCGATCGAAGTGGGACCTTTCACGCGATCGCGCGGTCGAACCCCGTGGCCACTCCCCGTGACGGTGCTTCGAACGTGACCGACGTGGAGTGGACTCAGAGCCCTCAGACCTTCCGCGAACTCTACGAGATGGCCTCGCCCCAGGCCGTGAGCCAGAGCCACAGCTCCGCGGAGCTGGGCATGCTGCTCCGTGAACGGCTGCGCTCGGATTGGTCCTCTGGCATGCTCGCCAGCATGGGCAGTGGCGCGCTGGCCGAGAAAGGCCCTGTCGAGCGTGGCTTCTGGTTCGTGCTCGACGCCGAACTCATCGTCTACGGCGCCACCGAGGCGGATGCGAAGGTGACGGTCCAGGGCCGGCCGATCAAGCTGCGCTCGGATGGCACCTTCAGCCTGAGATTCCAGTTGCCCGACGGTACCCAGGTCATCGACGCCACCGCGGAATCGGCCGATGGGATCTTTCGCAAGACCATCACGCCGACCGTGCGGCGCGATACGACCGCAACGGAGATGATCGAGAACCACACCCCGCAGCGAGCGCGTTCCTAGCCGCCGGCCAGAGAACGGTGATGGTTCCAACCGTGTGATCCCAAGGAAGGTAGACGAACGATGTCCGAACCCAAGGGCTACCTGGCCCTCGTGTTGCATGCCCACTTGCCCTACGTCCGGCACCCGGAATACAACGAGTTCCTGGAGGAGGACTGGCTCTACGAGGCCATCACCGAGACCTACGTGCCCCTCATCCGAATGATGGAGGCGCTCCTCGGCGACGGGATCGACTTCCGCCTCAACATGTCGATCACGCCCACGCTGGCCGGCATGCTCAGCGATGAGCTGCTTCAAGAACGCTACGTGCGCCACATCGACAAGCTGATCACACTGGCCGAGAAAGAAGTGGAGCGCACGCAGTGGCTCCCCGAGTTCCATCCGCTGGCCACGCGCTACCTCGAACTCTTCCGTGAGGCGCGCGAGGTGTTCGTCGACCGCTACGATCGTAACCTCTTGACCGCGTTCCGCTCGTTCCAGGACCGGGGGGTGCTCGAGATCATCACCTGCGGCGCCACCCATGGTTTCCTGCCGCTCATGCTGGGTGATCAACGCATCTGGCGGGGACAGATTCGCACTGCCGCGGCGGACTACGAGCGCCACTTCGGCCGCCGTCCGCGCGGTATCTGGCTTCCCGAGTGTGGCTACGAGCCGGGTATCGACGAGGTGCTGGCCGAAGAGGGAATCCGGCACTTCGTGCTCGATACCCACGGTGTGCTCCATGCTTCTCCGCGTCCCAAGTACGGGATCTTCGCCCCCATCATCTGCAAGAGCGGCGTGGCCGCCTTCGGCCGGGATCTGGAATCTTCGAAGCAGGTGTGGAGCGCCAAGGAAGGCTACCCCGGTGACTACACCTACCGGGAGTTCTACCGCGACGTGGGTTGGGATCTGGACTACGACTATGTCAGTCCCTACCTGCACGGCGACGGCAAGCGTTCGAACCTGGGCATCAAGTACTACCGCATCACCGGCCCGACGAACCACAAGGAGCCGTACGACTTCGAAGCGGCCCGGCAGAAGGCGGCCGAGCACGCCGGCAATTTCATGTTCAATCGCGAGAAGCAGATCGAGCATCTGCGCGGGCTCATGCCGGGGCGGGCTCCGATCGTGGTGGCCCCCTACGATGCCGAGCTCTTCGGCCACTGGTGGTACGAGGGGCCGATCTTCATCGAGATGTTGCTGCGCAAGATTGCCTGCGACCAACCTGTCGTGAAGATGACCACGTTGTCCGAGCAGCTCGAGCGCCATCCGGTCAATCAGGTCTCGACGCCTTCGTTCTCCAGCTGGGGGTACAAGGGATACGCCGAGTTCTGGCTCGAGGGAGCGAACGACTGGATCTATCCCCACCTGCACCGGGCGGGCCGTCGTATGGTCCGGCTGGCCGAGCTGGGCCGGGACGGCCACTTCGATGGACGGGAAGATGCCTGGCGCGCCTTGCGGCAGGCGGGGCGCGAGCTGCTGCTGGCGCAGAGCAGCGATTGGGCATTCATCATGAAGACCGGCACCATGGTGCCCTACGCCCACGCGCGCACGAACGAGCATCTGGCCAACCTATCGAAGATCTACGTAGACCTGATGAACGGGGTCGTCGACGAGCCCTGGCTGGCCGGGATCGAGGCTCGCAACAACGTCTTCCCCGGGATCGACCCCTTGGTGTGGGCCTGATCTCGAGATAAGCCTGATCTCGAAAGGAGAGGCTGCGCGTCTACAGCACCTCCCCTTCGCGGGCTTGTCCTCCTGCGTAGCGTTCCATCCGCCGGCGAGCCTGGTCGACCCGCGTTTCAAGGGGCTCCCGGCCGTAGGAGGCCGGCGCATAGATCACGAACGTGCACGCAGTCGTTTCATCGCGGATGCGAGTGCGGAACGAATCGGAGCTGGGGTTGCCGAAGGGACCTTCGCGGTCGGCCAGGGTCCAGCGCCCGCTGACGTTCACGTGGTCCTTGCCCAGGCCCTTGTAGCCTTCACCGTCGCGGCCCAGGCGAAGCTGGGCCGGCCAGTGCACCTCGTTCGTGTCGTACAGACCGATCGGCAGGGCGAAATCCATCGAACACAAGTTGCAGGTGTCGACCACCCGGTTGATACGATAGAGCGGTGTGCCCTTGATGGCCCGCCGGATCAGGGCCTCCGACGAAGGCCGGCGCCGCGTCGGATCCAGCCCGATCGAGCGGTAGAGTTCCCGCGCCGGCCGGAAGAGTGCGCTGGCCTGGGCCGGTTCACCGTACTGCTCGCCCGTGGTGCGCACGAGTTCGGCGAGGGCTTCGTCGAGCGCCTCACAAGGGCCGGTGGGCTCGATGCCCTCGGCCTGGAAAACCCCGAGCAGGATCAAACCTTCCAGTGCCGAATCGATGTCGATGAGCGCCATGATACCTCCTCGTCGAACGAGATCTCCGACGACATCTCGTTACGGGCTGCCGGGCTTACGAGCCGCCAGTTGCGCGATGTGGGACCCGCTGCGATCGCGCATCTCACGATAGGTCAGGATCTCGAGCCCGCTCCGCTGTGCGGTGCGCAGCGCTTCTCCCGGTTGCAAGCGCGCGCTGGCCCGCTTCGGACCCGGATCATCGTCTTCTCTCTGGAGGTATCCCTCGAGCAGCAGCATGCCGCCCCCGGCCAGCAACGCCGGGCACCACGCCAGCAGGTCGCGGTCGAGGAAGCGGACCATGCAGACCAGCTCGAATGGCCGCTGCGTGTCGGGACGCTGGCGCCGAAGATCCATCTGGCGAAGCGCGAGGTCCACGCTGCAGCGGCCCGCCAGCGCGGCGGCTTTCTCGAGAGCGTCGGGCAGCAGGTCCACGGCGGTCACCCGGTGTCCCTGCATCGCCAAGTACACGGCGTCGCGGCCGCTGCCGCAGCCGAGGTCGATCACTCGGCCGGCGGGGATGCTCGTGGCCCAGGCCCGCACGAGTGGGGTGGGTTCCCACAGAACACGCGTGGCCGGTCCCGTGGCCCAGGGTCCGGGCCACTGATCGATCCCGCCCGAAATGTGGATCACCCGCGTCCAGCCTCGCTCGCGGAGCCCGGCGGCGACGCGCCGGGCCGTGGCCGTGTCGCCGGCCAGCACCGCGAACGGCCGCCACTTCGGCGGCAGTTCCGGGGTGCGGAAGACCAGCTCCTCTTCAGGCAAGCATGCCGATCCGGGCAGGTGCCGTGCATAGAAGCTCTCCTGGGAACGCACGTCGAGCAACCTCAGTCGTCCCATGCACAGATCCGGGTCGGTCTGCCGCTCTCCTTCCCAGGCGGCTTCGATCTCGGTGGCAGCGCGGAGCAGCCGCCTGAGGGTGGCGATGCGAAGGTATCCCGCCGGACGCGAGGCGCCGGCGTGCTCCTGGGGGTTCGAGTGCATGAACTCCAAGATGGCCGATCGCGGTCCGGCTAGCAACCCGGTAGTGCTTTGCAGAATCAGATCCTTCAGGAAATGGGGCTTGCTTGCCGTTAGTGGAGGTGTATCCCGCGGCCGGGGACGAGGCCTTCCATGTCTCGCCTTCGGCCGGAGCCACTCGTACCGCCGGCCAGGTGAAGTCCGATCGATGCCGGCAGTGGGAAGGAGAGCCCGATGTCAGAATTCGTGAGCCGTGATCGCGCCGATCAATCGGACCCCGTGGCGAAGGCCACCCCCTCGTCTTCGACGGCGCCGGCGCCAGCGTCGCGCCAGACGGGTGCGGAGCACGGCCACCGGCTGGTCGACGCCGTCATGGCCAAGGTTCGTGGTGTGGACCTCGACGAACTGAGCCGGGAGGAGGCGATCGAACTCGGAACCCAGATCGCGCAGATGCTTCGGGCGATGGGCTACGCCGACCTCTCATCCGACGATTACAAGATGCTCTCCGAACTCATGCGCAAGCTCACCGGACGGCGCTAGCCGTCCGCGCCGGAATCGGGCCTCTGCGACCCGTCCGTCGAGCCCTCGGCGGACGATGTCCGCTGCGTGGCCTGGTCCGGGAAGGAGGTGGGTCCGTGGATTCGGAACTGGCTGCCGCCCAGCCTGCCCCCGAAGGTCCGCAGGCTTTCGGCCGTGAGCATGGCGTGGGCGAGATCCCCCTCGCTCTCGGCGAAGGCCGCGCCAACAACGATCTCCGAAGCGGTAGGATTCCCAGGAAACTCCACTCGGCCTCCGTCGTAGACATGGGTGGGGTGTCCGAACCAGGGTGGTTGGGATTCTGAAACAGAAGCGCGCATAGGCCCGGATTCAGTTGCTCGATCCGGGCCTACGTGTAGGCTCCCTTTGCGACGCCCCTCTTGCCCAACCCTGTGCTAAGATCCGGCCCCATGAGACAGGCATGGCTAGCGAATCGGCCCCTTACGCAGCCCCTCGCGTTGGCGCTTGTGCTGCTTGCGTCGATTGCCGGCTCTTCAGGTGCCGGTGAGGGTCGTTTCCCCTACGAGACTGACTCGGCAACCGAGACCTGGCTGGCGGCCGGCGCCGCGGTCACACTGGGTGGGGCGTATCTGGCGGCGCGTACCGTCGATCCGTTCACTCCCGCCGAAGTGGAGGCCCTGGACGCTGCGAAACTGCCGGGCCTCGACCGGAGCGCGACCACCCGCTGGTCACCGCGCGCTGCCGCGTGGAGCGACTATCTGGTCGTAGGGCTTGCCGCAGCGCCCGCCACGCTGCTGGCCGCCGGGCCGGCGGAGGATGCGGCGGGGGAACTCTTGACGATCTGGGGCGAGACGTTTCTCTTGACGACCGGCGTCGTGCAGCTCACCAAGGCCCTCGTCCGGCGCACTCGTCCGTACGCCTACAACCCCGATCCCGCCATCCCCATGAACAAGCGGCTCTCGCTGACCACTCGCCGGTCGTTCCCGTCTGGCCATGCCGCCCGGGCCTTCGCGATGGCCGTCATGCTGTCGAGCATGTATCGGCAGATGCATCCGGGGGACGCCGCCGAAGGGTGGGTGTGGGGCACATCGTTGTCGGCTGCGGCCGCCGTCAGCCTCCTGCGTTACCTGGCCGGCTACCACTTCCCGACCGACGTGTTGGCCGGCGCCGCGATCGGGGCCGGTCTGGGTTACGCCGTGCCCCGCTGGCACGAGAAGGAGATCGTCGGCGAGTGCGGCTCCCAAGGTGATCCGGCGGCAAACCTCCATGCGCCACCAGCGGCCCCGCTTCGCTTCGGCATAACCATTCGATTCTAGTCCGATTCTGAAATCCGATCGCTATCGGCGAGGCTTGAAGGTGCCCGTGAATCGAGGCACGGACAGGAGTCTGGCCGATTTCCCACAGATGAGATAGGCCGGTCATCGATCATCAACACATGACGGAGCGGCCCCGCAGGGAGGGCACGCTTCACTCCGTCTGCGGCGGCGTCATGGTCCACGGCAAGCCCGGGACCATCTTGTCGGTAGGCGTCTGGGGCACCCTGACCCTCCTGGCGCTCGTCTTCGCGGTCACCTACCGCGACTGACGAGCGGCGGAGAACTGTGTTGCAGGCAACCCTCGGAGTCACCGGACGCGCAGGATTCGTGTCTCGCCCGTCCGTCCCCCCGAGTACCACCGCAACAGGTACATCCCGGCCGGCGCTTGCCGGCCACGGTGGTCTCGGCCGTCCCAGTAGGCCGCTCCGTTGCCCATCGGTAACGAACGAATCCACCGCCCCGCCGGATCGAAGATCTGAAGTGCGTCCCGGGCGCTCGGGCCCACGACCGCATCCGGAGCGGCGGGGTCGGTGCCCGCTCGTGCCGCGCCGGCGCCGGAGAGCCGGATCATCGTGCCCTGGCAGAATGGACTGGGGGAGGCGGCGAGCTGGAGGGCGCTGCCTCCGGACGCCGCCGAAGATCGGTCGCCGGCCGACTGCGCATCGGCCAGCGCCCACATCCGCAGCGCCGTGGGATGGGACTCCCCGTGATAGATCGTGTTCGTCGCGACCAGCGTCGTCTGGTGCTGCATGAAGGGGTCGCCGGTGTTGGGGTTGTTGTCGAAGCGCGGGTAGTTCGAACTCGACAGGGCGACCAGGATCCGGTGTCCTTCGTTGAAGCAGATCGCCGTGCTCCACAGGTCGATCGTCATCTCGTAGACCTCGCCCGGCACCATCAGCTCCTGGGCATCGGTGCCGTTGCGGTAGCGGGAGCGCAGGATCCCGTCGCAGACCAGCATGGCCCGGCCGTCGGGATAGACATCGCAGAGCTTGGCGGTGAAGTCGGTGTCGAGCCGGTCCGAGGATGCGTAGAGGGTGACCGTGACCCGCCCGGCGACCTCGAGCGGCGCCTCCAGCGGCGGGGTTTGGTAGATGAGCACGTCGTCGCGATCGAGGAGCAGGCTCTGGTCGTAGGGGCCGTTCTCGCCGATCAGGTTGCCGCCCCCGAGGGTCGGCACAGGGTCCCCGGGGTCGTACTCGTAGGACACCGTCGCCGAAGGTCCGGGGGCGGGCGCGGGGGCGAGCTCGCCGCCGGCGTGCAGGAAGAACTCGACCGGGTAGCTGGGCGGCGGCCAGGCCTCGAGCGCACGCCACTCGTTGCCGGGCGCCGCGGGGTCGTCGACATCGCCCATCATGTAGTAAGCGATCGGCGGCAGATCCATGACGCCGGTGGGCTGATCCGTCATCCAGTAGTAGACCCATTCGCCCAGGTTGCCGATCAGAGCTTCGGCCGGCGCGAACCCCGCGTCCGGATAGAAGAGTTCCCCGGTGGCCCCACCGCCCATGCTGCCGTGTGACCAGGGGCCGATCATGAGTTTCTGATTGCCGGCCGCACCGGGGCCGCCGCCGTACTGAAGGCCGGTGAACGCATCGAGCGTGCCCTGCGAGAAGAGGTCGTACCAGCCGCCCACGTGATAGGAGGGGATCGATTCGAGCGGGTGACGTAGGCGCGTGTTCGTCCAGGTCCAGAACTCGTCGTAGCATGGGTGGGCATAGATCGAATCGATCATGTGGGGTGAGCCCTGGCCGTTCAGCCACCCCTCGATATCGCGCTTGCGAAAGGCGCCGCCCGGGAAGGCGGCGTGTTCGTAGAGGTCGGCCGCCGCGACGACGATGTACATGCACCGCACCGAATCCGGCAACGCGCCGGCCAGCATGTTCTGCGTGATGCCGCGCGCCGACCCGCCGTAGGTGCCGATCCGCCCGTTGCACCAGGGCTGATCGAGGATCCAATCGACCGTCTCCTTCCCGTCCTGGTGGTCGGGTCCCCAGCCATCGTCGCGAAACATCCGGTCCAGACCCTCCGAGCCGAATCGTCCGCGCAGGTCCTGGCAGACGGCGACGAACCCGTGCTCGGCCATCCAGCCGATGTGGTCGGTGACGATGTTGTAGGGCGTCCGGTAGAGCATGACCGGCCACGGCTCGTCGCCGGTCTGGGGGTAGTAGACGTCGGTGTTGAGGTGGATGCCGTCGGACATCTCGATCTGGACGTTCTCGACCGGCGGGTAGTCGCGGTTCCCCCTGGCAGCCCGGGGATCTGTGTCCATCCCACTTGCCGCGGGTGCGGTTGCATGGATCGCTGTCCGTATCTCGGTGAAGTCACTCCCACTACCGGGCTCGACGACCCGGACCCTGGCGCTGGCGGGGAGCGCGAATGCCAAGGACAGGAGGAGGCAGCCGAGATTCGCGAGACAAACCAGGCGCGCGGTCATGATCACACCTCCCTTGATAGGCGGAACGGATCGAACGAGCCGATCTGTCATATCGAGGCTCCTGCGGGCCCCAGGGGGCTGCCGAACGCGCGCGCGCCACAGGCACACCTCGAGTCATACCTCGAGTCACACCTCGAGTCACATCTCGAGTATCTAGTATACCCTATTCCTGAGCCTCGCGGGCGTGAAGCGCCCGTGACCCCGCCAGCCTGTGCTTGCGCTTGACCGCAGGCGCGCTAGGATCACGTGTCGATGAGCGTATCCACATCGAAGGGCCCTCTTCCGCGTCTGCCCGCCAGGCGCCGATCGAGCCCGAATGCGTGCTGGACTACGTTCCCGGGACGCTTCTCGTGCGGAGTGCCACGAATCAGGGCCCGGGAATGGAACGAATCGCGCTGCTCCCCCCAAGGAGGAGAGACATGCTTCGTCTTCCGATCCTGATCGTCGCCGCGGCCCTGACCTTGGCAACCTGCCACGCGGCGGATGATGGTAACCCGCAGGCGACCGATGTCTGGCAGGCTCCTTCGCCGGACATCCTCGAGGTGCTGCACGCACCTCAACTGCCCTCGGTGTCGACCTCGCCGACCGGTGAGCACATGCTGCTCACCGATCGCCTGCTCTACCCGCCGCTCGCCGAGCTGGCGGCACCGATGCACAAGCTGGCGGGCACGCGGGTCAACCCCGCGACCAACGGGCACCATGGCAGGCATGGAGGAACCTCCCCGCGTCTGGTCGAGGTCGACGGCGGCGCCGCGACCGCGCTCGACCTACCGGACGGCGCCGAGGTTCTCGATGTGATCTGGAGCGTCGATGGCCGGCGTTTCGCAATGACGGTTGCGCATCCCGACCACCTCGGTCTGTGGGTGGGTTCGGTGGAGGGCGACCTGAAGAAGGTGAAGGGCGTGGCGCTCAATCCCCTTCTCGGATCTCCGGTGATCTGGTTGCCCGACCAGGAGCGGATACTGGTGCGACGCATTCCGAAGCGTGGTCCGGCGCCCGAGCCGCCGTCCATTCCCGCCGGGCCGGCGATCATCGAGGGTGCGGGTGCCTCGGCACGTTCCACCTATGAAGCGCGCAATCTGCTCGAGACGGCGCACGACGATGCGCTCTTCGACTATTACATGACCTGTGAGCTGGCGATCGTTGATCCGCGCAACGGCAATGGCAACGGCAATGGCAATGGTAATGGCAATGGCAAGACCAGGGCACTCGGCGAGCCCGCGTGCTACACGACCGCCGAGTTCTCCCCGGATGGAGCGTTTCTCCTGGTGGAGAAGCTGGTCGGCCCGTGGTCTCATGAAGTGGCCTGGTGGCGCTTTGCCCGACAGGTCGAGGTGTGGAATGAGAGGGGCGAACGGGTGAGTTCGATCGCGTCGCTGCCCGTGGCCGACCAGGTTCCGATTCATGGCGTGGCCGAGGGCCCGCGCTCGATGGGTTGGCGTTCGACCGCGCCCCACACGCTCTTCTGGGTCGAGGCCCTCGACGGCGGCCACCCCCTGGCCGAGGTTTCCCATCGCGACCGCCTCATGCGTTTGGAGGCGCCCTTCACCGGTGAGCCGGAAGAGGTGTTTCGCGCCGAGCACCGCGTTTGGTTCTGGTCCTGGGGTGCGAACGGGGGCACGGTGATGCTTACCCAGCGCGAGCGCATGCGCCGCTGGCGCCACGTCTGGCTTCTCGATGTCGATGAGGGAACGGCGCGCCCCTGGTTCGATCTCGACGAGGACGATCGTTACGGCGACCCGGGCCGCCCAATCTACCGCCCACTGCCCAACGGCCAATGGGTGTTGCATCAGGCCGGGGACGCCGTCTACTTCCGCGGCAGCGGCGCCACCGATCAGGGCGACCGGCCCTTCCTGGATCTGCGGAGCATGCAAACGGGCGAGGCCGAGCGTCTGTTCCGAAGCCCGCCGGATCGGTACGAGGTCTTCGTGGACTTCGCCGGTGGCGACGAGCGTTTCGTGCTGCGCTCCGAATCCGCCACCGACGTGCCGAACTACTACCTGGCAACGCTGGGTAAGCGGATCGAGGCCCCCGAGGGCGAGGCCGTGTGGACACACACACGGGAACCCATCACGCGCTTCACCGATCCGACCCCTCAACTGCGCGCGATCGAGAAACGCATCGTTCATTACGAGCGGGCCGACGGGGTGCCGCTGAGCTTCCACCTACACCTACCGCCCGGCTATGTCGAAGGGACGCGCGTGCCGACGGTGATCTGGGCCTATCCGTTGGAATACTCGGGCGCTGCCACGGCGGGGCAGGTCAGCGGATCGTCGCAGCGCTTCAGCCGCTTCTGGGGCGCCTCGCCGCTCTTCTTCTTGCTCAGAGGCTACGCCGTGCTCGACGATACGGCCATGCCGATGATCGGCGATCCCGAGACGGTCTACGACACGTTCGTGCCGCAACTGGTAGCTGACGCCGAGGCTGCAGTCGCCAAGGCCGTGGAGATGGGTGTGGCCGACCCCGACCGCATCGGCATCGTCGGCCACAGCCACGGCGGGTTGATGGTCGCCAACCTCCTGGCGCACACCGACCTCTTCCGGGCCGGCATCGCGCGCAGCGGCTCCTACAACAAGACGAACCAGCCCTTCGGCTACCAATCGGAGCGCCGTTCCCTGTTCGAAGCTCGCGAGGCCTACATCCAGGCCTCTCCGACCTTCTTCGCCGATCAAGTCGATGAGCCGATTCTCATCATCCACGGAGACGACGACTCGAATCCGGGCACACTGACCTACCAATCCGAGGTCTTCTTCGAGGCGGTGCGCGGGTCGGGGGGGACGGCCCGTTTGGTCTTGCTACCGTACGAGGATCACGGCTACCGGGCGCGCGAGAGCGTCGAGCACGTGCTCTGGGAGCAGTTGCGCTGGTTCGAGCTGCACCTCTAAGCCGGGGGCCGCGCCACCGCATTGGACGAGACGCCCATCTGAGTCCCCCACCTCGCGGGCATGTCGCCGCGAGGTGGGGGACGCCCTCTCCGACCGCCGGCACCGAACTCTGGAGATCGAAGCTCAACTCGGGTATGCTATCTGGAATTGTCTGCCGCCGGGAGTGT
Source organism: uncultured bacterium (assembly GCA_964654025.1). Classification (GTDB taxonomy): domain Bacteria; phylum Eisenbacteria; class RBG-16-71-46; order CAIMUX01; family WJJG01; genus CAYQJL01. The sequence goes on from CAZZIF010000019.1 coordinate 22,311, forward strand.
CCGGACGCCGGAGAAGGGTCCCACGAGGGGGGCCGGAAGGCAGTGGGGGGAGTCGTGGAAACAACGATCGACTACGCCGAGGTAGGCTTGATCGCCGGCCTCGAAGTTCACCAGCAGCTGCTGACTCAGCACAAGATGTTCTGCCGCTGCCCGGCCGGAGTCTACACCCGTGAGCACGACGGCGAGGTTCTTCGCCACATGCGGCCGACGCTCTCCGAGCTGGGCGAGTACGACGGCACGGCGCTGATGGAGTTCAAGACGCGCAAGAACATCATCTACCTGCTGCACAAGAGCAACGTTTGCACCTATGAGATGGACGACACACCGCCCTTTCCGGTCGATCAGCAGGCGCTCGACGTAGCCATCGAGCAGAGTCTGATGCTCGGCTGCGACATCGTTGACGAGGTCCACGTCTCGCGCAAGCAGTACCTGGACGGATCGATTCCTACCGGCTTCCAGCGCACCGCGATCGTCGGCGTCAACGGTCGGCTGCCCTTCCGGGGGCGCGACCTCTCGATCACGCAGGTCAGCGTCGAGGAGGATAGCTGCCGAGAGGTGTCGGACAAGGGGCACCTGGTCGTCTGGCGGACGGACCGGTTGGGAACGCCGCTGATCGAGACGGTGACCGGACCCGAGTTGCGAACGCCCGAGGAGGTCGAGGAGGCGATCCTGCTCGTCGGACGTGTCTGCCGTAGCACCGGTCACGTACGGGTCGGCATGGGGGCCAGCCGCCAGGACGTCAACGTCTCGGTCCGTGGTGGGCGCCGGGTGGAGATCAAAGGAGTCGCACGGGCTGCGTGGGCGAAACTGCTGGTCCACGGTGAGGCGATCCGCCAAGTGAATCTTCTCCGCTTGCGCGAGGAACTCCACGGGCGCGGTTTCCGAAGACCCGAGCAGATCAAGGTAAGCCACCAGGAGATCACGGAGCTGGTGCAGAGTTCTGGGCTTCACGTGTTACGTCGCGAGAACTGGGAGGAGTTCATTGCCCAGGACGAGCGACGCCCCGGTTTCGAGTTGGGCCAGGGGTCCTTCTGCGTCCGCGCGGTGCGGCTCGTCGGTCTGGCCGGCACGCTGAGCTGGCCTACCCAACCCGACTGCATCTTCGCCCATGAGCTGGCGGGCCGGGTACGGGTCATCGCCGGGCTGGATCAGCAGCCGATCCTGCTCCATAGCGAGAAGTGGCCCGACTATCTGCACTCCCATCGCGAGTTGCAGAGTATCCGCGCTGCCCTGGGGTGCGGATCGCGCGATTCGGTCGTGGTGGTATGGGGGCCGCTCGAGGACACGTTGACGGCCGCCGAGGAGATCCGGCAGCGTTACGCCGATGCCCTTGACGGTGTGCCCCACGAGACCCGCCAGCCCTTCCCCGACGGCAGTACCGATTTCGAGCGGATCCTGCCCGGGCCCGACCGGATGTACCCCGACACCGACAGCCCGCCTGTGCGGATCACGCGAGAGCGTGTGACCCACCTGGCGGCCGAGCTGCCACCCCCGCCCTGGGTGCGGGAAGAACGCTACGCCGCCGCCGGCGTGGCCCGCGACACCATCCATTTCCTGATCCGCCGCGGCGGGGCCGGCCTTGTCGACCGGGTGGTCGCCGAGTGCGGCGCGGACCTGCGCCAGGCTTGCCGCTTCTTCGGCGAACATCTCAAAGGACTGCGCCGCGCCGGGCTGCCGGTCGACGCCGTGCCCGTGGAACGTTGGTGCGAGCTGTTCGGGTTGGCCGCTGAAAGGCCGGTGCTCTGGGAGGCGGAGCGCGAACTGGTCGCACGCATCGCGGCCAATCCCGACCGGACCGTCACGGAGGTGTTGGCCGACCTGGGCCTGGGCGGTCCCGAGCCCGAATGGCGCGAACTGGTCGGCGCCATGATGGAGTCGGATCGTCCCAACCACGGAGTGGACGATCCGGCGTGCTGGTTGCGGTTTTCGATGGGGCGGGTCATGCCAGGACTGCGCGGCCGGGTGCCGGGACGCCAGGTGCGGGCGTTGGTCGAAGAACGGATCGCGGCGCGAATCCCGAAGCGCGAGAGGGCACTATGAGCGAGCAGATGAGAGGGTATCGCGGCCGGGCCCGCGATACGCTGTTGAAGTGGAACGTCCGCGTTTGGAGCGAGATCGAGGTGATCAACGATGCGGGCACGAGATTCGAAGGCGTCATCCTCCCGCGCAGCGAGAACTTCGACGACGTGCACATCGTGATCAAGATGAAGAACGGCTACAACGTGGGTGTGCACGTTGACCGTATCGCCCGCATGATCGAGCATGGCTACAAGGAGGCGATATACAAGATTCCCGAGAAGGAATTCCCCCGCCGCCCCGATCTGCCGGCGGTCACCCTGCTGGGTACCGGCGGCACGATCGCTTCGCGGCTTGACTACCGCACCGGAGCCGTCATCCCGGCCTTCACACCGGGCGAGCTGTACGGCGCGGTGCCGGAGTTGGCCGACATCTGCAACCTGACCACCAAGAAGCTCTTCGGGGTCTTCTCGGAAAACATGGCACGGGAACAGTACATCACACTGGCCCGGGCCATAGGCGACGAGATCGAGCAAGGCGCCGACGGCATCGTCATCGGCCACGGCACCGACACCATGGGGCACACCGCCGCGATCCTGAGCTTCATGGTTCAGAACTCACCCGTCCCCATTGTCGTGGTCGGCAGCCAGCGCAGCTCCGACCGCCCGTCGAGCGACGCGGCGCTCAATCTGATTCATTCGGTTCGTGCCGCCGCGTACGGCGACATCGCCGAGGTTCAGATCTGCATGTTCGGTCCCACCTCGGACCGTTACGGCCTGCTTCATCGGGGAACGCGCTGCCGCAAGATGCACTCCTCCTACCGCAGCACCTTCCGCACCATCGGCGACATTCCACTGTGCATCGTCAGTCGCGAGGATTTCGAGTACCTGAACCCGGATTTCCGGCCACGTGACAAGAGCCGGCAGGTCGTGGTCGACGCGGTCTACGAGGATCGGGTGACGATCCTCTACTACTACCCGGGTATGTCCCCGGATCTCGTCGAGGCGATTGTCGAGAAGGGGTACCGGGGCATTGTCATCGCCGGCACCGGCCTGGGACACGTCAACAAGCCGCTCTACCCGGCGCTCAAACGAGCGATCGAGCGGGGCGTCCATGTGGTCATGACGGTCCAGACCCTGTGGGGCTTCACGCAGATGTATGTCTACGATACCGGACGCGACCTGCTCGACATCGGCATCGTGCCGCTCGACAACATGCTGCCCGAAACCGCCCTGATGAAGCTCTGCTGGGTGTTGGGCCACACCGACGATCACACGGAAGTGATGCGGATGATGCAGCATTCGGTCTCGCACGAGATCACCGAGCGCGAGCCGCACAACGGCTATGTCGTGCTGCAGGGCGGGCTCCCCGAGACAGACGAGTTCATCACGACGCACTGGAAGTAGCCGGCGGCCGCCACCGGTGAGCCCGCCGCGGCTCACTCGCCGAATTCGAAGAGAGGGGTGGAGAGATACCGCTCACCGTGACTGGCCAGGAGCGAAACGATCATCCGGCCGGACGACTCCTCACGCTCGGCCAGCTGCCGGGCGGCCCACGCCACCGCACCCGAGGAGATACCGACCATGAGACCGTCCTCGCGACAGAGCCGGCGTGAGGTCTCGAAAGCGTCTTCGTTGGTGACCTGGATGATCTCGTCGACCACGTAGAGATCCATGATCTGGGGAACGAAGCCGGCGCCGATGCCCTGGATCTTGTGGGATCCGGGTTCTCCGCCCGAGAGCACCGGCGAGCCGGTGGGCTCGACCGCCACGATCTTGACCTCGGGCTTCATCTCCTTCAGGTAGGGTCCCACGCCCGAGATGGTGCCGCCGGTGCCCACGCCGGCGACGAAGACATCGACCGCCCCGTCGGTGTCGTGCCAGATCTCGGGTCCGGTCGTGCGCCGGTGGACGGCCGGGTTGGCGGGGTTGACGAACTGGCCGGCGATCAAGGCGCCAGGTGTGGCCTCGCGCAGCTCCTCCGCCTTGGCCAGGGCGCCCTTCATGCCCAGCGATCCGTCGGTCAGGACCAGCTCGGCGCCCAGGGCGCGGATGATCTTGCGGCGTTCGATCGACATCGTCTCGGGCATAATGATGACGAGCCGGATGCCCTTGACCGCGCAGGCCAGTGCCAGGCCGATGCCGGTATTGCCGCTCGTGGGCTCGATGACCGTGCTGCCCTCGTGAATGAGGCCCTTCTCGATCGCGTCTTCGATCATGGCCAATGCCGCGCGGTCCTTGACGCTGGACATGGGATTGAATGACTCGAGCTTGAAGATCAGATCGGCCTCGGCCCCGGCGGCGAAGCGGGGCGCACGCACCAGGGGGGTACGACCGATCGTCTCGAGAATGCTGTCGTAGATTCGTGCCATGATGATCTCGCTCCTATCGAGAAGGTGGCTGCCTGACGATCTGTCGCGCGCATGATGGCGAGCCGGTGCTCGTGCGCACCCCGAGGGGGCGTCCGTTGTTGTCCTGCTCTTGCCCCAACCATCGGCAGGACCGGCCGCATCGCCCATGATCTGTGCCCGGTCACTATAGCCTTGGTCGCATTCCAGGCAAGCCTCCTCGCCCGATGGCACTCGTGGCCTCGATGCCTGCCAGCTTGTGTCATCTCCAGTGGGGCCCTCCGGCCGACGTCGGTACAATACTTGACGGTCCGCCGCCCCGAGGCGTAGGGTTGCAACCGAATGGCGTTTTCGAGATGACGCCATGGCACGTGGCGCAGCTGTTACTGTTCGATGAACCGCTCACTTCGGGCTGTGGGCCCGCGCCGATGCCTCCGAGTTGACCACTTCAGGGTCAGCAGCCCGCTACAGGAGGTGCACCATGAAGCTACGTTTCCGTCTTGCCTCGGTTGGATTGATCCTGCTGCTGGGGACAGTCGCGCAGACCTTCTCTGGCGCAGCCGCACAGGCCTTCACGAAGCACATCATCGACGAGAGTCTCGACTGGGCGTCCGGCGTGGACGCGGCCGATATCGACGGCGATGGCGACCAGGATGTGGTGGCGGCTGCCTCGAGCGCCAACTCGGTGGTGTGGTATGAAAACGATGGGCAGCAGGCCTTCACGCTCCACATGGTGGATCAGGCCCTCTACGGCGCAAGGTCCGCCTATGGCGCCGACGTAGACCAGGACGGCGATACCGACATCATCGCGACCGGTGGGGAGAACGGGGTGGTGGTGTGGTACGAGAATGATGGCACCGATGCCTTCACCCGTCATCAGGTCAACGAGACGCCCATCGCGGGAGCCTGGGATGTTTGCGCCATTGACCTCGACGGCGATCAGGATCTGGATCTGGTGGTCACCGTCTCGACCGCCAGCGCCGTCTGGTGGTACGAGAACGACGGTGCCGAGAATTTCACTGAGCACCTGATCCAATCGGCCCTCGACGGTGCGCAAGGCCTCAAGGTCGCCGATCTCGACGGGGACCAGGACTACGATGTCGTGGTCACGGCCATCTTCGACGATTGCGTCTTGTGGTTCGAGAACGATGGTGACGAGAACTTCACCGCTCACGTGGTAGATGCTGTTTTGAACGGCGCCAACGATGTGGATGTCGGGGATCTGGACGGCGACGGTGATCTCGATCTGGTGGCGAGCGCCTCCCAGGCCCACGTCGTGACCTGGTACGAGAACGACGGCTCGCAGGGCTTCACGCGTCATACGGTCTCGCCCCTGCAGGGCGCCCGGGCGGTACGCATGGCCATGATCAATGGCGATGAGCTTCCCGATTTGGTGGCGGTCAGCCTGTCGGCCGATGTGGTCGTATGGTACGAGAACCTGGGTGGGGGCGACTTCGATCAGCACACCATCGATACCTTCCTCGACCTGGCCTTCGGCCTGTGCGTCGACGATCTGGACGGCGACACCGATGTCGATGTGCTGGCGACCGGCGGGCTCGCCGACCAGGTGGTCTGGTACGAAAGCGACTTGGCCGATCCGGCCGCGGTCGAGCCGGACCTGATAGCCGGACTCCCTCGGGAGCGGCTGACCATCACGCCGAATCCGGTCCGCGCGTCGACGGCAGTGTGCTTCGAGCTGGCATCCGAAGCCAACGTCACCGTGCAGATCTATGCAACCGATGGCACGCTCGTTCGCTGCCTCGGCGCGGGCGCATTCCCGCCAGGGCTGCACCAGGTGAGCTGGGATCGCCGGGACGCGGTGGGCCGCGAGGTTGCCGCCGGGATCTACTTCTGCCGTCTGCGGGGTGGCGACGTCACCCAGACCCGGCGCATCGTGTGTCTGGAGTGAGCTGCCGCCCCGGAGGCGAATCGAGCCTGAGCATTCTCCTGGACAGCGATGGGATGATCCCTATCATGGCCGCGATGAATGGACGGCCACCTGTTGCGGTTTGGAGGATGCCATGCGTGTGATGCCTTCCTGGGCGTGTCCGTTGATGCTCGTCACCGGCGCGGTCACTGTACTCTTCTTCGCCGGCTGCGACGACGATTCCTCGAAGCCGGCGCCCGACCCGTTGGGCTGCTCGATCTCCGCCGACCCGGCTGCGGGCACCGCGCCGGTCGACATTGCCTTCACCGCTGAGGTGACATCGGGCCAGACGCCCTACAGTTTCGAGTGGGGCTTTGGGGATGGGGCCAGCAGCACCCAGCAGGGCCCGGTGCATCGCTACGAGGCCGCGGGAATCTACACGGTCGCTCTGACGGTGAGCGATGCCGGAGGGGCCACAGCGGAG
>CAZZIF010000019.1:29124-30733 GCA_964654025.1 uncultured bacterium
CGCGATCGCCGACCCCAGTAGCGGGCCGGCGCCCTTGCAGGTTCGATTCACCGGTGAGGTCACCGGTGGTACGGCGCCGCTATCGTTCACCTGGGACTTCGGCGACGGCAGCGCGACCAGCCAGCAACAGAATCCGGTGCATGACTACGGCTGGGCGGGCGTGTTCGAGGCGAAGCTCACCGTCACCGGCGCCGCCGACCAGTGTGAGTGCTGGGTGACGGTCGAGGTTCAATAGACCGGACGCGAGTCGGGGCGCGATTCAGCGCGCAAGTCATGACGCGAATCATGGCGCGAGTCGGAGCGCGAGTCGGGGCGCAAGCTCATTCGGTGAGCAGCAGCTTGCCCGTCTCCACGCGATCGCCCGAGCGCAGGCGCAGGAAGTAGGTTCCCGGCGCGAGCGCATGTCCGTGAGCGTCGCGGCCCGACCAGCGCACCTCATGCCGTCCGTGACCGGCAGGGCCGTCCCACAGGGTCGTGACGCAGCGGCCATCGATCGAGAAGATGCCCAGCTCGATCGGCCGGGATCCGGTGAGTTCGAACGCCAGTGTCGTCAGGCCGTTCGCCGGGTTGGGGTAGCCCGGCAGCAGTCGCAAGTCCCGCTCGGTGAGTAGGCCCGCCGGATCCGGCACCGCCGAGGCCGGCCCGCTCCAGCCGGCCAGCACCGCCCACAGCCACCAGGCGGCGTAGCCCTTGAGGTTTCCATTGAGGTGCTGGCTGTGCGACGCGCCCGAGGGCCACCAGTCGACACCTTCGATGTGGGTGCTCTGCCAGTCGAGAGCCCAATTGCTTTCGCGGTAGCCGTCGCCGTCACTGTCGTAGTCACAGTTGTCGGTGCACAGCAAGGGCATATAGTTCTGCAGGTGATCGGGATCGTAGCTCTCGATGTCGGCGAAGTCGTAGAGGATGCGATCGTGCGTCAGGCAGTGATCGCGAATGTAGGCATTGGCGAGGTGAAGCTGGCCGGTCTCTCCCGTGCCATCCAGGTGTCCGGTCATGAAGACGAAGGCGACGCCGGGGTAGTCGGCAATCAACCCTTCCATGAGATCCAGGTAGATGTCGATGTTCTCCAGCGTGGTCGCGGCCTGCCCACACCAGGACCAGATGATGACGTTGCACTCGGGGTGTTCGGTTAGGTAGGCGCGGGTGGCCTGTTCCCAGGCGTATCGGTCCGGGTTCCCCAGGTCATAGGCACCCTGGAAGGGCGTGTCGCGCAAATCGAGCGCGCCACCGGTGCCGCCCGCGTTCCACAGGTACATGCCGGGCGTCCCGCCGTTGTTGGTCATGAACTCGTCGAGCTGCTGCCCACCATTGGTGCCCATACCCGAGATCAGCTGACTGCCGTGTGAGGTGTGACCGTAGGCGATGTGCAGCTCGGCCTTGGCCGCTTCGATGGCGGCATCGGGAATCTGCCAGATGTCGGCGGTGGTGTGATCGATGATCGTGGTTGCGCCGGCAGAGAGCACGAGGAGGGCGGGGAAGGCGACCGACAGCGCCGCCAACAGGGCCGCCAACAGGGCCGCGGCGCGCACGGCGCGTGCTGTCAGCGTGAGTAGCTTCGACAGGTTGCCTGGACGACTCGTCATTGGAGAACTCCTTTCACCGGGACAGC
>CAZZIF010000020.1:0-15614 GCA_964654025.1 uncultured bacterium
TGGCCCCGTTGGCAGATCGTTTCGGGGAGCCAGCTCGGCCAGGCTGCGGAGGACCTCCGCGCGGATCTGATCGGCCATTTCCAGCACGCGCAGCGCCTCTTCGCCGCTGACCGCCGGCGGAGTTCCGTCTTCCACCGCCTGAAGGAAGCTACGCGCCTCCTCGGCGAGCGCATCCTCCGAAGGTGCATCCAGTGGCTCCTGCCGAACATCGAAACGTCCCGTGCCGGGGACCTCGATCGCGCCTTCAGGCGAGGCAGCCACGTGCACCCGCCGCCCGGTGCGGGCGCCGAGATCGAGCGAGAAGTAGCCGCTGGGCCCAAAGAAGCGGATCTTGCGCACCCGATCCTGGGACACGCGGCTGGCGGTGAGGTTCGCGACGGTCCCACCCACGAAACGCAGGTGCACATTGGCGATGTCCACCCATGGCGTGAGCACGCTCACGCCCACCGCATCCAGACGTTCCAAGTCGGCCTCGACCAGGCTGAGCAGAATATCCAGATCGTGGACCATCAGATCCAGCACGACATCGATGTCCAGGCTGCGCGGCACGAAGGGTGCAAGCCGCTCCGCAGCGACAAAGGCTGGAACGCCAATTCGGTCTCTCACGGCCCGGAAGAGCGGGTTGAAACGTTCCACGTGGCCGACCTGCAGGGTCAACCGGCGCTGCTTGGCTTGGGCCACCAGCTCGCGGCCCTGCTCGACCGTTTGCGTCATGGGCTTCTCGACCATGAGGTGGCATCCGGCCTCGAGCGCCTGCATGCCGATCTCGTGATGGGTCTCGGTCGGGGTGGCCACCACAACCGCCTCGCTGGCCGCCAGCACCTCGGCCAGATCGGCGGCCACGCGTCCGCTCACGCCCTGCGCCAACGCCTCCGCCTTCTCCACAAGCGTATCGTAGATCAGCAGCGGGCGCTCGGGCTCGAGTTGCCTCAGCTTCTGCGCATGGTAGGTACCCAAATGCCCAGCTCCGATGACGGCCAGGCAGCGCGTTTGCGTGTTCATGGATCGCCTCGTCGGTTGGATGTGTCTCTACTGCCGGATGCGGCTCACCACGGAAGCCCCCCCTCCTCCAAGTGCGCCCCGCTACGGAATGCGCCTCACCACGGAAGCGCCCCCTTCCAGGTGCGCCTCTGCTACTGAGTGCGCCCCCCCGGGGTGCAACTGAGACAGCTTAGCGTGTCAGGCCGCGTTCGGATTCCTCGATGAATCGGCAGAAGTACTCCACCTCGGGGAGCATCTGGCACTCCGTGCGAATCCGCTCGAGTGCGCGCTCCTTGATGAGCTTCGATCGGAAGAAGATCCGGTAGAGTTTCTTCAGTTCGGCGATCGTCTCCTCGGAGAACCCTCGCCGCTGAAGACCGATGAGGTTCAATCCAGCGACCTTGAGGGGCATCCCGCCGGCACGGATGAAGGGCGGTACGTCTTTCGGCACCCGGAATCCGCCCCCGATGATCGAATGCGCCCCGATCCGCGTGAACTGGTGAACCGGCACGACGCCGCTGATCAGCGCGTAGTCATCGATCCGCACGTGGCCGGCGATGGTGGCGGCGTTGCCCAGGATCACGCGGTCGCCCACCACACAGTTGTGCGCAATGTGGGCGTAGGCCATGACGAGGTTCTCGTTGCCGATCACCGTGGCCTCGTTCTCGCCAGTGGCACGATTCACGGTGCTGAACTCGCGGAAGGTATTGCGATCACCGATCCGCGTCTCGCTGGGCGCACCTTGGTACTTCAGGTCCTGTGGCTGTCCTCCGATCGCCGCTCCATGCGCGAAGGCACAGTCCTGGCCAATCGTAGTGTGGCCGTCGATGCGCACCATCGAGTCCAGGCGGCACCGGTCTCCCAGGGTGACGCGGGGCCCCACGATGCAATACGGCCCGATCTCCACGTTCTCTCCCAGGCGAGCACCCTCGGCAACGATCGCGGTCTTGTGAATGGAGCCCATCAGCGCGGTGCCTCCCCTCGGTCAACGATACTCGAGAGCAAATCAGCCTCCGCCACGAGCTGCCCCTGAACGAAGGCCTTGCCGGCCATCTTGCAGGTGCGCCGCTTCAACTTCTGCAGTTCGAGATCAAAGACGATCTGGTCGCCCGGCAGCACCGGACGCCGGAACTTCGCGTTGTCGATGCCCATGAAATAGACCAGCTTCGACTCGGGATCATCGACCGTATTCAGCAGCAACACGCCCCCCACCTGGGCCATGGCCTCGATGATCAGAACCGCCGGCATGATCGGATGGCCCGGAAAGTGCCCTACGAAGAACGGTTCGTTGACCGTCACGTTCTTCAGGCCGATCACCCGCTCGCGCTCTTTCAGGTACAGGATTCGATCCACCAGAAGGAAGGGGTAGCGGTGCGGCATGATGCGCGTGACGTCGGTGATATCGAAATGCACCTGCCGCAGCCAATGCTCGTACTCGGCCGGTCCGGAGTGTTCCTTGACGAGGTCTCGCAAGAAGGCCGCGTTGTGATGGTGGCCGCTACGGATGGCGTGGATGTGCCCGCGCACGGGACGGCCGAGCACCGCAAGGTCGCCCAAGAGGTCGAGGATCTTGTGCCTTACCGGCTCATTGGGATAGCGCAGGGGCTCCTCGTTCATCAGACCGTCTTCCTTGACGACCACCGCGTTCTTCAAGGTTCCACCCTTGATGAGCCCCATCTCGCGCAGACGTTCCACGTCGCGGTAGAGGACGAAGGTGCGAGCGCCGGCGATCTCCTCCTTGAAGCTCTCGGGAGTGATCTCCAGGCTCATGTGCTGGGTGCCGAGCACGGCGTTCTCGAACTGGATGGTGAAGCTCAGCCGGAGCCCATCGTAGGGGGTCGCGATAATCTCGACGCCGTCATTCGAGTAGCAGACCGGACGGCGGATGACGAAGGGCTCCCGCTCCGGCTCGAGTTCGACGATCCCGGCTTCCTCGAGCAGGGCCACGAATGCCGCCGAGCTGCCGTCGATCGGCTCGGGCACCTCGGCCCCGTCGAGTTCGATCACCAGGTTGTCGATCCCCAAGCCGCTGACAGCAGCCAGGACGTGCTCGATTGTGTGGATCTCGGCTTCGCCGCGGGCGAGCACGGTGTGGCGCTGTCCCGGCCCGCAGGAGGCCGCCGCTTCGGGCGACACGCGGATCCGGGGCTGGCCTTCCAGGTCCGACCGTACAAACCACCACCCTTCATTGGCCTCCGCCGGATGGAATCGCATCGTGGTCTCCTCGCCCCGATGCAAGCCCATGCCGGTGAAGGCTACGGTCCGTCCGATGGTCCGCTGCTTCACGTGCCCTACTCTCCCCGCTCCTCGAGTTCCCGTACGCGATCGCGCAGACGGCGCACCTCGCGCTGCAGTTCCGGCAGATGCCGCAGCGCGGCATACATGCGCTTCGCCTGGCTGTGGGGCGTGGCCGGATAGCCGGACACCTCCGTTCGGGCCGGGATCGACTTGGTGACCCCGCCCTGGGCGCCCACTCTGGCCTCATCCCCGATCTCGATGTGCCCGACGATGCCAACCTGGCCGGCCAGCGTCACGCGGTCGCCCACGGCCGTGCTACCCGCGATACCCACCTGCGCACACAGGATCGAGTTCTCCCCGATCGTCACGTTGTGCGCGACCTGCACCAAGTTGTCGATGCGCGTGCCGCGACGCACGGTGGTCACCCCGGCCGTCGCCCGGTCGATACATGTATTGGCGCCAATCTCGACGTCCTCTTCGATGACGACCCGACCGAGTTGAGGCACCTTGGCGTGTGTGCCGTCGGAGGACGTGGTGAACCCAAATCCGTCATCGCCGATGACCGCACCCGAGTGAACGATGACGCGGTCACCGATCACCGTCTCCTCGCGGATCACGACATTCGGGTAGACCAGGCAGTCTTCCCCCAATGCCACGGCCGGGCCAATGATGGTGCCCGGCAAGATCATGCACCGATGACCGATCACCGATCCGGCGCCGATCACCACGTACGGTCCCACGGCAACATCATCACCGAGACGAACGCTCGGGTCGATGAGCGCGGTGGGGTGAATCCCCGGAGGTAGGAGCCGGCGCTGGGCATGGAAGAGCGCCGTCACGCGATGGAAGGCAGCGTAAGGATCCTCGACCCGGATGCTCGGCCGGCCATTGAACGAATGGCCCCGGGGCAGAATCACGGCCGTCGCCTGGGTCTGCGGCAGGAATTCCTCGTAGCGCGGATTGCCCAGGAAAGTGATCTCACCTTCGTGGGCCTCCCTGATGCCCGCCACCCCCCGGATCGACAGATCTCCATCCCCATGCAACTCGCCCCCCACCAACTGGGCCAGTTCCCCGAGCCGATGGGTGGGCTTCTTCTGCGTTTCGGTGGACGTACTCATGGAATCAGTCAGTACCCTCCTGGTTGTTGAGGCGGTCCACCACCAGGGCAGTAATATCGTGATCGGGATCCGCGTAGAGGAGGTTGTTGTCGGCTGCGTCGAGGATGAAGTCGTAGCCCTCGTCTACCGCCAGTTGCGCCAGAAGGGTCTGCACCTCGTTGATGATCGGCCGCAGTAGCTCCTCGTTGCGGCGTTCGAGTTCACCTTCCGGTCCCCACACGCTCTGGATGAACTGCTCATACTCGTTCAGCCGCCGCTGATACTCCATTTCCCGTTCCTGACGGCGTTCATCGCTCAGCATGAGCGACTGGCTCTGCAAGTCGGCCTGCATTTCCTCGAGTTCGGCCTTGCGACGTTCGGCCTCCTCGTTCCAGCCCTGTACGTCGCGATTGAACGTCTCGACCACCGACTGCACGGCGGTGTACTCGGAAAGCACGACCTCACTGTTGACGAAAGCGATCCGTAGTTGAGCCTGGGCCGGACTCCCCGCAGCCACGATGGCGAGGGCCAATCCGGTCAAGAAGCAAATACAAAAGAGCTTGCGCATGCGTTTTCCTCCCCCTTCGGGAAATACGTTGCGAAGGATCCTAGACAAAGCGGGCAGGCCGATGCCACCATAATTCTCGCCGGATCGCTCCGGCGGGCTCAAACTGGCCGGCTCATTCCATCGTACCATCCTGGCGTGATTAGAATTGCGGCCCGAACGCGAAGTGCGTCTTCCATTTCTTACGTTCGAAACCGTACGCATAGTAGAGCCCGATCGGGCCCAGCATCGGCACTTCCATCGTTACTCCCATCCCGGCACCGAACTTCAAGCCACTCAAGGACATATCGTATCCGGAATTCCAGGTATCCCCCGCATCGACGAAGAGCGCCCCGTACAGGGGCTCGACCACCGGGAACTGAAGTTCCATCGTCATCGCCAGAAGGTACTTACCGCCCGGGAACCGGTATTCGCGTCCATCACTGTAGGTCTCGATATTTTCATCGGGGACGATGTAGTAGTCGTCGTAACCGCGCATGATGTCGAAACCGCTGATTCCGCCCATCCGGTAGCGCTCGGCCGGTGGCATGCGACCGTTCGATTGATAGGTTCCAATCATTCCGAAACGTCCCCGAACCATCAAGATCGGCTTCCAAACCGGGCTGAAGTACTGCCGGTGATCCAGCGAGAACTCGTAGTAATCCATCGACCCGCCGAAGAGGCCCCCGTTGAATTCGGTGCGCAGGGTGGAGCGCGCCCCCAGCGTGGGATGGAAGGGGTTGTCGGTCGAGTTGCGATACCAGGACAGGAAGACGCGCGATAGCGTGCCCTCGCCCTGCAAGAGCAAGTCCTGCGTGTCCTCGGGCAGTGTGTCGTAATCGCGGTAGCGCGTATCGCTGAGCGAGTAGCCCACCGTCAAGCGGGTGTAGTCGGGCCAGCGCAGAAACCAGGGGAAGCCCACGCGCAGGCCGCCGCCGCGCAACCGGTGCCAGTAGGACGCGTCCAGGCTCGTGCCGGCATACACCTCGCGATAGGTCTCGGTGTTGTAGATATCGGCGCCAGCGGAGATCGGGCGCCCCATGACCCACGGTTCGGTGAAGGACAGGTCGTAGTACTCCCGCCGGCTTCCCCGCTCGACCTCCATCGACAGCGACTGGCCGTTGCCGAACAGGTTGTTGTGGCCAAGCTTGACGAAACCGGTCAAGCCAATCTGGCTCGAGTAGCCGGCCCCGGCATTGAACTGCGCCGAACTCTTCTCCATCACCCGGAAGGTGACATCAACCTCTTCCGGATCCTCCGCGGGGTCGAATTCCACCTGCACGTCTTCGAAGTAGCCGGTGGCGAAGATGTCGCGCTGGGAGCGCAGGAGCCGGCTGCGCCGCAACAGGTCGCCGGGGTAGAGTTTCATCTCCCGGCGAATCACACGCTCCTTGGTGCGCGTGTTGCCCACGATCTTGATTTCGCCCACGCGGGAAGGATTCCCTTCGTTGACGATGAAGGTCACGGCAACCTCGTCGCCGCGCACCACCGTCACCGGTTCGATGCGCAGCTGGACCAGATACCCGCGCTCCGTGTAGCGGTCGTAGAGCGCGGCAAGGGTCTCATCGATCTTGCTCTGATCGTACGGGTCGCCCGGCTGGAAGAAGAAGGACTCGTCAACAAGGGTGCTGTCGAGGACCGTCACGCCTTCCCAGTCCACCTCACCGAAGCGATAGAGCGGCCCTTCCTCCACGGTGAAGATCACCTGGACCTCTTCCCCATCGCTCGAGAAGACCGGCTCGCGGAGAGTGGCCTCGGCATCCTTGTAGCCGCGATTCCGGTAGTAGGTTTCCAGGCGCAGGACATCCTCTTCGAGCTGCTCGCGATTGTAGCGCCCTTTGCGCAAGAAGCCCTTCTTCTTGACCTCCACGTTGCCGCGTAGTTCATCGTCGCTGAAAGCGTCGTTACCCTCGAAGAGGATCGCGGTCACCTTGACGCGTTCCCCTTCGTCGATGACCAGGCGAAGCTGCACGCCCTCCCCGCCGGGATCGGGCGTCACCTCGGGAGTGATCTCGGCCTGCGCAAAGCCCTCGTCGAGGTAGGCCATCTTCATGGCCTCGACGGCGGCCTTGACCTCGCTCTGCGTATAGACCTGCCCGCTCACGAGCCCGGCGTGAGCCTTCAAGTCCTCCGCGCTGAAGAAGTCGTGACCGGTGAAGGCCACTCGCTCGAGCTTGGGACGCTCCTGGAACCTGAGTTCGAAGATGAGGCCCCCTTCGGGGCTGGGCAGCAGGTAGGCGGCCACCTGCTCGAAGAGGCCGAGCTGATAGAGCCCACGCACGGTTTGACTGACACGGAAGGCGTAGGGGGGATCGCCAACCACGACGCGCACCGATTCGGAAACCAGGTCCGGATCGACCCGCGAGAGGCCGACGTAGCGAATCGAATCGACGGGCGCGATCTCCTGTGCACCCGTTTCCGCAGCCAGGCATGCGGCCACGCAGCAAACCAACACCCATAGGCCGGCCTGCCGCCCGCGCCTGGCGAGCTGCCCTCTGGACATCCTGCCCCTTTCGCGCCGGTCTCCGCCGGCACCTCGTGATTCGTCCTCCGGAGGTCTCGTCTATTCAGCGGGGGGATCGCCGCGGGACGCCGTCACCTTGTCCGATCCTTCCGCCGATCCAGCCGCCGGGGCGGCGGTCCCACCGGTCCCGGTTCCACCCGCCGGCGCTTCGTCGGCTGCGTCCGCCGTATCCTTTCCCTTCTTCTTCGACGTATCCGGCACGGGATTCGCCTCGATGTCGGTCGCCTGGGCTCGCTTGTCTTCCTCGAAACCCATCACGTCGCCCTTCTTGGTGACACGGATGACCGATCCGGGCTTGAAGCGGCCGCGCAGGACCTGCTCGGCGAGTGGGTCCTCGATCAGCCTCTGAATGGCCCGCCGCATCGGCCGCGCACCCAGATCCGGATCGAATCCCTTCTCCAGCAGCAAGTCGATGGCGCCACGCGTCAGGGAAATCGAGAGTTCAGCTTCCTTGAGCCGATCTTGCACCTGTTGGAGGAGGATCAGGACGATCTGCTCCATGTCCTTCTCGGTGAGCGAGCGGAACACGACCAGCTCGTCCAGGCGGTTCAGGAACTCCGGATTGAAGAGCTTGCGCACCTCTTCCATGACCGTGTTCTTCATGCTGTCGTAGGTGGCCGTCTCATCGTCGCGCGTGAAGCCCAGGCCTCCGCGTCCGCGCAGACGTCGGGCGCCCACATTGCTGGTCATGATCAAGACGCAGTTCTTGAAGCTGACCTTACGCTTCAGGCTGTCGGTCAACATCCCATCCTCGAGCACCTGGAGCAGAATGTTGAAGACATCCGGGTGCGCCTTCTCGATCTCATCGAGCAGGACCACCGAGTAGGGCTTGCGCCGCACGCGCTCGGTCAGCTGGCCGCCTTCTTCATAACCGACATAGCCGGGAGGCGCCCCGACGAGCCGGCTGACGGCGAATTTCTCCATGTACTCGCTCATGTCGATGCGGACGAGCGAGTCCGGATCGTCGAACAGGAACCGCGCCAGCACGCGGGCCAGCTCGGTCTTGCCGACACCGGTCGGCCCGAGGAAAATGAAGGTCCCGATCGGCCGGCGTGGATCGCGCAGCCCGGCACGATTGCGGCGGATCGCCTTGGCAATGGCCTCCACGGCCGCCCGCTGGCCGACCACTTCCTCCTCGAGTTTCTCCTCCATGTGAAGCAGTTTGCTCGTCTCTTCCGCCCCGATCTTCGATACTGGGATCTTGGTCATTCGTGAGACGATATAGGCGATATCCTCGTCCGTGACGTAGGTGCGCTGCGTGCTCTTTTCCTCGCTCCACTGCTTCTTGATGCTGTAGTACTCCTGCCGCAACCCCTTCTCGGTGTCACGCAGGCTGGCGGCCTTCTCGAACTCCTGGGAGCGAATGGCCGCTTCCTTCTCGAGTTGGATCTGCTCGATCTTCTTGTCGAGGTCCCGCAGCTCCATCGGGAAGGTGCTCTGCGACAGGCGAGCCCGGGCGCCGGCCTCATCGATCACATCGATGGCCTTGTCGGGCAAGAAGCGGTCGGAAATGTAGCGGTCGCTGAGTCGTGCGGCCGAGATGATGGCCTCGTCCGAGTAGTTCACCCGGTGGTGGGCCTCGTACCTGTCCCGCAGGCCGCGCAGGATCTGCACCGTCTCCTCGACCGTAGGCGGATCCACCAGGACCGACTGGAATCGCCGGTCGAGCGCACCGTCTTTCTCGATGTGCTTGCGATACTCATCGAGGGTCGTGGCTCCAATGCACTGGAGCTCGCCGCGGGCCAGCGCGGGCTTGAGCATGTTCGACGCGTCGATCGCTCCCTCTGCACCGCCGGCGCCGACGATCGTGTGGAGCTCATCGATGAAGATGATCGCGTCCTGCGATTCCCGTAGCTCGTTGATGATCGTCTTCAGGCGCTCCTCGAACTGCCCTCGGTATTTCGTACCCGCCACGACACTTGCAAGATCAAGGGTGACGAGCCGTCGTCCGCGGAGCAGCTCGGGTACCTTCGAGTCGATGATCCGCTGCGCCAGGCCCTCGACGATGGCCGTCTTGCCGACCCCCGGCTCACCGATCAGGACCGGGTTGTTCTTCTTGCGCCGGCAGAGGATCTGCACCAACCGTTCGATCTCGATCTCACGGCCGAAGATGGGGTCGAGCTTGCCCTCCTTGGCCAGCTCGGTGAGGTCGCGCCCGAACTGATTCAGACTGGGCGTCTCGGGCTTCTCCTCGGCCTCGCCCTGCTGGGGCGCGCTCGAGTGCCCGCCGAGCATCTTCAGCGTCTCCTCACGGACCTTCTTGCGGTCGACGCCCATGTCCATCAGGACCTTGGCCGCCACCCCTTCGCCTTCGCGGATCAGGCCCAGCAGGAGATGCTCGGTGCCCACGTAGCTGTGGCCCATCTGGCGAGCCTCATCGACCGCCAGCTCCAGCACGCGCCGGGCGTTGGCCGTGAAGGGGATTTCGCCGATGGTCAGGGTGCCACCGGTGTGGGCCACCATGCTCTCGACGCTCTGCCGGATCGCGTCCAGATCCAGCCCCAGGTTCGAAAGGACGGTTGCGGCAATGCCCTCGCCCTCGCGCAGCAGTCCGAGCAGCAGGTGCTCGGTACCGATCGAATCGTGCTGAAGGCGGCTCGCTTCCTCGCGCGCGAGGAAGATGACCTTGCGGACTCGCTCTGTGAATTTATCGTTCATCCCTGCTCTCACTCCTTCCGTGTATCCGCTCCGCGCCAGGGGCACTTCACCCACCGCACGGGCGGTCGCTGCTCAGACGGGCCAACCATCCGTCGCGCTCGCTCAAGAAGCGGCCGCGCTCAGCTTCTCGCGAATCATCTCCGCCCGGTATGCGTTGCGCTCCTCCGAACTCATCTCTCGCCCAGCCATCAGCTGCAGGTGAGCCGGCTGAATCGAGAGGAGGATCTCGTTGATGAGAGCGACCGGGGGCAGATCCTTCAGTCCAAGCGTGATGCCGAGCCGGATGGCCGAGGCCAGACCGATCGCTTCCTGCGAGGACATGAGGTGCGCATGGGAGAGGACCCCCACGGCTCGCATGACCTTGTCGCGGATCTGATGTACCGCGTCCTTGAGAAGCACATCGCGGGCCTTCTCTTCGTACTCGAGCAGTTGACGCACCACCCGCTCGAGATTGAGCAGCGCCTGCGATTCCTTCTCTCCTAATGTAATCTGGTTCGAGATCTGGAAGAAGTTCCCAATTACATCCGTTCCCTCGCCATAAAAGCCCCTCACCGCCAGACCTACCTGGGTCACGCCGGTCAGGACCTTCTTGATCTTGCGGGTCAGGACCAGCGCCGGCAGATGCACCAGCACCGAGGCGCGCAGGCCGGTCCCCACATTCGTCGGACAGGCCGTCAAGTAACCGAAGTCATCCGAGAAAGCCCATTCGAGGGAGGCCTCCAGCTGGTCGTCGATCTGATCGGCCCTCCGGTAGCACTCATCCAGCTGCAAGCCCGGGCGCAGGGCCTGGACGCGGACGTGATCTTCCTCATTGATCATGATGCTCGCGCCCTCGTCGGGGGCGAAGACCAGCCCGGAGTGACGCCCGGCGCTGGCCAGCTCGTAGGAGATCAGGTGACGTTCGAGCAGGAACTGCCGCTCGAGCACCGACAGCGTACCGGTCTCGGTCAGGTCCCGTCCCTGAAAGGCGGACACGCCCAGCGCGGCGTTGCCCACTCGATGCAACACCCCGCCGAGTTCCTCGCTGAGCCCCCGCACCGGAAACGACAGGCCCTTCAGGTTGCGGGCCAGACGCACGCGGGTGCTCAAGATCGCGTCGGACTGCGGCCCCGCGTCGGCGAACCACTTGCCCTCGGTCGGCAGCATCTCCTCGATCGGAAGGTGATTGGCTGTTTGTTCTGACATCGTTATCCCTCACGCGCGGCGCCTGAGCCTCAACCGTTCTTCGCGCCGGCCGGGCCATTGCCACCCGCCGAAGCATTGCCCCCAGCCGCGGCGCCCTGGCTGTCCTCTCCCACCGAGAGCTCGAGCTCACGGATCTGATCACGGATCTGAGCGGCCTTTTCGTACTCTTCGCGCTCGATCGCGCGTTCGAGTTCCTCGTGCAAGCTCTGCACCTGACGGCGGCGCTCGAACTGCGTACCCTCTTTCCCCGGCGCCTTGCCGACGTGGCGCACGCTACCGTGGACCCGCCGCAGAATCTGGCGCAGTTGCGTGCCGAAGTCCTCGTAACAATGAGGGCAGCCCAGCCGTCCGGTCTTCATGAACTCGGAGTACTTCAGGCCACACTCGCTGCACCTGACCATTCCCACCTGAGACGAGCCGCCCGGGTAGAGGTTCTCCGCCATCCACACCAGCTGGCTGGCGATCGAGACCGATCCCTTCTCCACCATGGAGTGGTAGCCTTTCTCACGGGCACATCGCTCACAGAGGTGAAGCTCCGTAACCTCTTCATTCTTCACCTCTTTAACATGTATGGTCGCCTCGGCCACCTGGCAGATCTGACACTTCATGGGTCCCTCCTCGAGCCCTGGCGTGGGAACAACGGCCCCGCGCCGCTCGCCGCGTCACTAGGAGTGGGGGCGCAAGCGCCCATCGGCCACTCTCCATCTCTTATCGGCAAGTCCCGCCAGGTATTCATTGTGGGTCGCCACGACCCAGCTCTGAAGTCTGTTTCGGGCCAGTGAATATAGCAACTCAAATACACCTTCACCAGTTTGGCGATCCAGGTTTCCCGTAGGTTCATCGGCCAAAACGAGCGCCGGATCCCCGGCGATGGCCCGCGCGATGGCAACCCGCTGCTGCTCGCCGCCGGAGAGCCGGTTGGGTGGATGATCGAGCCGCTCCGCCAAACCCACCAGTTCCAAGTAGTTCGCAGCTTGGTCGCTCGCCTCGCGTGGCTCCCGGCCCGCCAAGAGCAAAGGGATCATGACGTTCTCGAGCGCCGTGAACTCGGCGAGCAGATGATGATACTGGAATACGAAGCCCACATGGCGCTCCCGCAAGTGCGCCCGTTCCTCCTCACCCAACGGGACGACGTCGCGCCCGCCGTAACGAATCTCCCCCGCATCGGGCCGATCGAGCGCCCCCAACACATTCAACAAAGTACTTTTACCTGATCCTGAAAACCCAACGATAGCAATCACTTCGCCAGGGAGAACTTCAAGGTCCACGCCCCGCAGAACCTCGATCCGGCCCTCCCCCGAAGGATAGGATTTCCGCACGCCTCGCGCCAGTAGGGGCGGTTCGGCCGCGGATGCCCGGGCCGCCGGGGCCGCCGGGGCGGTCGGGGCGGTCGGTGAAGACGACGCGTTCTGGTCGATCTCAGCCATGGTGTAATCCCCTGTGCCGGCTATTCGGACTGGATGGCGCTGATCGGATCGAGCTGGGACGCCTTCCAGGCCGGGTAGAGCGTGGCCAGCGCCGCGATCAGCGACACCGCTCCCACGACCAGCCCGACGTCCCCGGCCTGCACGTCCACCGGAAGCCGGTCGATGAAGTAGACGTCGGCCGGGAGGCGGATGAACTCGTAGCGCTCCAACAGGTGGCACAGCAGGAGTCCAATGCCGGCCCCAATGGCGGTACCACTGAAGGCCATCACCCAGCCCTCGAGCACGAAGATTCGCAGGATGGCCATCGAGGTCGCCCCCATCGACTTCAGGATGCCGATCTCGCGTCGCTTCTCCATGACCACCATGATGAGCGAGCTGGCGATGTTGAAGCCGGCCACCAGGATGATCATCGTCAGAATCACGAACATCGCCTGCTTCTCGGTCTGCATCCACTCGAAGAGGTTCCGGTTGAGGTCGATCCAGTTGTTGGCCCGGTAGGGAAACCCGCCCAAGGCCGCCACCAGATCATCCGCCACCGCCTGCGCGCGGTCCATATCCGCCAGCTTGATCTCCAGGGCCGTGACCCGGCCCTCTTCGAGCCCGAAGAACGACTGGGCCTCTTCCAGGTCGATGAAGGCCATGCTCGCGTCGAACTCGTACATCCCCGAGTCGAAGAGACCCGTCACGACGAATCGCCGCATCCGCGGAACGAAGCCCATGGGCGTTCGTCGTGATTCGGCCGGGCTGACGAGCAACAGCTCGTCACCGACGAACAGGCCCAGATTCTCCGCAATGTACTTGCCCACCACGATGCCCGGCAGCAGCTCGGCGCCGCCCGCCAGCCGCGGCGGTCCAGCGCTGCTGCGCACGAAGGTGTCGAGGGCGGTGACCTCGCGCGACTCCTCCCAGTCGATCCCCTCGATGATGGCGCCCTCGGCCGCGTCGCCCGCCGAGAGCATCGCCTTGCCATAGACCATCGGTGCGGATGCCACCACCTCCGGATGCGCATCGACAATCGACGCGAGGCTGTCCGGATTCGCCAATCCTTGGGACCCGAACCGCAGGAGAATCACGTGCGCGTTGGTGCCGACGATGCGACGCTTGACTTCACCGTCGAACCCGCTCAGGACCGCCAGCACCACGATCAGAGCGCACACCCCCAGGGCGATGCCCGCGGCGGCATAGAAGGCGGTGGCCGAGTGCAGGGCCGTCTCCCGCCGTCCGAACAGGTAGCGCAGCCCCACGAACGTGACGAACCGCGAGTCACGCCGGCCGCCGTGCGGTGACGCCGAGCGCAGAAATTCCGGCACCAGGAGACGCCACAGGACGAAACGCAGGAGCCAGATGAGCAGCAGGGGCCCCAACCACAGCGGAAGTGTCGCGAGACCAATGACCCCGGCCGGCAACGCTGCCCACCCCGGCACCCGGCGCCCCGGTCCATGCCGCAGGACGAAGCGACCCAGACCCGTGACGAGCAGGAGCAAACCGCGTAGGCCCACGAGCGTGGGAAACAACACGAGTCCGGGCACCCCGATCAACCAGCGGATCCAGCCGGGAAGGGCCACGGGACGGCGGATCTGATCCTCGATCTGCTGTAGGAGACCGTCACCGCACAGACGGATGGCCCCGGCGAGCAGGAACAGGGGTACCCACACCGGGAAGAAGAGGACCAGCACGGTGCGCACGCCCCATCCCGGCCCCGCTGGTTGCCGCAGACTGTCCATGACTCGCGGTCTCCTGTCGTCCGCAAGACGCGCCTAGCGGGCCCATCCCGTTTCGAGCACACGGGCGAACACCGGCTCCAGATTCTCGAAGAAACGATTCAAATCGAAGAGATCGTCGAGGGTCTCCCCCGATAGGTGTTCCGTCACCTTCGGCTCGGCCTCGAGCACCTCCCGCAAGGGACGCCGCTCGTTCCACGCCTGCATAGCAGCTGCCTGCACGAGTGCATAGGCCACCTCACGCGAACCCAGGGCGCCGGTCAGGGCCAGGAGCACACGCTGCGAATAGAACAACCCCCGGCTCGCCTCCAGGTTCTCCATCATGCGCTCGGGCCGAACATCGAGCCCTCCGAGGAGTTTCTCGATCAGATGCAACGTGTAATCGAGACCGATGAAGCAGTCGGGCAGGATCACCCGCTCGGCGCTCGAGTGACTGATGTCACGCTCGTGCCACAGGACGACGTTCTCGTAGGCAACGCCGACCGCGCCGCGGAGCAGACGCGCCAGCCCGCTCACGCGCTCGCAGAGAATCGGGTTGCGCTTGTGGGGCATGGCCGAGGAGCCCTTCTGCCCCCGGGCGAACGGCTCGAACGCCTCGGCGACCTCGGTGCGTTGCAAGTGCCGAATCTCAACGGCGATCTTCTCGCAACTCGTGCCGATCAGCGCCAGCGTGGCGACCAGATGCGCGTGCCGGTCGCGCTGGACGATCTGCGATGAGACCGGCGCGGCTCGCAAGCCCAGCAATTCGCACGCTCGCTCTTCGATCCCCGGCGTGAGATGCGCGAAGGTGCCCACCGCCCCCGAGAGCTTGCCGACCGCGATCTCATCCCGCGCGCTGGCCAACCGCCCGGCGTGACGCTCCATTTCCTGAAACCAGATGAGCGCCTTCAACCCGAAGGTGATCGGCTCGGCGTGCACACCGTGGGTCCGGCCCATCATGGGTGTTCGCTTGTGCTCGGAAGCCAGCGCGCGCAGGAGCCGGCCGACGCGAACCAGGCGCACTTCGATCTGGTCCACCGCGCGAAGCAGAATCGTCGCCAGCGAGGTATCGAGCAGATCCGAGGAGGTCATGCCCTGATGCAGGTAGGCCTTCTCGGGCCCCAGCGACTCTCCCACGTCGGTGAGGAAGGCGATGACGTCATGATGGGTCTCTGCCTCGATCGCGGCGATGCGTTCGATGTCGAACCGTCCGTTACGCCGGATCGCCTCGGCCGTACCCGGCGGCACGGTGCCGGCCTC
>CAZZIF010000020.1:15714-29608 GCA_964654025.1 uncultured bacterium
ACCGTCCGTTACGCCGGATCGCCTCGGCCGTACCCGGCGGCACGGTGCCGGCCTCCTCCATCGCCTGCGCAGCGGCGATCTCGACGTTCAGCCAGGCGGCGAACCGAGCTTCGTCGGTCCAGAGCGCGCCCATCTCGGGGAGGGTGTAGCGTTCAATCATCGCGTGTCTTCGTTCCTCTGTTTCCTTGTTGTCGCCTGAGCTTCTCCGCCGCGGTTCGCAGCCTGGGCTCCGTCGGCTGAATCGCTGTGCCTGGACGTCCCCCCCCGGCGAGCGGCGCTCTCGCCACGCGGCGCTCTCGGCGATCTAGGGACGGTTCGGATTCTCGATGAGCAAGAGCTCGGCTTCCCAGCGCTCACCATCGCGTTCGAGCGCGAGGGTGATCGTATCACCGATCGTGGCGCCAAAGATCTTGCGCTGGGCCTGCGAGGCCCGATCCACCGGCACCCCGTTGACTTCCCGGATGATATCGCCAACCTCGATGCCCGCCAGAGCCGCCGGACTGCCCTCCTCGATTCCCCACACGAGCAGTCCGCGCGGATCCCGGATTCCAAAGTAGCTAGCTACCAAGCGGGTAATCTCCTGCACCCGGATACCGATCCAAACCTGTCGTACCCGCCCGTACTCGAGGATCTCGCGTGTGACCCGGATCACCGTGTCGATCGGAATCGCGAAGCCAATGCCCAGGCTACCGCCGCCCGTACTGAAGATGAACGTGTTGATCCCGATGACCTGCCCAGACGCGTTGACCAGCGGCCCGCCGCTGTTGCCGGGATTGATGGCAGCATCGGTCTGGATCATGTCTTTGTAGATAGCCTGGGTGTCGCTCTCGGGCTTGACATCACGCTGGGTGGCGCTGATGACACCCACGCTCACGGTCGGCTGATAGTCGTTGAGCAGGAAGCCAAACGGGTTACCGAGTCCGATTGCCCACTCGCCCACCATCAGATCCGCCGAGGTCCCCACCTCCGCTACGGGCAGATCCTCTCCATCGATACGCAGGACGGCCAAATCGTAGGCGCGATCGGCCCCGACCAGGTTGGCCTCGTAGGTGCGCCCGTCGGGCAGGGTGACGTTGATCTCCTGTGCCTCGCGAACCACGTGCTCGTTGGTGATGACGATCCCCCGAGAATCGATGATCACGCCCGAACCGATGCTCGAGATCCTCTCGGGCCGGGGATAGCTGAAGAAACGGCTGAAATAGCTCTCGAACGGATCACGCCCACCCCCGAAAACCGACTCGCGTACGAGGCGAACCTGCGTCACGCTGATCGAGACCACGGCATCCCCGACGCGCTCGGCGGCCTCGACGATCGCCGTCCGCCGGCTGGTGGAGATGGCTCCTTGAACGGGCGCCGGCTGGGTCTCGCGTACATCTCGCGACGCCTCGGTCCGGGGCGAGAGATCGAATCCATCGTGATGCTCCCCCACGGGGCTCTCGTCAGCGGAGGCGGGCAAGTCGGCGAACAGCTCCGCATTCCCCGCAGCCTGGTCCCCCACCGCGGGGTCTGCGGCGGAGTCTGCAGCGGGGTCTGCAGCGGATGCATCCCCCACCGCTCTGTCCCTCGCGGCCGGGCCAACCACCGACGGGTCCTCCCCGGACAGGACTCCCACGGACGGAGCGCGCGTGGCTCGGTCCCCAACGGATGGGTCATGCACGGCTGGGTCATTCACGGCTGGGTCGCTCACAGCTGGGTCATTCACGGCTGGGTCGCCTCCGGAAGCTTCGCCCACCGCCGGGGGGCCGCTGCCGCCCGACCCCTCGACCCCGCCCCCATCCTCACCGCTCCAGACGAGCCGGTAGACCAGACCGGCCCCGATGAGCAACGCCAGTAGCACGATGGCCAGCAGCAAGCCGGTGTGCACCCGTCCCTGCTGTCTGGCCGGGTGACGGATTTCCTCTCGCACCTCGCGTCCTCCTCTAGCCTCGCCTTGCCGGCCTTACCGGAACTCGCCTTGCCGGCCTTGCCTTGCCCGGCCCTGCCTTGCCCGGCCTTGCCTTGGTCGGCTATTGCTTGGGCACATCCTTCCACGCGGCAAGGAACTTCTCGATGCCGGCGTCGGTGAGGGGATGCTTGAACATCGCCTTCAGGATCTTCGCCGGTACCGTGGCGATATCAGCCCCCAGTAGCGCTGCCTGGGCCACGTGCAGGGGATGGCGCACGCTGGCGACGATGACCTCGGTCTCGAACTCGTAGCCGGAGTAGACCTCTAGAATCTCCTCGACCACCTCCATGCCGTCATGGCCGATGTCGTCGAGCCGGCCGACAAAGGGACTCACATAGCGGGCGCCCGCCTTGGCCGCCAGCAGTGCTTGGTTCGCGCTGAAGATCAGGGTGACATTGCTGGCAATCCCCTCACCCTTGAGGATCGAAACCGCCCTCATGCCGTCGGGCGTCATGGGGATCTTGACGACCACGTTCTCGGCGATCCCGGCCAGCTCGCGACCCTCGTTCACCATCCCGCTCCAATCCTCGGATACGACCTCGGCGCTCACCGGACCGGGCACCATCTCGCAGATCTCTCGGATCACATCGCGATAGGGTGCGTTCGCCACCTTCAGCAGCGAAGGGTTGGTCGTCACGCCATCGACCAGGCCGATCTGGACCATCTCACGGATCTCGTCCCGAACCGCGGTATCCAAGAAGATCTTCATCGTCTCTCATCCTCCATCAAGAAACCAACCAGCGCGAGCGCGACGCCAAAACGCCGGTTCTCCCGAACCGCCCGTCCGGCGTTCGCACGCCCGGCGTCCGCACGTCCGGCGTTCGCCCGCCCCGCATCCGCACGCCCGATTCGCCGAAGTCTCTGTCCTCCTGGCAATTGCACGGGCGGAACTATGCCCGCTGCCACGCAAGCGGCGACTATAGCACAGGGGCCGGGGGCAGACAATCTGGGCTCCAGCGGCGCGCCTCTTCCTCAGCGTAGTCGACCTGGACCAGATGCACACCCTGCGGCGGCGCCACCCGTCGCGACGGCGCCTGCCCCGGCGCCAGGCGACTCCGGAAGCTGCCGGGATCGGCCGCACCGGTTCCTACCTCGATGGCATGGGCCACCAGGCACCGCACCATCTTATAGAGAAAGCGAACCGCCCCGACACGAAACAACAGACCCCGGTCCCAAGGCTCCCAGCGAGCATAGAACAGGCGCGAGCGGGTGCTCTCCTGGGCCGGATCATGGATACTGAAAGCCGCATAGTCGTGCTCCCCGGGCAAGTGCTGGCACGCCGCGCTCATTGCCGCCAGATCCGGAAACCGTGGCGGACGGTACGCCCGGTGGTCCCACAGCGCCGAACGCTCCCGCAACAGCAAGTAGACGTAGTGACGCGCGCGAGCGCTGTGACGCGCATGGAAGTCCTCCGGGACCGGCTCGGCCGCGATGACACGGATATCGGGCCCGGTCAACGCATTGACCCCCCGGCGCAGCTCATCCGCGGAGAAGCCCTTCGGCGTCCGGAAGCTCGCCACCTGACCAAGGGCATGAACGCCCGAATCGGTCCGGCCCGCCCCATGGACCACGACGCGTTCCCCGTGCATCCGCTCCAACGCGGCCTCGATCTCACCCTGCACCGTACGTACGGCGGGCTGCCGCTGCCAGCCCGCGAAATCGCTGCCGTCGTACTCGATGGTGAAGCGAATGTTGCTGCCCACGATCATGGTCCTGCCGCCTCCCGCGTCTCGAATCGCGACCGGCAACGCGCCAGCATCAGGAAGTAGCGGTGCGCGGGTCGCCACATCTCGATATGTACCGACCGCTGGCCGAAGAGCGTGTACCGGAAGCGAGTCCCGAGCATGGCCTCGAACTCCTCGCGTCGCAACTGGAAGTAGTGGTGAGGCTGCAGGGTCGGTTCATCCCGCCCCCGGCCCACCGGGGTCGAGACCAGCAGGCATCCTCCGGGCGCGAGGCAAAGATCGAGCTGTCGAAGCAGGCGCTCGGGCTCGGGCAGGTGCTCGAGCACTTCGAGGCACGCGATGCCGTCGAAGCGCCCCAGCCCATGCAACCGGCCCGAAAGCAGATCCTCCTGCACGTAACGCACGTTTGGGGCGCCATAGTAGCGGCGGGCCCACTCCACGGCCCGGGCATCGGCATCGATGCCCACTACCTCACGAACGTCAGGCTGGGAGGCCAACATCAAGGTGCCGTATCCGGTCCCGCTGCCCGCATCGAGGATCCGTCCGCGCAAGAGACCGGCGGCGAAATCGTAGCGCGCCAGGTGTTCACGGATCCAGCCGTGGGTCAACCGGCGGTGCATCGGTTCGATGCGCTCGATGAACCAGGGATCCTGCGCCATCCTCGAGCTACCTGATCGTCACGATCCCGGGGTCTCCCGGCCGTCGGCGACGGGTCCTGAGGGCGGTACCGGGGGTGCTCCCTGGGGCGCTCCCGAGGCCGGTCCCTGGGGTGGTGCTCCCGGGGGCGCTCCCGGGGCCGGCCTGGCCGGTGCTCCCGGGGGCGCTTCCGGGCGTAAGCGGCTATCCTGCCCCGACGCGGACTCGACCCGGTGGCCACTCCTGACGGCCCGCAGCAACAGGCCCTTGAGGTACTCGCCTTGAGGATGATCGAGGTGGACCGGATGATCCGGGCCCGGACCGAGGCGCCGCACCCACTGAAGCGGACGGCCGGCGTCGATCGAGGCGCCGAAGATGATCTTCTGGAACAGATCCGGGTCGATGTGCTGGGAACAGGAGAAAGTCGCCAGGAACCCGCCCGGTCGCAACCGCTTCATGGCCCACAAGTTGACATCCTTGTAGGCGCGTGCCGCCTTCTCGACCGTGCGCCGTTCTTTCGCGAACGCCGGTGGGTCGAGGATGATGAGATCGAACGTCTCGGTCGTCTCACGCAAATAGGTCTGCGCCGAGTCTCCCACGATCGTCAACCGGTCCGGCGGCAGGTCGTTGAGCGCCCAGTTCGTCTCGAGCAGCCTTCGCGCCGCGTTGCTGGTCTCGACCGCCACCATCCGCTGGGCGTCGCCCTCGGCCCCCGCGTAGATGCTGAAGCCGCCCGAGTATGCGAACAGGTTGAGCACACTGCCGCCCGGCGCCACGCGCGCGAGCAGGCGACGGTTCTCCCGCTGATCGAGATAGAAGCCGGTCTTCTGGCCCGTGCGCAGATCGACCTGGAACCGGTGCCCACACTCGGTGACGACCAGATCCTCCGGTGGTTCGTTCCCATGGAGAACGGCATCGCCGCGCTGGAGGTTCTTGTCGCGTCGCGCTCGATGGCTGCGCTCCAGGATCCCGGCCGGCTGAAAGAGATCCACCAATGCGCTGGTCCAGAATGCTTCGAGCCGGGCCATCCCGGCCGACATGCACTGGACGACGATATAGTCGCCGTAGCGGTCCACGACGAGCCCTGGCAGGCCGTCGCCCTCGCCATGAATCAGCCGGTAGCAGTCGGTCTTCTCCGGAATCAAACGCTCGCGCAGCGCCAGCGCCTCGCGCAGGCGCCTTCGGAACCAGTCGCCCGTGATCTCTCCCGGTTCGAACTGGAGGAAACGCACGGCCAAAGGGGTTCCCTCGTTGACCATCCCGAGGCCGAGCCACTCGCCCTGGGACGTGTAGACCTCGCCCAAATCACCCGGCGTGGCATCCTCGGTGGCCTCGATCCGTTCGATCGAGTTGGCGAACACCCACGGATGGCGCACTCGCGCAGCCCGATCGCGGCCGGGCTTCAGATACACGCGGTAGCGCACCGGGGCGTTCGAGCTGGTGCCGCTCGTGTCGCCCGCAATCGCCGGCGTAGCACCGTCGCTCGGGTCGCCCGGGTCGCCCGGGTCTGCCGCGCCGTCGCGGGCGCGGGCGCGTGGGTCAGCCGGCGTAGCTGCATCGCCCGGCTTGCCATCGAGTTCATGCGACATCGTGACGTCCTCCCCCGGTGTCCGCTCCGCGTCTCCACCGCAGCCCCAGGATGAGGGCCGCTCCGGCCAGCAACACTAAGGTCCACGCGTCGCCAATGCGAGTGGCAAAGCTGCCCCCGCCGCGGGGAACAACCGTGGCGGTGAACGAGGTGCGCTCGAACAGGTCGGTTTCATGCGAGATGCGGCCGTAGGCATCGACCGCGAAACTGATCCCGGTGTTGGCGCAACGCACCAGCGGTACCCGATTCTCGACCGCACGGAGAACGGCCATATCGGCGTGCTGGCGTGGTCCGGCGGTGCGCTCGAACCAGAAGTCGTTGGTGATGTTGACGAGCACCTGGGCTCCGGCTCGCACCATCGCGCGGGGCAAATCCGGGAAAGCGGCCTCGAAACAGATCAAGCCGCCCACGCGCGTCGAGTTCACGGCGAGTAGCGTGGGCGCTTCACCCGGGAAGAAGTTCGATTGCCCGAAGTCGATGCTGCGAATCCAGGGCGCGATCTTCTGCAACGGCATCCGCTCGCTGAAGGGCACGAGGCGGATCTTGCGATAGGCCGGCGAGAAGCTGCCATCGGGTCGCGCCACCAGCGCCGAGTTGTGCGCCACCCACTCCCGCTCTCCGTCGGGGTGACCCCAGTAGCCCTCCTGGGTGCCCAGGAGGATCGGTCGGCCGGTCATGCCGGCGAATCGCTGGACGCGTCGTAGCGCATAGAGGTCGTCGAGCAGACGCGTGGGGAGGACGGTCTCGGGCCACACCGCCCAATCGAACGCATCTCCCCCGCCCGCTTCCTGAACGGCACGGATCCCGTGCGTCAGGACGGTATCGATCACCTCCTCGCGTAGCTCGCGCTTCCACTTGATCTCCCGCCGGATGTTCGGTTGCATGACAAGGACCCGCTCGGCGCGCTGCGCATCCTCCCCCGCCGCCGACTGCCCGCCCGGCGTCGCGGCGAGACTCGGCGCACCGCCACCGCGGCCGTCGGTCTCCGGTGGCATCACGACGGCGCCGTGAACGAAGCCGGCCCCCAGCAGCAGAACCGCCAGTACCCAACCGGGCCGCCACCCCTGGATCGCCGCCGTCAGGCACCCGGCCACGGCCAGGATGCCGAAATAGAGTCCCCAGAAACCCCACACCGAGGCAGACTGCACCAAAGGCACGACACGGGCCAGAGCATAGGGCGCGGCGCCCCAGGTTACACCGAGGGGCCCGGTGGAGCGAAGGTACTCGGCAAGCGTCCAGATGACCGGCCCCCAGAAGGCCACCGGCAAGACCGTGCGCCGTGAGAGAACGGTGGAGAAGAGCGCCGCCAGGCCGAAGAAGAGCCCCAGGTAGAGGCCTAGGAGCCCGAGGGCCGGGACCATCAAGCCGTCAATGGTGACCTCCTCGTTCGACAAGGCCACCAACCAGTGGAGGATACCCACGAAGGCCACCGTCCCTGCCGTCCAGCCCTGGAGGAACCGGCCGTAGGCCCGGCGGCGGCCGAAGGGGGCCGGCCGGTCCAGTGCCCACCACAGGGGCACCCACGCGAGGAAGGCCAGTGGCCAGAGACCGACGGGTGGGAAGGCCAGGGCCAGCAGCAGTCCCGAGACGGCCGGCCAGAGCAGGGCCCTGAGGAGCGAAGTTCGGTGGCCGGGCATCGAAAGCATTGACGTGGCAACCTCCTATTTGCTACCGTCAGCGGCTAGTTTGCGATTCGGGCAGCCTGACAGCCCGAGGACGGGAAAGGAGCGAACGAAGCATGCCACAGCATAAGTCTGCGTGGAAGAGAATGCGCACGAGCGCCAAGCAACGCGCCTACAACCGAGCCATCCGTGGCCAGGTTCGCAAGGTGCTGCGCCAGTACCGCGAAGCCAACCCCGACGAGAAGGCGGCCCTGCTGTCGGCCACGGTCTCGTCGGTCGACAATGCCGTCCGCAAGGGGGTCATGAAGGACTCGACGGCCAACCGGGTCAAGTCCCGTCTGGCCAAGCAGCTCAATCGCGAGCGCGCCGCCGCGTCCTAGCCCACTCCCTCTCGATTCGGCAGCTCCGCGACCCCCTCGAAAACCTTCACGGCGGGGCCGCGGAGCTGCCAGGCATTCTCGGATACGACCACGTCCAGCCTGTCGCCTGAACGCACCTGCAAACGGACCTGCATACGCACCTGCAACTGCACCTGCGGGAACCGTTTGATGGCGACCTCATTCGTTCGAATCGCCGCGGCGGCCGCCAACGCGCCCGACCCGCAAGCCAGCGTCTCGGCTTCCACCCCTCGCTCGTAGGTTCGCAGCCGGTAGGTTGCCTGCCCGTCTCTCTCCCGGCTTACCGGCCAGACGAGATCCACGTTGGTTCCCCGCGGACTGAAGTGCCGGTGGCCGCGCAACCGGCTCCCGCAACCTTCGAGTGAGAAGCCCGGCTCTTCACGCAACAGGAGCACCGCGTGGGGAACGCCGCTGTCGATCCAGAGCGCCCGCTCCACGAAACGCTGATCGGGCCCCAACGTCTCACTCAAGACGCCAGGCGGCAACGAGGCCTCCAACACCTTCGGCGGCGGTACGGAGACCTCGATCCCCTCGGCGCAGGCCTGACCGGTCACCGCCACCGCACCCAGGCGGAACCGTGCGGTCTTCTCGTTTCCGAGGTTCCCAAGCACATGGGCGGCGACGCAGCGGGCAGCGTTGCCGCAGAACTCGGCCCGGCTGCCGTCAGGATTCCAGTGGTCGGCCACGAATTCCCCGTTGCCCGCTGAACGCAGCCAGGTAAGACCATCAGCCCCCACGGCCGTACGGCGCGGACACAACCGCTTTGCCAGCTCGGACCCGGTCCAGCCAGCCAGAGTCAACCCACCTGCGGCATCCCTCGTAGCGTTGGCGCCTCTCCGAGTTTCGGCTGCGCAAGCGGGACTCGAGATGCCGGCAACATCGGGCGCCAGAAGAAGGAAATCGTTACCGGCCCCCGACCATTTCTCGAACGCCACCACCATGGCTAGGACCGCTCCACGCCGTCCGGGGACTCAGCGCCGTTGCCAGGTGTTCCCTCGCCGGTATCCGGCCGCTCGGTCTCGGTGTCCGGAGTTCCCTCGCCGCTATCCGGCCGCTCGGTCTCGGCGTCCGGCGTTCCCTCATCGTCGGGCATCTGGGCATCGCTGCCGTCCGGCGAACCAGGTTCGAGCGAATCCGGCGGCGCCGAGCCCGCCCCCTCGCCCGAATCTCCCCCGGCGTCACCGGGGGCCCCGGCCGAATCCACCGCCGCCGACTGCAGCAGAATTTCCAGCCCGGTCACCGTGCGGCCCGGCAGGAGTTCCACCGGAAGAGGGAACGAGCCGGCCGGCTCGCGCGGACCGATCCGGTTGTCGCTGTCCAAGTCCCGGTAGGCGCTCACCCGATAGGTACCCACCGGCACATCCGCCAACTGGAATTCCCCCACGGTTCGCGTTTCGAAGACCTGCGCGGTATCGGTCACCGACACGGCGCTCACCCAGACGATGGCCGAGCAGCGCGCACTGTCGGCCTGCGCCTCAAGGACGCGGACCCTCATCCGCTCCAGGTTCACCCTCACCGACTCGGCCTCTGCCTCACTGAGGGTGAATGCATCGAGTGTGTCACCGGTGGTCGCGAACCCCTGGGCATCGGACTCCCCGGACAGTATGCGCTCCAGGCTGTCTGCCGCGGCACGCAGGCGCGCCGGGGGCCGGTAGCCCACACACGCACTGTCGATCGCGATACCGCGCAAGTCACCGGGCTCGTCGGGGTAGACCAGATAGATCTCCAGCGAGTCGGGCTTCAGGGCATCACCCGCAAGAGGATCGGGGTAGAAGGCCCACAAATCGCGGTCGGGATCATAGCTCCGATTGCCGGACTCGTCGTGAAGCGCGCCAGCCAGGTAACGTCCCTTGCGCGGAATGTGCGCGAGTTCGAAACGCCCCTCGGAGTCCGACTCGCTGAGCCGCAGAGCGGTGCGCACATCCGGCGGACGAAACGCGCTGTCGCCCGGCGCCACACGGTCGACCGGCCAGCGAAACAAAGCCACCAGTTGCTGCGCGGCCGGCAGACTCCGCGCGCGCACCCAGCCAGTGACGCGTCCGGTCGGAAGCGAGTCGGCCGTGGTGAAGACCGACTTGAAGGGCTTCTCCAGACCGTTGCGCCGCCGGTCGGCAGCCTGTGTACCCAGCAGGACAGTGTAGGTCTCCCCCCGGGCCCACCCGTCCTCGGGCACCACCTCGACCCGGCCGTCCTCCCAGCGCCATTCCAGGCGACCCGGCCACGGCGCCACTTGAAGCCAGTCCTGCACCGAGGAGCGGTTCATCGGTTCACTGAAAGAGAAGCGGAGGGGCCCATCGAGCGGCACGGCCACCGCCGCTGAATCGGGCTGCACCTCGAGTACCTCCGGCGGATCGCGGTCTTCAGGCCCGCCGCGGGGCGCCTCGATGCTGGCGCACCCGCACGTGAGCAGGACCGCCAGGGCGACCGTCACTGCTCTTGTCAGCGCGATCCGAGACAATGAAGCAGGATCCCTTTCTGCGCATGCATCCGGTTCTCGGCTTCGTCATAGACCACACTCTGGGGACCGTCGATCACCTCGTCGGTAATCTCCTCCCCCCGGTGGGCCGGCAGGCAGTGCATCACGAGTGCGTCGGGGAGCGCGCGGCTCAGGAGCTCGCGGTTGAGCTGGTAGGTCGCGAAACTGGCTCGGCGCTTGTCGGCCTCGGCCTCCTGCCCCATGCTGGTCCACGTATCGGTGTAGACCACCTGCGCACCCTCGAGTGCCTCGCGCGGATCGTGGACGATGCGCACGCTGCCCCGCGCATCTCCGGCCGCCCGGCGGATCGACTCCGCGCTCGGCTCGTACCCTTGGGGACACGCCACGCGCAGATCGATACCGAAGGCCTTGGTGGCATGAATCCACGAGTTGGTGACGTTGTTACCGTCACCGATGTAGGTCAACGTGAGGCCATCGAGGTCGCGGCCATGCTCACGGATCGTCAAGAGGTCAGCCATGATCTGGCAGGGATGGGTCCAGTCGGTCAGGCCGTTGATGACCGGGATTTCGGCTGCCCCGGCCAGCTTCTCGACGTTGGCGTGATCGAACGTGCGGATCATGATCCCGCTCAGGAACCGCGAAAGCACTTGCCCGATATCCTTGATCGCCTCGCGCTTTCCAAACCCGATCTCGGCGTCCGTGATGTAGAGACTGCTGCCGCCCAGCTGACGCATGCCCACTTCGAAGGAGATCCGCGTCCTCAAGCTCGGCTTGTGGAAGATCACCCCCAGCACCTGGCCGGCCAGCGGCTCGGAGCGGTCGCCCTTGCGCCAGGCCTCCTTCAGCTCCGCGGCGCTGCTGAGCATGGCATCGAGTTCGCTGCGCTCGAAATCAAGCAGCGTCAGAAAGTGCTTCGTCGGCATCCGCACGTCCTCCCTTAGTACCCTGATGTCACTCAGTACCCTGATGTCACTCCGTAACCTGATGAATCTTAGAGAATGTAGCGCGACAGATCCCGGTCTTCCAGGATCACCCCTAGCTTGGCGTCGACCATCGCTTCGTCGACCTCGATCGCCTCAAGGTCTGCCTCCGGGATCTGGAAGAGGTCGTCCTCGAGCAACGTGGTCAGAATGGTGTGCAGCCGACGAGCTCCGATGTTCTCGGCCTGTTCGTTTACCCGCGCGGCAATCGCAGCGATCCGGCGCACCGCCTCGGCTCGGAATCGCAGCGACACGCCTTCGGTGGAAAGAAGCGCCTCGTATTGCTTCAGCAGTGCATTCCGCGGCTCGGTGAGGATCCTGACGAAGTCCTCCTCGGTCAGCGCGGTCAGTTCCACGCGGATGGGGAAGCGGCCCTGCAGTTCGGGAATCAGATCGGATGGCTTGGCGGTATGGAACGCGCCGGCCGCGATGAAGAGCATGTGGTCGCTCTTGACGAGGCCATAACGGGTGGGCACGCTGCAGCCCTCGACGATCGGCAGCAGATCGCGCTGCACGCCCTGGCGCGACACGTCGGGGCCGTGGCCGGAGTCCCGGCCGGCGATCTTGTCAATCTCGTCGATGAAGATGATCCCGGAGTTCTGCACGCGCTCGAGCGCCGTCTCGACAACCTTGTCCATCTCGATGAGGCGACTGGTCTCCTCTTGGAGCAGGACTTGCCGTGCCTCGGAGATCGGCATCCGCCGGCGCTTCTTCCTATTCGGCAAGAGTGCCTGGAGCGGCTCGGGCAGGTTGAATTCCATCTCCTCGAGCCCGGCGTTCGAGAAAATCTCCACGCTCGGCACCTGACCGCGCATCTCGACTTCGACCTCGACCTCGCGGTCGTCGAGCGTGCCTTCGCGAAGCTGACCGCGCAGCTTCTTGCGCGTGCGCTCCCACTGGTTGTAGCGCTCCTGGGCGTAACGTTCCGCGTCGTTCTCGGGTCCCTCTTCATCGCTGGAAGGCGTGAAGAGCGAGGGCATCATCGCGGCGACCGCCTTGCGGCTCGGTTGTTTCGGCCGCTCGGGCAGCAGCAGCTCGAGCAAGCGCTCTTCCACGTTGCGCTCGGCCTTGCCGCGCACCTGCTCGCTCATTTCCTGCCGCACCATGTTGACCGAGATCTCGGTGAGGTCGCGCACCATCGACTCGACATCGCGGCCCACGTAACCGACTTCAGTGAATTTCGACGCCTCCACCTTCAAGAACGGGGCGCGCGCGAGCCGGGCCAGCCGGCGGGCGATCTCGGTCTTGCCCACCCCGGTCGGGCCGATCATGATGATGTTGTTTGGCAAGATCTCGTCGCGGATCTCCGAGGTCACCAGACGCCGGCGGAACCGGTTGCGCAACGCGATGGCGACGCTCCGCTTCGCATCTGCTTGCCCGATGATGTACTTGTCCAGCTCGCGAACGATCTGCGAGGGGGTCAATTCCTGGATGTCCTTCATGCCTACTCCGCTTCCGTTGATGAACCAGACAAGGTCTCCAAGTGGATTTCCTGGTTCGTGTAGATGCACAGATCCGCGGCGATGCGCAGCGCCTCGCGAACGATGTCGGCAACATCCATCTCGGGCGCGAACTTGAGCAGCGCACGCGCGGCCGCCAGGGCGTAGGCCGCCCCGGAGCCGATGGCCACCAAGCCGTCGTCGGGCGTGATGACATCGCCCGCGCCGGAGACCAAGAATGCCTGCTCACGATCGAGGGCAATCAGCTGAGCCTCGAGCCGGCGCAGCATCTTGTCCGATCGCCACTCCTTGGCC
This sequence comes from uncultured bacterium, assembly GCA_964654025.1. Classification (GTDB taxonomy): domain Bacteria; phylum Eisenbacteria; class RBG-16-71-46; order CAIMUX01; family WJJG01; genus CAYQJL01. The sequence goes on from CAZZIF010000020.1 coordinate 28,760, forward strand.
AAGTCCACGGCGGCTCGCTGAAGGCGGCCGCGGTTGGCCTCGAGCTGGTTCTCGAAGCGCTCGAATAGATGCAACCCATCCGCAGCGCCACCGGCGAATCCGGCCAGCACCCGTCCGTGGTAGAGCCGCCGGATCTTGCGGGCGGTGCTCTTGATGATGACGGCGCCCGTTGTGACCTGCCCGTCGCAGGCCAGAGCCGCGTCGCCGTCGCGCACGCAGCCTAGGACGGTAGTACTGCGAAAGCGGCCGTACCCACTTGCACCGTCACACAGGTGCTGGTCCGCGTGGTCGCAGACGTGTTCGCCTGCGTGGCGGAGGCGCTCGACCCCTGGACAGCCCTGAGAGCCGGCGCCAGATTGAATGTCGTACTTGCCTTGCAGAATGGATCTTGGAACCACGTTACCTCTCCTGCCCCACCTCCAGCGCGCCCGTCGCGTCCTGGGATTGGCCTACCGAATCTACCAACATCGGACCCCGGTCGAACAGGGGGTACTAGGCCCAGAACAGAGCTTTTTTCCGCCCCCTTTCCCGCCTAGCGCTCCGCGACCGGATTCGTCGGCGCTCCCAGCAACGGCTACGGGGCCTAGCAGACCGGGTCCTTGCGATGGTGAGCGCATCAGCAGGATCACCTGCGACCGACACCTGGCCGTGGAGAGCTGCACGTGGAGAACTGCCCTTGGAGAGTTGCCCTTGGAGAGCTGCACGTGGAGAGCTGCCCTTGGAGAGCTGCACGTGGAGAGTCGCCTGTCGCGGCTTGCATCAGCCAAGTTTCTGGGGTTCGAAAGCTTCTTGACCAACGAAAACGCCGCAAGCGACTCTCTCACAAGTAGTTAGCACACGATTCCGGAA
>CAZZIF010000021.1:0-15454 GCA_964654025.1 uncultured bacterium
GGTCGTAGTCGCCCTGCATGAAGTGACAGGAGCCGAGGTAAAGGTGGGCTCGGGCGCTGCCCGGTTCGAGCGCCAGGGCTTCGAGGTAGAAGGTCTCCGCCGCCGCGAAGTCGCGCTGGAGCTGCAACGCCATGCCCCATTCGAGCTTGGCTTCGTGGCTTTTCGGATCCAGTTCCAGCGCCTGCATGAGATATGACACGCCCTGACCGAAGCGCTTTGACCGGCACAGCACCGCACCCATCACCTGCGCGCCCGCCGCCGTGGCGGGATCCACGAAAGCGGCCTTCTCGGCCGGCAGGTCCTCGAGCCGCCCCCCCCGGTCGGGCTGGGCCATCATCTCCCGCACACGTTCGATGGGGACCGCACACACCACCCGATCCTCGCCGCGCTCGAGCACTTGCACCACACCAACGGCCGCGCCCAGCGAGTCGGCGTAAGGAAGCCCGGGCGAGATGTCTCCCCAGCACGCCAGGAGTTCGCCGGCCTCGGGCGCCGGGAAATCGTTCAGAAAGCGCATTGGGTAAACGTGCTGGCCTACCGAGGGCGGCAGGAGAACAAGGCCGAACTGGCGCTGCGAGAACATCAAGTGAGAGCCCCAGTCGAGACCGGGCACGTCGTGGTCGGTCTCGATCACCACCAGGTTGCGCGCCGGATCGTGGGCCACGTAGCGCTCGGCCTCGAAGATGTCACCGGCGCGGGTGCGCACCAGGATCTGCTCGGCTCCGGCTACCAGGTTCTGGCACGTCACAATCCCGTCAATGCCCTCGAGGGCGAAACCGTAGACGACGACCGGATCGCGTCCGGTGACCAGTACCCGTATCTCGACGACCGATTCCCGCAAGCGCGGCCAGTCCGGGGTTGGCCCCGACTGGGGCTGCGCAGCGGCCCCGGGCCCGGAGAGGAAAGTGACCACGAGCAGCAGGGCCGCGGCGACTGTACGCCGAAGGCCGCCACGCGAGGGAGTCACCGGGCGAGGGGGAGTCACCGGGTGCGAGGGCGTCACCGGGCGAGAGGTAGTCGCCGGGCGCGTGGGGGCGGTGTAGCTCGGACCGGCGTAGGGTGGACCGGCGTGGGATGCGTTTGGCCGCGGACTGTGGGCAGGGGTGGTCTTCATGATCTTTGCCTCCTGGGATGGGTGGCCGGTCCGGGGAGCGCCGCCCCGTAACCGTCTTCTGGCTATCTTCTTTCCGAGAAACCCCTTGCGCTCTCCAAACCTAGAATCGGTCGTCGAGGACCACTTCTACACGATGGCAGGTCTTCCCAGCAAGATCTTACATGCCCAACCGGACGGTGCTAAGATCCGCCGACGCACCGACCGATCTAGGGAAGTCAGGACCGGTGCCGAAGATGGGCCCCTCGAGGGGAACTCATCCTCATCAGCGTTCGATCCTTGCGACGGAAGGGCGTTTCGCGAAGGTGAACCGCGCGCGATGGGGCTGCCTCGCAGAACCTTGTTCTCCGGGAGTGAGTTGATCTGGGCCGGATGACCGAAACAAGGAGGTTTGAGAAAGATGAGTGTCCGCGTAGGCCTGATGGGCTTCGGACGGATCGGCCGGAACATCTTCCGCATCTCGCGCAAGGTGCCCGGAATCGATATCGCCGTCATCAACGACATCGCCGACCCGAAGGGGCTGGAATACTTGCTCCGATTCGACACGGTGCACGGTCGTTTCCAAGAGCCGTTCACGGTATCGGACGGTTTCATGTACATCGGCGGCCGGCAAATTCGCATGCTGCAGCTCACGGAGCCGGGCGAGGTGCCCTGGGCGCAGTACGGCGTCCAGATCGTCGTCGAGGCCACCGGTCGCTACCGCACCCGCCAGTGGATGCTGAAGCACCTGGAGTCCGGCGCTCAGAAGGTCATTCTCACGGTACCACCCCGCTCTCAGGAGGAAGTGGACCTGACGATGGTCACCGGTGTCAATGACGACATGCTCAAGCCCGAACACCGCATCGTATCGAACGGATCCTGCACATCGAACGCCGTGGCGCCGATCATCAAGATCTTGAACGATGGCTTCGGCATCCGTCATGCCTACATGACCACGGTGCACGCCTACACGAACGATCAGCGTCTCGCGGATGTGCCCCATGACGAGATGAGGCGTTCCCGTGCCGCGGCCGAGAACATCATCCCGGCCTCGACTTGGTCGCCGCTGGCGGTCGAGCAGATCCTGCCGGAGATGAAGGGGAAGATGGCCGGCATCGCCATGAACGTACCGGTTCCCGACGGCAGCGTAGTCGACCTGGTCACCGTCACCGAGCGCAATGTCACTGCCGAAGGGGTCAACAACCTCGTCTGGAGTGCCGCCCAGAGCCGATACAAGAACATTGTCGAGTACACCGACCAGCCGATCGTCAGCAGCGACGTGATCGGCAACTCGCATTCGGCGATCTTCGATTCCCTCGCCACCATGATTGCGGGTGAGAACATGGTCAAGACGCTCACCTGGTATGACAACGGCTGGGGCTACGCCGCCCGGGTCGTCGAACTCATCGAAGAGATGGCGCAGTGGTGGTAGGGCGGAGTCAAGCAAGAGGAGGTCTCGTGATGCGTGTAGCCATCAACGGATTCGGCAGAATCGGTCGCTCGGTCTTGCGGATTTTGAGTGACCGCGATGATATCGAGGTCGTGGCGATCAACGACATCGCCGACAACAAAGGGCTCGTCTACCTTTTCAAGTACGACACGGTGATGGGCACCTTCAGGGGCACCCTGGCCCTGGAAGACAACATCTGGAAGGTCAATCACCACAGCATCAAAATGACCGCCATCCGTGAGGTGGCCGAGTTGCCGTGGAAGAGCCTGGGGGTTGACATCGTGGTCGAAGCCACGGGCCGCTTCCGGAAACGGGAACAGATTGCCGACCATCTTGCCGCCGGCGCCAAGAAGGTCATCCTGACCGTGCCGTCCCAGGATGAGATCGACGCCACCGTGGTGTTGGGTGTCAATGATAAGGTGCTCAAGCCCGAGCACGAAATCGTCTCGAATGCCTCGTGCACCACCAACTGCCTGGCGCCGCTGGCCATGGTTCTCGACGAGCAGTTCGGGATCGTCAAAGGCGTGATGACCACGGTGCACGCCTACACGAACGATCAGCGTCTAGCCGACGTTCCGCACAAGGATCTGCGCCGTTCGCGAGCGGCCGCGGAGAACATCATTCCGACGACCACCGGGGCAGCGCGCGCGGTGGGCAAGGTCCTGCCCAATCTGGCCGGCAAACTCGACGGCATGGCGATGCGTGTGCCCGTGCCCGATGGTTCGATCGTGGACCTGGTGACCGAGATGGCCACGGACGTGTCGGTCGAGGAGATCAACGCGGCCGTCAAGAAGGCCGCCGACGGCCCCTTGATGAAGATTCTGGAGTACTGCGATGAGCCGATTGTTTCGAGTGACGTCATCGGCAACTCTCACTCTTCGATCTTCGATGCCATGTCCACCCAAGTGCTCGGTGACCGGTTGCTCAAGACCGTCTCGTGGTACGACAATGAGTGGGGCTACTCCTGCCGCGTGGTGGACATGATGGTGCGGCTGCGCGAGATGATGAAATAAGTCAGTGGCGCAGCGAGCGACCGCCGCGTGAGTTATAGCCGGGGGCGGGACACCCACGTCGGAAGTCCGCCCCCGAGCCGTATTCGCTCCATCCGGCTTCGCCGGACTTGAGAAGGCCGGTCATTTGATCCATCCTCAGGGCGTCGTTGCTCGTAGCCACCGCGTTCCGTCGGTCGGCGGGCCAACCCAACCCGAGACAAGAGGAGGACAGATGGTCGTTCGCGTGAAGGAACGCGGCGGGCGGACGGGGAGGCGGCGATGAGGATCGTCTTCATCGGTACCTGTTTTCCCATGCGCGGAGGGATCGCGCTGTTCAACGCGATCCTGGCGCGAGAAATGGCGCGGCGCCACGAGGTCAGTTTCCTCTCCTTCACCCGGCAGTATCCCGACCGGCTGTTTCCGGGCAAGACCCAGTACGTTGCCGAGGAAGAAGCTGCCGACATCGCCCGGTTTCCCGCCGAACCGGTGCTCGACTCGATCGGCCCGTTGAGCTGGTGGCGTACGGCACGGCGCGCGGCCGCGCTTGAGCCCGACGTCGTGATCTTCCGGTACTGGATGCCGTTCTTCGCCCCAGCCTTCGGTACCATCGCCCGCTGGTTGAAGCGCTGGACCGATGCGCGCATCATCTTCGTGTGCGACAACATCGTGCCGCATGAACGGCGGCCTCTCGATGCGGTGCTGACCCGCTACGCCCTCGCGCCGGGCGACGGCTTCATCACGATGTCCGAGTCGGTGCGGCAGGACCTGCTCGGCTTCCGGCCGGATGTCCCCAACGCGCTGGTGCATCATCCCGTCTACAACGTCTTCGGTGAGCGGATCGGGAAAGGTGAGGCGCGCCGGCGGCTCGGGCTCGAGGAAGGACCCTGGATTCTCTTCTTCGGCTTCATCCGTCGCTACAAGGGCCTGGATCTGCTGCTCCAGGCCCTTCCCCTGGTGCGCCGCCGCCGGCCGGTTCGCTTGCTGGTGGCCGGCGAGTTCTACGACGACGAGCAGCGCTACCGTGACCTGGTGCGATCCGGTGGTCTGGAAGACGCGGTTGTCTTCTACAACGACTACATACCCGAGGACCAGGTAGCAGTCCACTTCTCGGCCGCCGACTGCGTAGCGCTGCCGTATCACTCCGCGACGCAGAGTGGCATCGTGCCGGTGGCCTACCACCTGGACACGCCGGTGATCTGCACCGACGTGGGGGGCCTTAGCGAGGTGGTTCTGGACAACGAGACCGGCTTCGTGGTACGACCGGACGATCCTGAAGCGCTGGCGGATGCCATCGAACGCTTCTACGCCGAGCAGCGCGAGGAGGCCATGCGCGAGGGCGTACGGCGAGAAAAGCGCAAGTACTCGTGGGAGCCGCTGGTGGCGGCCATCGAGCGCCTGGCCGGCGCCGCGCCGCCTGGGGGCGGGCGGTCCGCGGAGACGGCGTCCGGAGGCGGACGGTCCGCGGAGACGGCGTCCGAGGGCGGGCGGGCTGTGGACACGCCGTGAGGCCCGGGCTGAGGTCATGGCATGGGGGGTGCGATGAAGGAGTCGATCACGGAACAGGTTCGCGAGACCCTGCGGGTCATCGAGGCATTGCTCGAGCAGGTTGAGATGCTCGAGACAATGGCGTCGATCATCGTCGACTGCATCCGCGGGGGCGGAAAGGTGATCTTCTACGGTAACGGCGGGTCCGCGGCCGACGCCCAGCATCTGGCCGCCGAGCTGTCGGGCCGGTTCTATCTGGACCGGCCTTCACTGCCGGCCCTGTCGCTGTCGACCAATTCGAGCACCCTGACCGCCATCGGAAACGACTACGGATTCGAGTACGTCTTCTCTCGGCAGCTGCCCGGCGTTGGCGCCCGGGGCGACGTCGCCGTCGCGATCTCGACCAGCGGCGATTCCCCCAACGTGATCGAGGCCACGAAGCTGGCGAAGCGCATCGGCATGATCACCTTCGGATGGACCGGGCGCGATGGCGGACAGCTGGCCGAGCTGGTGGACTACGCGCTCAAGATCGACTCACAGCAAGCTCCGCGCATACAGGAGGCCCAGATCACCGCGGGCCACATCATCTGCGAGATTGCCGAGCGACGTATCTTCGCGTGAGGGGACGATCCGGTCCGAGGCCCTGCCGGGGCGCTGTCGCACGGGTCGTGCCCACAGTACCGCTATCTACTACTTGATCACTTCGGGCCGTGTCTCGGCGATGCACCGGCTCGCAAGCGATGAGGTCTTCCACTTCTACCTGGGTGACCCGGTACGCATGCTCCATCTGTATCCGGATGGGTCCGCCCGCGAGCTTCTTCTGGGCCCCGACCTGGACGCCGGCATGCTTCCTCAGGTGGTGGTGCCGGCGGGCGTTTGGCAGGGTGCCCGCCTGGCGTCGAGCGCCTGGCCGGGTGCCCGCCCGGCACCCGGTGGCGAGGACGCTGCCTCGTTCGCCTTGTTGGGCACCACGGTAGCGCCGGGCTTCGAGTTCGAAGATTTCGAGCTGGGAACGAGAGACGATTTGATGGCTGCCTACCCCGGCTACGCCGAGCCCATTCGCGCGTTGACGCCGGAGCCGCCCGCGGCCGCGCCCCCGGCGACGGATGCCGAGGCCGCGCCGGGCAAGGCCGGGCAAGGCAAGGCCAGGCCGGGCCAGGCGGAGTCAGGCAAGGCCGGGCAATGCAAGGCCAGGCGAAGGTTCTGCCGCCATTCAGCCGATACCTACAGGGGATCTCTTCGGGCCCGTGCCCGGCTGACTGCAGACCGCCAGGACCCCGGGGCCGGCCGCGGCCCCGATCGCCGCAGGAGGCAGGCGTGCGCAAGTGGTTGAAACGTTTTCTCACGGTGGAATCGACCCCGCGGGCCTACGTGCCGCCGCGGATGCCGCAGCCCGGCACGGACGAAGAAGTCGCCCGGCGAGCCGAGCTCCTCGCCCAGACTGTGCTGCGTCATCTGCGAGTGGCCTCCGATCACGCGATTGTGAGTCCGCACCTGCAATCGTCTCAGTTTCGCGCCGCACTGGCTGCCATGATGGTGCGCTACGAGCAGGCCCTGCCCATCCCCGAATACGCCCAGCTCGGAGAGCGATCCGCGCAGCTTGTCTCCGGGCAGCGGCGACGGGAACATGAGTACATCCTCGATCGCGAGAAGGAGCTGCGTCAGATCATCGAGACCATCGCTCGCGACATGCAAGGCGCGCTTCAAGAGGACACCCGCTTCTCGCACGAGATGCATGCGGGACTGGAGGAACTGACCCAGGCAGCGGAACTCGAGGACTTGCAGGCCGTGCGGGGTCGCATTCACTCGGTGACGCTACGCATGGCGGATCATCTCGAGCGTCAAGCCGAACGCTCCCGGACGCGGATGGACCAGCTCGAAGGCGAGATCGACCTGCTCTACTCGCAGCTCTCGATGGTCTCGATGGAGTCGAAGACCGATCCGGTAACCGGGCTTCACAATCTGGATTCGTTCCGGGGGCAAATCGACATCGAGATCGGACTGGCTGTCCGGCGCCATCTGCCGCTCAGTCTGCTGCGCGTGGACCTGAACGACCTTCGCGCTCACCGGGACGCGCACGGAGAGAAGCTGGCCGAGGAACTCATCGTTGCCTTCTCGGCCCAGCTCATCAAGGAGTTCTTCCGCAAGACCGACTTCGTGGCCCGGTGCGGTGAAGACGCCTTTGCGGTGCTGCTCTCCCAGACCGATCTGGACCGCGCCGCGAAGCAGGCGCAGCAGTGGCTTCGTCGGCTACCGAAACAGAGCATCGAGACCGACGCGGGGGTCATGAAGGTCGGTGCTGCGGTGGGCGCGGCGCAGCTAGCGCGGGGAGAGGACGCCGACGGTCTCGTGCGGCGTTGTGAGCACGCTCTGGCCCGGGCGCGTGAGCGGGGAGGTTGTCGGCTCATGGTCAGTCCGCCGCCGCGGCAGGCCGCTGATGGCCCGGCGGAGAACGGAGCGCGCAACGCGGCCTAGGAACCGGCCAGAGACCGATTCCAGGAGCGGCTAGAGGACATCGGTGGTCGTGCGCACGACCTCGATGAACAGGAAGTTCATCCGGCCGATCAGGAGCGAGACGCGTCCCATCACCGTATACCCGAACGCCGCCCCGAAGCCCAGCATCAAGAACCAGATGCCGAGACGGGAAACCAGGCCCACCGCGCCCCGGTGCTCCATCGAGAAGTAGAAGTAGATGAGCACCGACAAGACCCCGATGATGATGATCAGATTGTCGACCGGTGTGAAGTTTCCTCCGATGGGGTGCATGATCGTCGCCCCCACCTGGGGCACCACCTCTCCCTGCAGTTTCTGCACCATGTTGATGCCCACGTAGTAGGCGATGTAGACGGCCAGGGAGATGCGCGCCATCCACGCGATGCGCGGAATGTAGCGGGTGTAGAGGTTCAGGCCCAGGAAGAGCGGAATCAGCAAGTGGGCGTTCGAGCTGAAGTCGCCGAAGAGCGGTTGGAAAAGGTTCGGTTTCAGCGTGTTCACCGCCACGATCCCGATGTAGTAGCCGAGTGAGATGCCGGCGAAGAGACTCTCCGCGAACCGGAAGAATGGATTATCCTTATACAGGAAACTAAAGATGCAGATCGTCAGGAAGGCCCCGATCCACAATCCGATCAGTTCACCCATCGTCTCCTCCAACTCCTCTCAACGACTTCGGCTTGATGATCCGGTTTCGATGGCCTCGGTCGCGACCTCGGCCGTAACCTCGGCCGCGACCTCGGTCACAACGGACGCACGTCCCGCTAGGCGGTCTTCGCCTGCTCCAGCTTCCGATCCCGTCGGCGGATCAGGAAGTAGATCAGGTTGCCGAACAGGATGAAGACCATGATGATCGCGTGATCGACCGTTTGGGCGTCCATGCCCTTCATGGCCGTGTACTCCCCGGCCCGGACATAGATCGGGGCCAGGTCCGGATAGCCATCCACGAGCAATCGCTCGTACTCCGACGCGCCCTTGAGCCCCCCGAGCAGGCCCATCATCTGTCCGGAGTCCAGGAAGGCGTAGTACTTCGGGGCCGAAACCGCCGTACAGCCGACGGCCACCGGCACACCGAACTGCGCGTTGACCAGGTTGGCCCACCACTCGCCGATCACGTTGGTCGCGAAGCTGCAAACCAAGCTCACGTTGTCGTAGTTCTCGACATCGGCCATCAGGGGCAGTTCTTCCACCGGGCGTCCCCGGGCATCGGTGGGAAACACCCCGGCGATGCGCACGCCCATCTGTTTCATGGCGGCCTGGGCGCCGTCCTTGTAGCCCAGGTTGACGTAGTCCACACCGCGCTCCAGGTGCGGGAAGTCGGGGAGGACCTCCTCGAGCGCCTCGCCGGCCATTGTGGCGCCGCCGATCGGGAAGAGCGCCACGACGATCACCTTGATGCCACGGGTGAAGCAATGCCGCAGGACCGCTTTGGCCATTGGCGCGTTCTCCGGCGCGGTGGTCGGACCGTAGTCGAAGGAGATCATGACGACATCATCGGGGCCCAGCGTCTCGATCTTCTCGAACAGGTTCCGTACCGGCTCGGTGGTCGAGACCGGGAATCCGATCGGAATCAGAATCGGGATGATCGTACCCAGGGCGATCAATAGATAGACGATCCGCCGATCCATGTTGACAAGGCTCTCGAGTCTCACCGTCTTCCTCCTCCGGTCTACTTCCCGCGGATTCCCAGATAGGAACGCTCGATGCCCAGGATCACGCGCAAGGAAAGCGCCGCCGCGCCCAGGGCGGCGCCGATGATGATCCCGCGCTGCGCGGCGGTGTTGGGTACGGTCATGATCCAGTCTGTGATCGTGGGAAGCCAACGGGTGCCCCCCGGCGCCCAGCTGAAGACATACTCACCCAAGGGGGTACGGCCCAGCATGACCAGAAAGGCGGCGACCAACAGGATCGTGGCTTCCACGTTGCGCACGCGGAACGCCCGGAACGCCGCGGAGGCGATGTAGAAGGCCAGGAGACTGAACATCGCCGCTTGGAGCGGATTGAACAGGTTGCGGGTCATCCAGTAGAACGGGGTGTCGCTGCCGTCCGGGGCGTTCAAGATTCCCTGGAAGGGACCCGTTCCGATGGCACTCAGGATCCCGAAGACGCCCATGACGAGGAGGCCGGTCAGCAGGCTGACCGCGAACGGCCAGCCCTGCTTGCGTTGCTCGATCTTGCGGATGTTGCTTCGCATGACGTTCACGACGCCCAGGAGCAGTGCGAAGCCGGCGATGATCACCATGTACTGCTCCACGTAGTCGCGAGTGAAGGCCACGCCCGGTACCTTCTCGGTCAGGAAGAAGGTCACGATCGGCACCAGCCCCACCAGCAAGGTCAGCACCAAGGGCAGCCTAACCTTCCAAAACATTCCCGTCCTCCTGTGTTCGCGGGACCCCACAGCAGGGGGGCCGCGGATCCGATCATCCGATCAATTGATCTGCATGAAGTCGCGCATCCAGTGCACGCCGGCGATCTCGAGCAGCACGCCCGCCACGATGACGATGATCAGGCCGGCCTTGGTGAAGTCCTGCCCCTTGATGCTTCCCAGCATCGCAGGCTCTTGGGACAGGTAGGCGCCCGCCGCGAAGAGCTCTTCACCTATCAAGGTGTAGTCGCAGACGACCGCGAAGAACGGCAGCTGGGCGACCTCGGCCGTGCCGGCGATCTGGATGGCGCCGACGGTCTGCCCGGTCTCGGCCAGCAGGAGCGACTCGGCGTGGAAAGCGCCGATCAGGAAGTTTGCGGCGGGCCGCTCGCGTACCATCATGCCGGTGACCGAGGCCGTGTAGGCGAACTGGTCGTAGGTCACATAGCTCACCACGTCGTTGGTGAAGAGGTCGGGGCGGCCGGCCTCGAGGTAGGCTTCCTGCACCGTCTCGCGGGTGGCCGCATAGGCGAGGGGATCCTTGTTGAGGACTTCGAGGTCGACGGTGTAGCGGGCGGTCAAGGTCGCCACGTGCCGGAGAACCGCCAGGCTCGCGATGGTCTGGATGTCATCGAGCGTGCCCCCTCCGGGAAGGTAGAACACCTTGCGGCCTAGCTCGGTGGCGCGCCCCACGGCCTCTTCCATGGCCGCGATGCCCGGAATCAGCCGGATGAAGAGCTTGTGACCCCGCCGTGACCGGTCGGTGAAGATCAGGACCAGGGCCGAGAAGACCAGGACGAGAACGAGGGGTGCGCCGACGCGAGTCGGGTCGTACCAGGTTTCCGGTGTCATGCGGAATCTCCCTGTCCGGGTGGCCGGTTCGGGTCATGGAACCCCGGCCGACCATCCCATGAGGCGACTGGTTCGTCTCCGGCGGAATTTGAGCGCAGCCTACAGGAAATCTTCGATGAGGGCGAGTGCATCCTCGGGAGTATCGGCGATTCGTGCGACGGCGGCCAAGAGAGGCTCCGCGGGATGATAGTCCCACGAATCGAGCAGGATCACGGGTTTGCCACATTTGTGCGCCAAGGCGATCTCCGAGAGCGTTCCGTAGGCCCCCCCGACGGCCACCACGACCTGGGCCGTGAGCACGTTGATCAGGTTCCTCGCGTGGGAGATTCCCGTGAAGATGGGGATCTCGATGTAGGGATTCGGCGGGCTTTCGGCGGCGTCGTGACCGGGGAGGACGCCGATCGTGAGCCCTCCGGCCTCCTGCGCCCCGCGCGCGGCGGCTTCCATGACGCCGCCGCGCCCGCCGCAGAGCAGCGTGTAGCCGGCCTCCGCGATCAGGCGGCCGAGTTCAGCGGCCGTCTCGGCCTGTTCGGGCGAACAATCGCTCGGGCCCATGACGCCAATGATGGTGCGCGCGGGGCGCATCAGTTGTGCGCTTCCAGCATCTGGCGGGCCTGCTGCACGCGGGTCTGCGCGCGCTGGTCGTTGGGCCGAACCTGCAGCGCCCGATCCCAGTAGCCGATCGCGGTCTCGAGATCCTTGAGCAGCTCGTAGGTCATGGCCAGTTGCACCAGCGCGGGGTGGCTGGTCTGGTCGAGCTCGAGCGCTTCCTCGAAGCAACCGATGGCCTCGTCGTACTGGCGCATCTCCTTGTAGAGCATGCCCTGGTTGATCCGCGTGCCCACGTGGCGTGGCTGAATCCGCTTGGCCTCTTCCAGGATCTCCAGTGCTTTGCGGCGATTGCCCAGTTCCCGGTAGATGAAGGCCAGGTTCATGCGGGCCGGGTTCTTCTCGGGATCGAGTTCCAGGGCCTTCTCGAACATCTCGCGGGCTTTCGGATGGGCTTGCTGACGCATGTAGACGAGGCCCATGTGGTAGTAGGGTTCCGCCCAATCGGGGGCCCGGTCCATGAGGGCGCGGAGTTCACGCGCGGCGTCCTCGTAGCGCTCGCGGAAGATGTAGTAGTCGGCCAGACTCCACTGCCCGCGTAGTGACAGGGCCTCATCGTCCTCGTCGGTTCCGATATAGCCCAGCGAGCGAAGCTTCTCCTTCATCTCCGCGTCGATCCCTTGTAGATGCGTGCTGGCCTCGAGCCGGTTTTCGCGCCAGACCTCGTCCTCATAGGAGGGGATCGAGTCCACCTGGACCGCGGTCAGCATCTCGGTCAGCACCTCGCCTTCCATGTCCTCGCCGACCGGAAGGCCCAGCACGGTCAGCAGCGTGGGGGTGATGTCGAACACGGTTGCCCCACCATAGATCGCCGGTGGATCGCTCTCGGTTTGCTTTGCGCGCACCAGCGGGCCCTTCATGATGATGACGCCCTGCATGCGATGCCAGGTGGCGGCGGTCGCGTAGTCGACCTCATCGCTCTTCTCGATGGGACGTTCTTGCCCGCTCTTGAACCCGTGATCGGACACGACGAAGACATGAGTGTTCTCGTCGGTGAGTGCCAACAGATCCCCCAAGATCTGATCCTGGTACTCGTAGAACGCGTCCACCGTGCCGCCGTAGCTCGCACGCTGCTCGGCGGTGGTGAAGGGATAGTCCGGGGGCGCGTAGCGCATGTACATGTGCCCGGCCGTGTCCACGCCCTCGAAATAGACGGCCAGGACCTCGGGGGACTCCGTCTCCGCCAGGTGAGCCGAGATGGCGGCATAGTCCGACATGGTTTGATACATGTGGCGAAAGTGGGAAATCGGATCGCTGTAGTCGAGTTCCGGTGCGGCGGCGTATTCCTCGGGCGTGACGTTGATGAACCGGCGCGCGACCTCGTAGGGGACCGCGGTCGGATCACCGGTCAGCGCGAGGATCTCCTCGGTCATCTCGGGCGGGTAGACGAGATCCTGCTCGGCTTCGGCCGCTGGGATGAACGCGTGCGAACCGATCCGGTCGGAGACGACGATGCCGTTGACCGGTTCAGCGGGCCAGGTGGCCCACCAGCCAACCACAGCCGTCTTGATGCCCCGGTCGGACAGGATGTTCCAGAAGGCCTTTGATTGGCGGACGTTGCTCGACACGACGATCGGATCACCGGTGTTCGGGTCGGGCATCGTGAAGTCCAGCACCCCGTGGACGTCGGGACCCTTACCGGTGGCGATCGTGGTCCAGATGAGCGGCGAGATCATCGGCTCGAGGCTCCAGAGCGGGCCGTGGGCTCCGGTCTCGATCAGGTGCTGGAAATGGGGCAGTCGTCCTTGCTCCAGCAGCGGCCGCATGATCTTCCAGTCGGCGGCATCGACGCCCACGATCAAGACTTTCGGCGGCTCGGCCTCGCGCTCGCATCCGGTGAAGAACACGAGCACGGTCAGGAAGCCGGCGGCCAAGATGCCGGCGGCCAAGATGCCGGCAGTGAACTGCCCGAATGCGGTGGTCCGTTTTCTCAAAATTCCTCCTCGAGCCTGCCGGCCCTGGGGTGCCCCGTGCCGATGCGAGGCCGCATCCACTCGTTTCGGCTCATCTCGGCGAAACAGTGATTGGTTCATCTACCGCAAAATCGATTGTCCCACGATCCCCAGAATCATGAGCAGCCCGAATGCCATCTGGAGCTGGGCCGTCCGCATGTCGATCACGATCAGCGGCGGGCCGCCAGCCATCACGATGCGCACCGCCCCCGCGGCCAGCGGCAAGGTGAGCAGGCAGAGCAGACCCACCGGCGAGATCCATCCGGCCGCCACCGACGCGATCACGCTCAGGTAGGCTGCCGTCAGCATGCCGGCATAGGCCAAGCGGGCTCGCCGGGGACCGAGCAGCATCGCCAGGGTGCGAATGCCCGCCCGGCGGTCACTCTCGATGTCGCGCAGATTGTTCCCATGCAGGATGGCCGCGATCAGGAATCCCATCGGCAGGCTATAGGCTACCGGCGTCCAGCTCAAGCTGCCGGTTTGAACCACATAGGCGCCCACGGTAATTCCCACTCCGAATGCCATGAAGACGGCCAAATCACCCAGGGCGCGGTACTTGAACTGGCTCGGCGCCGCGGTGTAGCCCGTCCCCAGCAGAAGCCCGCCGGCGATGAGCGGAAGCAGGACGAAGCCGACCTTCCAAACGAAGTAGGCCGCGATGAGCGCCGAGACGGTCCACAGAACGAGCGATTCGCGTAGGACTTCGCGGGAGTTCATCCGTCCGGTGACGAGCATGCCCCGGGAGGCGCCGACCGTGTCGGTGCGATCGACCCCCTTGGCGTAGTCGAAGTGGTCGCTCAACAGATTCGCCGCGGCATGCACGCACGCGGCCCCGATCGCCGCCAGGAGGAAGTGTATCACATTAAAGGTTGCGTCTGCATGCAGGACCGCGACGGTGCCGCCCAGCAGGGCGGGGATCACCGAAGCGGGAAGCGAAAAGGGCCGTGCGGCCTTCCAGTAAAGCGCGAGATGGCTCACCGCTCGTGTCCTCCTTGGATTCGAATGGGCCCGACCGGAGCCGAACCACGAAGGAGGATCGTGCCCGCCCAAGAGCCCAACGACGATGCATGACGGAATCTGACCACAGCCGGATCATGATAGACGACCGCGCGCGGCCGGGTCACGCCGATTTCCTCCCTACCTCCCCCCAGTATGCTATCGTTGCACTCGATATGCTATCATTGCCCTGGAGATGAAGCAGCCCGGCCTGGGAAACCCTGGCCGATACCTCCGGACTCACCGGAAGGGAGTGCACCGATGAAACGAACCCTGACCGCCCTGGTTCCCTCTCTGGCCCAATGGCCCCGGCTTGGGGTTCGAGCCAACGCGCGCGCCGCGTTTGCCGTCCTGCTTCTTGCCGCTCTCTGCGTCGCACCGCCGGCCCGGGCGGAGAGCCTTACGGTGTCGGCCATCGACGGGCAGACGGGGGAACCCCTTGAGGGGGCGTTCGTCCTGGTCGGCCCCCGCTCGGGTGAGCCGTTTGCGAACAACTACGGTTTCACCGGTCCCGGCGGCACCCTTTCCTTCGACGATCCGGCGCTGACTGGTCCCCAGACCGTGACGGTGGCCGCGGAGGGATACGGCCATACGACTCTGTACCAGGCCGCCGCCAACGAGGTGAGTCTTCCGCTCTTCCCTCCCACGATCGATCCTACGATGGGCGGCACGATCACGCATGTCGAGGGCGATATCTCCGGCATCTCGACGACGAACAATGACGGCTATCTCGACGCCGCCCTCGTGCTGCCGGCGGTGTCTCCGTCCGAGTTCATTCTCGGTGACCGGGCGACCTTCAGTTTCGGTACCGAGATGGTCGAGTTTCCGATGATCGGTGAGGTGGAGCTCCCGGAGAACTCCTACATGCCGAACCAGACCGAGTACTACATCTTCACCTTCTCGAAGAGTCCTTGGCGCCTGGATGTGGCCGGTGACCGTCCCACGACCTTCAGCAGTGTGAGCGGGCGCATCTCTATCGATGACCTGATCGCCGGTGCCGATCTGGACGACATCGAGATTCGCGAACTCGGTGTGGAGCGGGATGTGATGGTCAGCGGTCCGATGAACCTGTCGATCGATTCCGATCTCACGCTCAGCAATGCCATCACGGCCGAGTTCGTCGGGGTGCCGGCCGGCAGTGATCTGCTGGCCGCATCGGGCGGCCTCATCGGC